>CAJTSP010000015.1 GCA_910578965.1 uncultured Oscillospiraceae bacterium
ATTGTACACAATTTTTATAATAATTGTATTATATCCATTTTATATCCGGCTGTCAAGTACCCCGGCCGGGAAAATCCGCCGGTTTTTAAGTCTGTTTTTGTACCTTTACATAGCCGGCAAAGAGGCCGCAAGCCGATTTCCCCATAAAAAGCTCCGCTTTTGCTCCCGCTACAGCCCATACAGCCACAAAAAACCCCCTCCGTGCTTTTCACTGCTGTGCAATAAAAAGCACGGAGGGGGTTTTGCAGCCCCTTGGCTGCGGATGCTATTGCCTGCCCCGTTGGCTGGCATCCAAGCCGGCAAACGGCCATTCCGCGGCCGGCCCGGTAACGGGCGGGCCTTCAAAAAGAGGCCGGGCAAAACGGTTTAGCCTGTGAAAAAACAGAAGCGGCGCCGCCCTCAGCCAAGGCACTGGCGCACCTGCTGCGGGGTGGGCATGGCGCGGATGGCGCCCTTTTTGGTGGTGACCAGATAGGCCGCGGTGTTGGCAAAGCCGAGCATCTCGGCCAACTGCCCCTCGGCGAGGCCCTTCAAGCCGTGCTCCAGCACAAAGCCCAGCACGCAGGCGCAGAAGGTATCGCCTGCGCCGGTGGTTTCCACGACCCCGCCTTTTTTGCAGGCCGGCACGAAAACCCGCAGGCCCTCATAAAAGGCATGGCTGCCCTCGGCCCCGGCAGTAACGTTAAGCAGCCGGATGTTGGGGTACCGCTGCCGCAGCATAGCCGCGCCCTTGCCAAAATCGGTTTCACCGGTCATAAATTCCAGCTCGTTGTCGGCAATTTTGAGGATGTCACAGTGCGCAAGGCCGTATGAAATCTGGGTACGGGCCTCTTCGAGGCTCTGCCAGAGCGGCGGGCGCAGATTGGGGTCAAACGAGATGAGCGCCCCACCCTGCTTGGCACAGGCAACGGCGCGGCAGGTGGCCGCACGCACCCCCGGATGGGTCATGGAAAGGGTGCCAAAATGGAAGATACGGCAACCAGCGATGACCTCGAGCGGCAGCTCCTGCTCGGTAAGCATCATGTCCGCCCCCGGGCTGCGGTAAAAAGAAAAATCCCGGTCGCCGCCCGGCAGGGTATGTACAAAGGCAAGGGTCGTACGCACCTCTTGGTCAAATACAAGATGATCCATGCAGATACCGGCCTCACCGGTCGCCGCCGCAAGCTGCCGGCCAAACATGTCCTTCCCCACCTTGCCCACAAAGGCGCAGCGCCAGCCCAGCTTGGTAAGCATAGCCAGCACGTTGCAGGGCGCGCCGCCGGGGTTTGCCTCAAACAAGGGGTTACCCTGGCCGGACCGGCCATTTTCGGTAAAGTCGATCAGCAGCTCGCCCAGAGCCACCACGTCAAAGCGCGCGTTTGCCATGCTGCATCATCCCTTCGCTTTTGCATCCCCCGGCAAAGCCAAGGCGGCCTACCAGGCAATGCGTTTGTTTTTTATAAAGCGCCGGCTGACCCCGCCTTAGCGGCGACTCAACAAAAAAACAAAGCCGCAAATTCTACTGGGCAACCGCATCCGCTGCGTCAGGAAAGCTCGGAATCCACCAAGGATTCCCGCGCTTCCCTTCCTTGCGACTGTGGCCGCCCAGCGAATTTTCGATGGATCGAATTTTATTTGGAGCCTTTGTTTTCTTATCTCGCCGCCGCTTTGCCGCGGGCGGGCCGGGCGTTACAGCACAAGGTCGTATTTTTCCACATCCATCAAAAGCTGGCCCTCCGCCTCAAAGGTGATGGCCTGGGCCTCCTGCCGGGTATAGATCACCGCGCTGGCCGCCTGCTCGCCGTCGTTTACAAACACCTCGACGCTGAACCGATCCAGGATGATCCGCAGCTTGAGCTCCCCGCCGCGCGGGCGCACCAAAAAGCTGCGGGTATTTACAATGTCGTGCGGCAGGCCGCTGCGGGTGCGGTCGATTTTCAAGACGCTCTCGTCCGGCTTATAGCGCAGGATGGTATCGTGCTCGCCGTCCTTGGCAAGGTGCACCCGGAACCACCGGTAGGAGCCCTGCCCCATCGGCCGGATCTGGACGGTCATATCCAGCACCCGGCCCGCAATGCCGGGCAGGTTGGTCTCGCCGCTGACCAGGATGTGGTGGTGCACCACCGCCGGGCCGCGGCAGCTCTCCAGCTCCCGCACCGGCTGCTGAGCCAGCCGCCCGTTTTGCACCGAAATCTCGCGCGGCAGGCTCATCTGGCCAAACCACCGGCAGTGATCCGGCTTTGCCCCCACCGTGCTCCAGTTCTGCATCCAGCCAATCATGATCCGCCGGCCGTCCGGGGCAAGCAGGGTTTGGGGGGCGTAAAAATCCAGGCCGTAATCCACCGCCTGCACCCGCTCGCGCACAAAGCCGCCGTCCGGCGCGGTATGGCCCATCAGGCAGAGGGTGCCGTTGCCGGCGTGGAACTCCAGGCCGATGGGGGTCATCTCCTGCGGGCTGGTAAGCAAAACCTGCTTGCCGCCCAGCGCAAAATAATCCGGGCATTCCCACATGCGGCCGTACTGGTTTTGGCAGGCGTCCAGGGTGCGCACAAAGCGCCACCGGCAGCCGTCCGCGCTTTGGTAGAGCAGGATGGCGCCGCTGCCGTCCCGGGTGCGGTTGCCGATCACGGCGTAATACGCCCCGTCCTCCCCCCGCCAGACCTTGGGGTCGCGGAAATCGATCCGGCTGCCGCCCTCGGGCAGGTCTTTGGCGTCCAGCACCGGGTTTTGGCCGACCTTTTCGTAGTCCAGCCCGTCCCCGATGGCGATGCACTGGGTTTGGATCTCCTGCAAAAAGCCCTCGGGGGTGCGCTCGCGCTGCACGCCGGTGTACATCAGTAGCTGCCGGCCGTCCGGCAGCTCGGCCGCCCCGCCCGAAAAGCAGCCCGCGGCGTCGTATGCCTCATCCGGCGCAAGGGCGGCGGGCAGCCGCTGCCAGTGCAGGAAATCGCGGGTTTTCAGGTGGCCCCAGTGCATCGGCCCCCACTCGTTGGAAAAGGGGTGGTACTGGTAAAAAAGGTGGCATTCGCCCTTGTAAACCGAAAAACCGTTGGGGTCGTTCATCCAGCCGATGGTGGGGGTGGCGTGAAAGGCCGGGCGCTCGGCATCGGGGATATGCGGGCCGTACCGGGCCTCAAAATCCCGGGCCTGCTGCAGTTTTGGGCTGGTCATGGGTCGCTCCTCTCCTCAGAAGAGGTACCAATAGCCGATGTGCGCAGCGGCTATTGGTACAGCTTCTTAGTCTATTTTGCCCTGCCGCAGCCTGTATGTCAAGACTGCGGCAGGGCGGGATGGAAAAAATTTGGATTACCGGGTTTGGGCGTACCGGTCGTAGGCGTCCTGGTAGGCGATGATCAGGTCGTTGAGTCCGCATTTGTCCACCAAACGCTGCTTGTAGGCTTCCCACTCGGCGTCGGTGGGGCCGCCCTCCTTGATCCACAGGCCCTCCTGCTCGCGCACCGCGCTTTCAAGGTCGGGCTTGTGCCAGTCGATGGTTTCCATCTCCATGCCGGTAAACACGCAGTCCACCGGGTAGAAGGTGGTATCCTTGACATAGGGCATCCAGGATTCGTCCAGGTCGGTCAGCCGCTCGATGGCGCGGGGCTCCATGTAAAAGACCTCGTTGTAATACTCGGCCAGCACCAGCTTGGGGCCGTACACCTCGTAGACGTTGCGCAGCTCGCCACCGCTCTTGCCGTACTTTTCGCGGGCCTCCTCGTCACTGATCGAGAGCCACATGCCCTTGTCGTCCTTGCCGGTAAAGAATACGCCAATCGGCCCGTATTGCAACTGCATCACGGTCTCGCCCTCGTACCACTGGTCAAAGAATTTGAGCAGGTTGATGGGGCTTTGGCACTTGTTTGTAATGTTGAGCTGACCCGAGCTGATGGGCGTGCCCGGGCGGATGGTGACGCCGCAGGTGCCCTCGTACTGGGTACCCTTGGGGCCGGTGAGGGGCGGCAGGAATACATAGTCCTTGGCGTAGTCTCCCATTAATTCCTCGATGTACCACCAGGTGGAAACCCCCACATACCCCTGCTGGCACTTGGCGATGAGCTGGCTGTCGCTCTGGCTGAACATCTCGACGTCCATCAGGCCCTCGGCGTACCAGTCGTGGAAATAGGTGATGCAGTCGCGGTAGGCGTCGGTGGTGCAGACAAATTCGACCTTGCCGTCGCTGCGCAGATGGATGTCGTTGATGACGTCGTTGGGCCAGTTGGTAAAGCCAAAGCCGGAATAAAAGATGTTCTGGCCCCAGCACCATTCATCAAAGCCGGTGGTCATGGGGATGGTGGTGCCCGCCGCGTTGCCGTAGTATTTGGCCGACATATCGTTGTCCTTAAAGGCCTTGAGCACATCGTGCAGCTCGTCCAGGCTGGTGGGCATGGGCAGCTTCAGCTCGTCCAGCCAGGCCTTGTTGATCATGCTGTACTGCGGCACCGAGAAGATCGAGAAAGCCTCGTCCATCGGCGCGCCGATGCCGGCGGTGGTCATCTGCTCGCCCGAGGGCAGGCCGTAGATGCCGCCGTCCTCCATGGTGATGGCGGCCCGGATCTCGGGGTGGGCGTCCAGCACCTTGCAGAGGTTGGGCATGATCTCCGGGGTAAGGTAGGGGGTCAGGTCCAAAAAGGTGCCGTCGTCGCCGTAGCGGGCGATGTCGTAGTTGGAAAAGCCCACCCCCATAAAGGCGTCCGGAAGCTGGCCGCCGGTGATGCGGATGTTGACCTGCTCGGCCAGCGAGTCGCTCATGGTCTCCCAGTGGATCGTGACGCCGGCGCTTTCCTGCAAAGCGTCCAGCACCTCATGACCGTCGTAGCCGGCCGAGAGGGCAGACATGCCGCCCATGATGTCAAACTCGGTCTGGTCGGTATTGGGGTTGATGGTGCCGTTGTTGACATTGCTGACCAGCCCGCCGCTGCAGCCGGGCAGGAGGGCCAGCAGCAGGCCGCCGGCCAGAAGGCCGCAGGCCTTTTGTTTTGTTGACCGTTTCATGATGCGTCCTCCTTTCATCAGCCCTTGACCGCGCCGGCCATAAAGCCTTTTTCAAAGTATTTCTGCACAAACGGGTAGACAATGAGCATGGGCAGGGCTGCCACGATCATCGAGCAGAACTTGAGCAGCTCGGTAAGCTTGTTCAGCTCGGCGTAGCCGCCCGAGATGGTGGAGGCCTGGCTGGCGGTGGCGCTGCTCTTGATGAGGATGTTGCGCATCACCAGCGGCAGCGGGGAGCCCTGGCCGCCCAGATAGATCAGGGCGGTGAACCAGTCGTTCCAGTAGGCCACCATCGAAAAGACCACCATCACGGCCAAAATGGGCATCGAGAGCGGGATGACCACCTTGATAAAGGTGCGCAGCTTGCTGCAGCCGTCGATCCGGCTGGCCTCAAGCAGGTCGTGCGGGATGCTGTTTTGGAAGTAGTTGCGCACGATGATCATGTTGCCCACCCCCACGCCGCCGGGCAGAAAGAGGGACCACATGCTGCCCACAAGGCCGGTTTGCTTGACCACTAAGTAGGTGGGCACCAGCCCGCCGCCAAAGTACATGGTAATGAGGAAAAACAGGCTGATAAACTTGCGGCCGGGCAGGTCCTTCTGGGCCAGGGGGTAGGCGGTGATGTAAAGCATGACCACCGAAAAGATGGTGCCGATGACCGTGTATTTGACCGAGTTGAAAAAGCCCGAGACAATGCCGTCGTTGAGAAAGACCGACTTGTAGCCCTCCAGCGTAAAGCCGCTGGGCAACAGGAAGGTTTTGCCGGCATAGACCTCGTAGGGGTCCGAGAAGGAGGCGACCACCACATAATAAAGCGGGTAGGCCACCAGCAGCAGTACGATGGCGCAGATGCCGATGAGGATGGCCTCGCTGGTTTTGTCCGACATGCCGCGGGCCTTTTTGTTGATAGCTGTCATATTGCCTGGCCCCTCCTTACATAAACTCGACGTCCGAGGCTTTGGACGCGATCTTGTTTACAATGAGCAGCAGGGCGATGTTGACCACCGTGTTGAACAGCCCCACCGCGGTGGAATAGCTGTACTTGGCGCTTTGGATGCCCTGCTCGTACACATAGACGGCGATGACGTCCGAGGCGGCCTTGTTGAGGTCGGTCTGCAACAGCCAGACCTTTTCAAACCCGACGTTCATCAGCCCGCCGGCCGCCATGATGAGGTTGAGCACCGCCATGGGCATCAGGGCCGGGATGTCGATGTGGAGGATGCGCTGGAAGATGGATGCGCCGTCCACCTTGGCGGCCTCGTACAGGCCGGGGTCTATGTTGGCCAGGGTGGCCAGGTAGATGATGCAGCCCCAGCCGGCGTCCTGCCAGACGCCCGAGACAACATAGATGGTGCGGAAGGCGCTGGACTCGGTGAGGAAATCGACGCTGGAGCCCAAAAGCAGGTTGAGCAGCCCGCCCGACGGGCTTAAAAAGATGCGCAGCATACCACAGATGACCATGATGGAGATAAAGTGCGGCGCGTAGAGCACCGTTTGCACCACCCGCTTGAATTTGGGATGCCGCAGCTGGTTGATCATCAGCGAGAGGAAGATGGGGATGGGAAAGCCCCACAAAAGGCTGTACAGGCTGATGAGCACGGTGTTTTTGATCATGCGCCAGCAGGTGGGCGCGCTGAAAAACCGCTTGAACCAGTACCAGCCCACCCATTCGCTGCCGGCATAGCCAAGGCTTGCCTTGAAATCGCGGAAGGCGATCTGGATGCCGTACATGGGGATGTACTTGTAGATGAGGGTAAGCGCCACCGGGATCAGCAGCAGCAGGTACATCTGCCAATTCTCGCGGATGCGCTGTCCAAGGGACTTGCCCGGCCGGACCGGCCGGGCTGCGGCGGCGGCCGCCGGGCCAGCCCCGGCCATGAGGGTTGTTTTTGCCATTGCAGCTCACTCCTGTTGTTGGATTTTGGAAAAGGTGCGGGTGCGGTGGATGGGGGAACGGTTTGGTTCGTTTGCTTCATTGCGGCCCGCCTCTGCCGCGGGTTTGCGAAAACCAGGGGCGCCGCCGGATGGCCGAGCTGTTGCGCAACTTGGGCCAGCACGGTCCGCCCCTGCCGTGGCTTTTGCGAAAACCAGGAGCGCCGCCGGATTTCCGAGCTGTTGCGCAACTTGGGCCAGCGCGGCCCGCCTCTGCCACGGGTTTTGCGAAAACCAGGAGCGCTACCGGATTTCCGAGCTATTGCGCAACTTGGGCCAGCGCGGCCCGCCCCTGCCGCGGCTTTTGCGAAAACCACGAGCGCCGCCGGATGGCCGAGCTGTTGCTCAATCTGGGTCGCCACTGTGAAACGTTACACGAACCATTGTTACCAGGATAAGCCGCAAAAAGCTCGCTGTCAATCCTTTTTATGAACAAAGTCCAAAATTATCTTTTATGCACAAGTAATGCGGCTTTTTGTTGTGCGTTTTCACATTTTACTCGCTTTTTAAGAGTATTTTTGCAAAAGGGCTTGCAACAGAACGTTTCACGATTATAATAGAAACCACACAAATAATTTCATGAAACGGTGGCTGAAACCCACGCGCGGCCCAAAAAACAAGCGCAGGGCTTATGCCGGCTTTGATAAGGAGTGACAGGGCATGAAACAGCAGGGCGGCGCGCCCACCATGAAGGACGTGGCCCGCGAGGCGGGGGTAGCGCTGGGCACCGTATCCAAGGTGTTCAATGAGCTGCCGGTGGGCGAGGAATACCGCCGCCGGGTAGAGCGGGCGGCCCAAAAGCTGGGCTACCAGGTAAACAGCTATGCGCGGGGGCTCAAGGCCCGGCGCACCTTTACGGTTGCGCTAATCCTGCCCAGCATCACAGGGCCGTTTTTTTCGTCGCTCGCGCAGGAGCTGTGCCAGGTATTGAGCGCCAAAAGGTACCGGGTACTGCTCTCACTGACCGCCTCAGATCCCGAGGCCGAGCAGCGGTGCATCCAGATGGTGCAGCAGAACAAGGTGGACGGCATTATTGGGCTTACCTACACCCCCGACCTTACGGTGGACCCGCAGCTTCCCTATGTAAGCATCGACCGATATTTCAGCCCCAGCGTACCCTGCGTCGCGTCCGACAACTTTGGCGGCGGGCAGCTCGCGGCCGAAAAGCTGCTGGCCCTTGGCTGCAAACGGCCGCTGTTTTTGCGCATCGGCTCCGGGATACCGGGCGAGCCGGACAAGCGGGGGGACGGGTTTGCCTCGGCCTGCCGCCAGCATGGGGTGGAGTTCGCCGAGCTGCGCCTGCGGGACGAGGACGGCTACGAGCCCTTCCGTCGGTTTTTGGCCAATCACCTGCACGAGGGCCGGCTGGAATATGACGGCATCTTCTGTGTCAACGACGAGCTAGCCTGCAAGGTGCGGGCCATGCTGGCCGAGCTGGGCCTGCGGGTACCCGGGGATGTGCAGATAATCGGGTTTGACGGCATCCGCCGGTTTGCCACCGGGGAATACTGCTGCTCTACCGTTGTGCAGCCTGTCGGCCGGCTGGCCGAGACCTGCGTGGACCTGCTGCTGCGGGAGGACCGCAGCAACCTGCCCAGCCTGGTGTGCCTGCCGGTAAGCTATGCCGTCGGCGGCACCACCCGGGAGTGAGCGGTATAAAGCGCAGGGCCGCGACGTTTTGAGCCCCCCGCGAAAACGGCAGCGAAATAAGGAAGCAACGGGCCAAAAGAAAGCTTGATTCACCGGGAATTCGCTGCACGGGCCCAGCCGCAGGGAGGGAAAGCGCAGCAAGCTGGGTGGCCGGATATTCGGATTCCCCATAAGCCGGGCATATTGACGCCTTGAAAGAGAAGGAAGGAGCATCCAAAGATGGCCAGTGAGTATCTTAAATGGAAATACCGGGATGTACGGCCCGAGGAGCATAAGGCCCTTACCCGGCGCGAGGCGTGGCGCAACTGGTGGGACTACCATAAATGGCCGCTGCTGATCGGCATAGCGCTGGCGCTGGTTATAGCAAACCTTGTTTGGGGCGCAGCAACCCAGGTGCGGCCGGATTACCAGCTATCCTATATCGGGCAGAGCCCTCTCCCGGAGGAGGAGGCCGTGCGCTGGCAAGAGCGGCTGGAGCTCCTGGGAGCCGACTGCAACGGGGACGGCCGGGTAGTGGTACAGTTGAACCAATACATCTTTTCTGAAGGGCAGGACGCCACCTATGCCTACGCCTCGGAGGTAAAGCTGATGGCGGATTTAAGCGCCTGCGACAGCTATTTTTTCCTTTTAGAAGACCCCGAGGGCTTTAACGCCGAGTACGGGGCCCTGGAGGAGGGCTGGCTTGAGGCCGACGGGCTTTGGCTGGCCCGGCGTAGCTTTGCACCCGGCCATGGCGCCCAGCACATGGAAGAATGCGGCCTTTTATGGGAACGGCTGCAAAAGGAGGGGATTTGAAATGGGGCTATTTATTGCCGAGGACCCCTTATACGACCCAAAGGTGCGCCAGACCGGCTTTAACCGGTATAAGCAGCTACTCTCACTGCACGCCGGCCGGTGGCTGCGCATCAACCTGTTAACCCTGCTGGGCGCGCTGCCGCTGGCCGCGGGCATCGCAGTCTCGTTGCTTTCCTCCAGCCTGCTGCTGCTTTTTCCCTGCTGCCTTGTGGGCGGGGCAGTGTTTGGGCCTTTTTGGTCCTGCCTGGTGGATTCGGTCATGCGGGCGTTGCGGGATGCCTCCGGCGGCTGGTGGGCCAACTGGCGCGCAGCCTGGAAAACAAACTGGCGCGACAGCCTTTTGCCCGGTGCAGTAATGGGCCTTTTTTGCGGGCTGTACGCCTTTATGTGCCATCTGTTCTGGTGGGCGCGGGTAGCTCCCAGCCTTGGCACGGTTTGCCTATTCCTTTTTTCCGTCCTACTGTTTTTGATGATCCTTACCGTGTACTGGCCGCAGTTGGTATTGTTCCGGCAAAAAAGCCTGGTACGGCTGCGCAATTGCCTGCTGTTTTGCATCCGGCACTTTGCGCGGGCGATGGGGGTGGGGCTGCTGGAAATGGCCTACCTGGCCGTAATGATCCTGTTTGCCCCTTGGACCCTTTTGCTTTTGCCGGTGCTGGGGGTTTGGTACATCCTGTTTTTGGCGCAGTTTTTGCTCTACGACCACCTCAACGGAGCCTTTGCCATTGAGGAATCCATCGAAAAGGCCCGCGCCACGGGCAAGGGCGGCTCTCACGCCCCGCGCTCCCTGCCCTAAATGCTTCTTCTTGGGCTATCGCCCCCGCCCCGAGCGCCCGGATACCCGGCCGCCTGCCGCCCTTTTCCGGCCCCGGGCTTATCCGCGCCGCAAAGAAAGGCCGGCGCCCCTTCCCGTGGCAGCCGGGAAACCAAAGGCTTTTGCCGGCCCGGCCGATAGCGCGGCGCCGCCTGCACCAAAACGGCAGGCGGCGCTTTATTTTTTGCAAAACCCTCTTGCGTCTCAGGCGTACTAATGCTATAATACGCACAAGCAAATGTATTATGGCATTGGTACACAGGCTGTTTCCTCTAAGGCGCGCCCAAGTGCCGCCCCCAACGCCCAAAGAAAGGAGGAGCCCCATGATCGCCTTTGACCATCTTGCGCTCGACGGCCGCCAGCCGGTTTACCTGCAATTAGCAGAGTATGTAAAGCAGCAGATTCTATGCGGCGGCGCGCAGGACGGCGACGTGCTGCCCAGCCGGCGCGAGATTGCGGTACAGGCCAATGTAAATCCCAATACGGTACAAAAAGCCTACCGCCTGATGGAGGAGGAGGGCTATGTGGTTACCGAGGGAAACCGCCCCAGCACGGTGCGCATCACTCCCGAAATTTTTGCCCGCATTGAGGAGGAGCTGACCCTTGGCCTCTGCCGCGAGTTTGTAAGCAGGGCACGCCAAAACCATTTAAGCTACAAAAAAGCCATCGCCCTTATCAGCGAATTGTGGGAAGATTAGCCTTGGCGGCGGTTCTCCCGGTAGGCCAAATTGCATTTAGATTCTTTGTTTTTTGCCTTGCTGCTGCATTGTCCCCTCTCTTTTTTACCCTATATGTACTATCTTGCTAATACATTTGGGCCGACACGGGCCGCAGCTTTTGCGGCGTGGCGGCCCGCAAAGGAGGAATCTAACCCATGCGGAATGTTTTGACCCTTGCCGAATACCAGCTCCGGGCCATCCGCAGGCCGCTGGCCTTTCTCCTGCTGGCGGTCGGCCCCCTCCAGCTTTTGCTGGTGCTTGCGCTGCTGGCGGTTCAGTTTTCGCCCGGGCGTCTAAACGAGGGATATTCCACCCCCGAGCTGCTCACCACCTTCAGCCTATCTTTCCTGGCGCCGGCGGCTTGTATTACGGCGGCGGCTCTCCTCAATTTTGCGGTAACAGCGCGGCAGAACGGGCGCTCCAAAAGCATCTACACCCTCATGACCCTGCCGGGGCCGCGCGGCGCGGTGTTTGCTGCCGGAGTTTTAAGCGGGCTTTTGGCGATCTGCGCCGTGATCGCGGCCACCGCGCTCTGGAACATGCTGCTCTACACACCGCTCTGCGCACTGGACCGTTTTGCGGTTTTGGCGTGGGACAGCAAAACGGCGGCCCGGTTTAGCGTCCTTGGCAGTACCCTGCAAAGTTGGCAGGCCGCCACCCCATTTTTGCACAATGGCCTGTTTTTAAGCATGGCGCGTGCAGGCTGGATGCGTCTTTTGCTGCCGCTGACCCCGCTTGCTACCCTGCTGTTTGCTGCACACCTGCTGGCCATGGTAAGCTGTTTGCAGGCGATGTGCATGCGCCAGGGTCTGATGCGGCTGGCGCACGGCATACTGCTGGCGGTATCGGTGCTGCTCTGCTTAAACGCCCTTTTTCGGCAGCTCATGCTCTTCTCCTTTGGACCGGTGCGGCAGCCAAACGAGCTGCTGCTCCTATTGGTTCAATTGGCCCTTGCCGCGGCAGCCTGGGCCAGCGCCCTGCGCAGCCTTGCGCGGGCGGAAAACCTTTGAGAAAGGGGCGTAAAACAGATGAAAAAAGCCTTCATGCCCTACCGCGCGCTGGCGGTGCTGCTGGCCTTGATCTGTGCGGGACTGGTTTTGTGGTACGGCGCCCTCTTTGCGCTGGCCGGCCGCAGCGGCATGCGCCTGCGCGACCTTGCGGGCGAGCGGGCGGCGCTTGGCGATGTGGCCCTCGAGGGCACGGTGCAAGACAATACCTTTGAGATTGCGTTTACAGTGACCGGGGCGGGGGTACAGAACCGGTTCGATGCACATTGCCGGGAGGATACCGAGCCCCTTTCCGGCGGCTTTTACGACTCGGTCGCCCTTCAGCCCGCACCGGACGCCAACACCAGCGAACTGCGGCAGGTAATCGATGAGAACGGCCGCCCATGCTATGAGATCACCACCGACCTGCTGGCCTGCTATGTTTACGCCTGGGGCGCGGCCGGCCGGGACCTGGTGGTGTTCGACAGTTCCCTGCGCTGTGCCGCCCCGGAGGGCGGGCGGTTTGTTCTGCGCAGCGACAGCATGCGGATGGAGGGTACCGGCCCGCAGACCTGGCAGCTCTGCCCGCCGGGCGAGGGCGCCAGCGAGGCGGATCAAGCGGCCTATTCCCTCTCGCAGAGCCTCTCCTGGCGAAGCTGGCGCACTCGGGCCGGGCGGCAGGAGTTTTTTGCCATCACCGCAAACGGCGAGACAGAGGTGTTCTGCATCAACCGGTGGGGCAGCTCAACCGATGTTTCGGCCGTGCAGGCCGCCGGCACCGGCCTGGAGCTTGTGGATTACTCCCACCCGGTCGGCGCGGTGAGCCTTGCCGCCACCCTGCGGGGGACGTTGCTGGGCGCGGCCCCGGCGGGAGCGGACAGCGCGGTGCTGGTGCTGCGCCGGCAGGACACCTTGACCGCCCTCGCCTTAAACGAGGCCGGTGAAAAAACCGACGAGGCCCTGTTGCTGGCCCTGGATGAGGGGCAAAGCGACTGCGAGGTGCATTTTTGCAGCCCGGTCAAGACAAGCCACGTGGACTTGGGGCTGGTTCTCTACCCGTTTGGCGAGGCGGTGCCGGACGGCGAGCCCTGGCTCGAGAGCTGTGCCGCAGCTCTGCGCCTGAAGGACGGGCGGTTTGCCGCAAAGGAGCTGCTGCGCCTGGCCGATGCCGGCGCCGCTGCACGGTTTCTGGGCGCGGGATTCAACGAGGCCGGCACCCGGCTAGTAACGGTACAGCAGCGGCTGCCCAGCGCGGCCGACCAGCCGCCCGCCGGCCTTTTGGAGGAAGGCCAGTACCTTGCCGGCGAGGTGAGCATAGCGGTATGGCAGCAGGGGCAGCGGCTGTACGAGGGCATTCTGGCCGGCGACTGGCGGCAGGACGCTTGGCGCAGCTTCCCCCTAAGAGCGGTATCCCGCCGTAGCTGCTGTTTTGGGCAAAATGACCCCTACGGCGGCGAGATGCTGCGTGCAAACCCCTATCTCTGGAGCAAGCAGGAGGTGGCGTTGCAGTGATTGTATTGGAAAACGCCGAAAAGCTGTACGGCTGCGGCCCGCTGGCAAAGGACCGCGAAAAGCTGGGCAAGGGGCTGTTTGCCACCAGCCTTACCATCCCGGACGGGCAGGTGGTAGGCCTTTTAGGCGAAAACGGGGCCGGCAAAACCACCCTGCTGCGGGCTGCGGCCGGGCTGGCCTGTATGACTGCGGGCCGGGTACTGTTTGATGGACAGCCCCCTCAAAGGATGTACCACCGGCTGGCCTACATAACCGGCGAGGGCAGTTATTTCCCCGCGATGAACCCGGCGGAGTACGCGGAATTTCTGGCCCGGTTCTTCCTCCGATTTGATACGGGCCGCTACCGCAAGCTGCTGGAATTTTTTGAGATTGACCCGCGGCAGAGGATCAAAAAAATGTCCACCGGGCAGCGGGCCAAGGTGGAGGTAGCAGCCGGCATGGCCAAGCACGCGCAGTATCTTTTGATGGACGAGCCCTTTTTGGGCAAGGACCTGCTTACCCGAAGGGATTTTCTTAAGCTGCTGGCGGGCAGCCTGCACGGAGGTGAAACCATCCTGCTGGCCACCCATTACGTCGAAGAAGCGGAACCGTTTTTGGACCGGGCCGTCATCCTGCACCGGGGCCGGGTAACGGCAGATGTGGAAATGGATGCCCTGCACGCCGCCGGCGATACCCTGGCCGGCGCTTTGCAAAAGGCCGCCGGTTACGACCCGCAGCGGTACCTGCGGCTGTTTGCCGACGAGGAATAGCCCCCCGGCCGCCCCCGCCGCGGGGGGCGGGGATGGCGTGCCGTACAGCGGGCAAAGCACCGCCGCAATACAAAAAACGCCGGGACGCCCTCAAAAAGAGGGCGTCCCGGTTTTGCCTGCGCTACTTTTTTACTACGGGAATCCAGACCTCGTATTCCGCATTCTGCGGGTCTGGATTCAGGTATACCTCCACATCCGGAGCATTGCCATACTCATAGCCCGAGCTTGGCACCCACTCGGTTATGATGCGCTGCTCCAGCTCCTGGATAGACTGATTCGTGCCCCGTCCCGGAAAGACGGCCCAGGTGGCCGCCGGCACCACAAACTCCTCCAGCCCGCCCTGCGGCTGCGAGCTGGATACCGCAATGTAATAGCGCCAGGGCTCGGTATCGTTGCAGGTGCTTACGCCAAGCACCCCCATCGGCGGCCTATCCATCATGCCAACCAGCCTTTGCAGCGTACCGTTTTGGGCAATCTCCTGCCATTTCTGAGGGATGACCGCAAAGTTTTTTTCGATTTCCTTATAAAGCGGCACGGATACGCCCACAATGCGGAACGCCTCTTTTTTCTCGATCCGGTAGTTCATTTCTTCCACTCCTTTAATTGTGATGGCAAAGGTGAGCGCCGGAAAGGATTTTATAACGACCCCTTCCTTTTTTACGGCAGACGGAGGGATACCGTGGACGGACTGGAATGCCCTGTTGAACGCAGTGGGAGAGCTATACCCGTATTTCAGCGCGGCGTCAAGGATCCTCATACCTGCTGCCTGCAGGTCCGCAGCAGCAAGGGACATCTTTCTGCGGCGGATGTATTCCGACAAGGGCACGCCTGCCATATAAGCGAACATCCGCTGAAAGTGATAGGATGAGCAGCAGGCAATCTGCCCAAGCCGCTCATAATCCGGCTCATCTGTAAGATGCTCCTCGATATAGCGTATCGCGTTGTTCAGCCGTTCGATCCATTCCATGCTGTGCATCCCTCCAACGGTTTTCAGTATAATACATCGTCCCGGTTTTTTCCTCTTATTTTCTGCACCAAAAAGAGAGACGCCCCCACCGCCCCTTTGGCCGGCTGCAAAGCAAAAGGGAAACAGCCTCTTTACCGGCTGTTTCCCTTTTGACGCTTTTTTATGAAACTGCCGAAGAATCCAGCCGGCCAAAGGGGCGGGGCCCTGCCGTTTCATAAGCACTGCCCTGCTTTACCCGCCCAAATAAGCCTTACGCACCTCGTCCCGGGCCATCAGGTCGGCCGCGGGGCCCTCCATGGTGATGCGGCCGGTCTCCAGCACATAGGCGCGGTCGGCAATTTCCAGCGCCATCTTGGCGTTTTGCTCCACCAAAAGCACGGTCACGCCGTCTTTTTTTACGTTTGCAATGATGTGGAAGATCTCCTTGACCAGCAGGGGCGACAGGCCCATCGAGGGTTCGTCCAAAAGCAGCATCCGGGGCTTGCACATCAGCGCGCGGCCAATGGCAAGCATCTGCTGCTCGCCCCCCGACAGGGTGCCCGCCTGCTGGCGGCGGCGCTCTTTAAGGCGGGGCAGCAGCTCAAACACCATCTCGTAGTCCCTGGCAACCGCCTCCTTGCCGTCCCGCCGGATGTAGGCGCCCATTTCCAGGTTTTCCTGCACGGTAAGCCGGCTGAACACCCGCCGGCCCTCCGGCACCTGGGCAAGCCCCAGCCGGATGATCTTGTGGGCCTCCACCGTGTGGATGGGCTGGCCCATAAACTCGATCGAGCCGGTTTTGGGCCGCATCAGGCCGGAAATGGCGTGCATGGTGGTGGTTTTGCCCGCGCCGTTGGCCCCGATGAGGGTGACGATCTCGCCCTCGTTTACCTGGAAGGTCACGTCCTTGATGGCGTGGATCGAGCCGTAAAATACGTTGATCCCCTTAACCGAAAGCATCTCTCCCATATCAATCCCCTCCCAGATACGCCGCAATGACCTTGGGGTTTTGGCGAATCTCCTCGCCGGTGCCGGCGGCGATCACCCGGCCGTAGTCCAGCACGGTGATCTGCTCGCAGATGCCCATTACAAAGCTCATGTCGTGCTCGATCAGCAGGATGGCGATGCCAAACCGCTCCCGCACCGCCTTGATGGTGTTCATCAACTCGGCAGTCTCGTTGGGGTTCATGCCGGCGGCCGGCTCGTCCAGCAGCAAAAGCTTGGGGCTGGTGGCCAGCGCCCGGGCGATCTCCAGCTTGCGCTGCTTGCCGTAGGGCAGGCTGGAGGCCTTGAGGGCGGCCTCGCCGTCCAGGTCAAATATCCTAAGCAGCTCCATGGCCCGCTCGTTCATCCGCCGCTCGCCCGCGCGGTAAGCCGGCAGCCGCAAAATGCCGCTCCACATATTGTACCGCATCTGGTTGTGCAGGCCCACCTTGACATTGTCCAGCACGGTGAGGTCCTGGAACAGCCGGATGTTCTGGAAGGTGCGGGCAATGCCCTTTTGGCAGATGTGGGCGGGGCGCTGGCCGGCAATGTTCTCGCCGTCCAGCATAATCGAGCCCTCGGTGGGGCGATAGACCCCGGTAAGCATATTGAATACGGTGGTTTTTCCCGCGCCGTTGGGCCCGATCAGGCCGTAGAGATGCCCTTTTTCGATGGTGAGGTTCAGCCTGGACACTGCCTGCAGGCCGCCAAACACAATGCCCAAATCTTTTACTTCAAGCAAGGCCATGCGTTACACCTCCCCTTTTTTGCCGGCCAGCCTTTTACCGCGCCGTATAAAGCCAAGCAGCCGCTCGCGCGCCGCCAGCATCTGGGGGCTCTGGTTAAAGATCATCATAAAAATCAGCAGCACGGCATAGATGAGCATGCGGTAATCGGCCATAGCGCGCAGCAGCTCGGGCAGGACGGTAAGCGCCGCGGCCGCAACAATCGAACCACGGATATTGCCCATGCCGCCCAGCACCACAAACACCAGCACCAGGATGGAGGTATTGTAATCAAATTTTTTGGCCACTACGGTAGACATGTTGAGGGCATAGAGCACCCCTGCCATGCCGGCAAACACCGCCGAGGTAATAAAGGCCATCAGCTTATACTTGGTTACATTGATGCCGGTAGCTTCGGCAGCAATACGGTTGTCGCGGATGGACATGATAGCCCGCCCCGCGCGGGAATGGATGAGGTTAAGCACCACAAACAGCGTAATCAGCACCAGAAAAATGCCGGCGGTAAAACTGGATACCTTGGTAATGCCGGTAATGCCAATGGCCCCGTTGATGAGCACCTTGCCATCCGCCCCAAGGCCCAGGGAGGCCGAATCGCTCATAGAAAAATGCAGCCCGCGGGAGTCGATGCCCAGATATACCGCATTAAAGATGTTCTTGATAATCTCGCCAAAGGCAAGGGTGACAATGGCCAGATAGTCGCCCTGCAGCCGCAGCACGGGAATGCCAATGAGCAGGCCGAAAAGGCCGGCCACCATCCCGCCCAGCAGCATCGAGAGGACAAGGCCTATCCAGCCGGGCACCGACCCGCCGATGCATAGCCAGAGCACGCTGCCAAAAAAGGCGCCCACGCTCATAAAACCGGCGTGGCCCAGGCTGAGCTCGCCCAAAATGCCCACCGTGAGGTTGAGGGATACGGCCAGCACCACATAGGTGCAGATGGGTACCAACTGCCCCTGCAAAGAGTTTGACAGCAGCCCGGCCGAGGAAGCAAGCCCCACCAGCAGCCAGGCCAGCAGAACCATTCCGTAGGTAATAAGATTCGACCGGAAAGACCGGTCCATTTTTTTCAAAGCCTGCATACCGGCCACCTCACACTTTCTCGTTGGTCTTTTTGCCCAAAAGGCCGGTGGGCCGCACCAGCAGCACCACAATGAGCACGGCAAAAACGATGGCGTCGGCCAACTGGGTAGAGATATACGCCTTGCCCAAAATCTCGATGATGCCGAGCAAAACGCCGCCCACCATGGCCCCCGGAATAGAGCCGATGCCGCCAAACACCGCTGCGGTAAAGGCCTTGATGCCGGGCATGGCGCCGGTGGTGGGCTGCAAAGAGGGGTAGGC
Organism: uncultured Oscillospiraceae bacterium; assembly: GCA_910578965.1. Classification (GTDB taxonomy): domain Bacteria; phylum Bacillota; class Clostridia; order Oscillospirales; family Ruminococcaceae; genus UBA7177. Next base: position 18,146 of record CAJTSP010000015.1, read on the forward strand.
CGAGCAGAGCAGCACGCCGGCCACCGCCGCCAGCCCTGAGCCGATGGCAAAGGTGAGGGTGATGGTGGCGTTGACATTGATGCCCATGAGCTGGGCCGCGCCGCGATCCTCCGAGACGGCCTGCATAGCATGGCCTACCTTGGTTTTGTTGACAAACAGGTTGAGCGCCACCATAATAATTGCCGAAACCAGGATGCTCACCAGCGCCTCGCCGGTGATGACCAACTGGCCGTTAAAAAGGCGAAGCGGCTGCAGGGCGACCACCGAGGTAAAGGACCTGGGCGCCGAGCCCCAGATGAGCAGGGCCAGATTTTGCAAAAGGTAGCTTACCCCAATGGCGGTAATAAGCACGGCCAGGCTGGGGGCAGCCCGCAGCGGCCGGTAGGCCAGCCGTTCGATCAGGATGCCCAGCAGGGTGCAGGCCAGCATAGCCGCCAGAACCGCCAGCAAGGCAGGCAGGCCAAGGTCGGTCATCACAATAAAGGCCACATAGCCGCCCACCATAATAATGTCGCCGTGCGCAAAGTTGAGCATACGGGCAATACCGTACACCATTGTATAGCCCAGCGCAATCACCGCATAGATGCTGCCAAGGCTAATGCCGTTGAACAAGTAGGATAAAAACTGCATCAAAACAACGCCCCTTACCAAACGGCACGCCCCTGCCCCGTGCAGGCCAAGCCCCTATTTGCATCTGCAAGGCTGCGGGCCGCTTTTTCTCATTTTCCCTTCCCTAAGTGCCGTATCCCCAAGCAGGCGCCAGGCGGGCACGGCGATCCGTCCTCACCGCCATCCGGCAGCATAGCCTCATCATCATACCATATCCGGGACGTCCCGGCAATTGCCATAAGCTGCAAAAAGCCCTATAAACATACCGTTTTTCTCGAACTTTGAAAAGAAGGCTGCCGGTATTTTCCGGCAGCCTTCTCCATAAATCCATCCAAAAGAATCAGGCGGCCACGTAGACGCCGTCCTTAATCACATAGACAGCAGGGGTCTTGGTGGGGGCGCCGCCGGCATCCCAGGTGATGCCGCTGCCGGTGAGACCGTCCACCGTAATCTGGGTAAAGGCACCCTTGAGGGCGTCGCAGATATCGGAAGCGTTCATCTCGGCAGTAACGCCGGCCTTTTCGATGGCCGCCTTAATGGCATAGATGGCGTCATACGCATCGGCGGCAAACTGGTTGGGATCCTCGCCATAGGCCGCCTGGAAGTTTTTGACAAAGGTCGCGGTCTTCTCGTCGGTGCCAGCCGCGGTAAACGGGGTCATAAGCATAACCCCCTCGGCCAGGGCGGTATCAAAGTTCTCAACCGCCACCAGGCCGTCCAAACCGTCACAGCCAAAGAAAAGGGGCTTATAGCCGGACTTATCGGCCTGGGTGAGAATCAGGGAAGCCTCATTGTAATAAATGGGCAGGAACACCAGCTCAGCGCCGGCATCCTTGGCCTTCTGCACCTGCACGGTAAAGTCGGTTTTGTTGTCGGCGGTAAAAGCTTCATCGGCAACGATCTCCAGCCCCTTGACCTTGGCCTGGGCCACAAAGGCGTCATGGATACCCACCGAGTAAGCGTCCGAGCTGTCGTAGATCACGGCAACCTTGGCGGCAAGGCTGTTGTCGGCAATATAATCGGCCGACAGGGTGCCCTGCTCCGGGTCAGAGAAGCAGACGCGGAAAGCACTGTCCGGGACAATGCAGTCCTCCGCAGAGCCGGACGGGGTAAGCTGGAAGATGTTGTCGGCGCTACTCTCGGCAACCACCGCAATGCAAGGGGTGCTGGTAACGGTGCCCATCAGCACCTGCATGCCCCAGTCTTTCAGGGTGTTGTAGGCGTTGATGGCTTTTTCGGCGTCGTGCTCGTCGTCCTGGAAATTGAACTCAAACTGAACGCCGCCCATGGCGTTGATCTCGTCTACAGCAAGCTGCGCGCCGTTCTGCACGGCAATGCCGTACACGGCCGCCCCGCCGGTAACCGGGCCGATGCCGCCGATCTTAATGGCGGCGCCGGAAGCGCTGCCCGCACCGGTGCTGCCGGCGGCAGGGGTGGAAGCGGCCGGGGCCGAAGAGCCGGAGCCGCCGCAGGCCGCGAGGCTCAGGGCCAAAGCCAGGGCCAGCGCAAGGCACAAAAACTTTTTCATACTATTCCCTCCTATATTATGCAGGCCGCTCCTGGCGGCGCGCCGTGCTCCGCATCCCGTTCCGGCGATGCCCCTTCCCTGTGGCAATAGGGGCCGCAGGGATGCACGATATGGAAATTATACTGTTTTATGCAAGGTTATGCAATATGCATTCCTACATAGTTTGCCCGCCGTAAAACCGCCCAATTTGACAATTTACACAATATGCAGGCCATTTTTACGGCATTTTGCCGGTAGCGCTCCCCTGCCGGCCCTCTCCATCCCAGGAAAGCCCGGGCAAAGCAAAAGCCCCCGCCTGCCTGCCCAAACCGGGCCCAAACGGGGGATACGCTGCGCTTTTTGCCCGCCGACGCCCGGCCCGCCCAGGCAGGCGGCTCAGGGCAAATCCTTATGCGGCAGGCGGGCAATGGTCTGCCGGTAACCTCCGCTGCCATACTGGATGCAGCGGTTGATGCGGCTGATGGTGGCAGTGCTGATCTCAACGCTCTTGACAATCTGCTCGTAGGTCTTGCCCTCCAGCAGCATCCGGGCCGCGGTGAGGCGCTGGGCCATATCCGCAAGCTCCTTTATGGTACACAGGTCCTCAAAAAAGGCATAGCACTCGTCTATACTCCGCAAGGCAAGAACCGCCCTGAAGAGATCGTCGGTGGCCGGGCTGCGGACACCCGCTTTTTCTGCCATGCTGCTCCCCCTTTGCGGCCGGGCAGCCGCATCGTTACAGGCCCTGCATCCGCCCGCAGCGCCGCTGTTTGCGGCTTTGCGGAGGATACGGTCGCCCTCAGGGCGCCCAAGCCTACTTTATCACTTTAGCATACCGCTGTACAAATTGCAAGGGAAACCGCCTTTTGGGGGAGTGTCTACTGCAAGGGTTTATGCTGGCCCAGACCGGGCGCGGGGATATAGCCTCGAAAAGCTTTCGGGGAAGGGGTCCTGTTTCCTTGAGAGACCGCTTCCCCGTACCCGGCCGGCCGCCAGCTCCCCGGTTTGGATACTCCCCGCCTTTGGGCGGGCGGCTAAGCCTCGCGGCGGAGCATCTTCCTCATGCAGGGCGCCTTTCCCTCAAAAACGACGCTTCGCGGCTTTTATGCCCTGCCTACAGCTTCATGGCCTACCACCCGCGCCCGTTTAGAGCCGGGTATTTTGCGGCCTGCGCCCTCGGCCAAATCTGGTTAAAAGTGCATGCCCTGAGGGAACAGTCCCATACGCGCGCCGGGCCTCTTGTTTTTTGCAAGCCGGACGCTCTCACAGCCTTAAATCCCGCCGGGGCTAAAAACCGGCTGGATGCTGCCGTCTGCACGCAGATGGCTGATGTCCAAAACACCCCGGTCGGTTTCCAGCAGCCCGTCCCCTTCTTCGTTCTGCAGCAGATAGGCAGCCCACTGCAGCTTGTACTCAAGGCTGTTTGCGGTACCCAGCAGCACCCGGACGCGCCCCTGGTAGAGAAAGGATATTTCGGTAAGGCCGCCCAGCTCAAGGCTGGTGAGCCCCTCCGAAAGACCGCGTTCGTCCAGCGCGGTCAACAGCCCGGCCAAGGTATCCCGCCAGGTTTGGGCAGCCGCCTGCCCTTCGCCCGAGGCCGCCTGGGAGGGAGCCGCAGAAGGCGCCGCAATCCCCGAGGCCGACGCATCGGCAAGGGGCTGCTGATCCTCTGCCAGCGCCAAAGGATACCCCGCAACCGGGCCCAAGGGCTCTGCCCCGGTAACCTGTACCAGGCCGGAGGGCTCGTCCGGCGAAACCTTCAACACCTTGAGCCCCCCGCTGAGCACCACCCACCCGCCATCGCTTTCAAGCGCGTACCGCTCAACGGCGGGGGTAACCCGCACAACAATAGTGCCCGGCAGGCTGCGCCGAACCCGGATGGTTTCGAGGTAGGGCAGGGCGGCGGCCATGGCACGCTCCTTTTCGGCAATGGAAAACTGGAAGATGTTCTCGCCCAGCGGCACATTGAGCGCCGCAAGGATGGCGTCCTCGGTATAGATGCCGGTATCGGCCGGCGTATCCTTTTGGGGCCCTTCCAGCCGGAAGCCCTCCACCTTAAACAGCACGGTAACCGACAGGGCCACCCCCAGCACTACAAGCGCCAGAAACAAACAAAATGCAATCAGCCGCCTCCTGCGCCGGCGGCGACGCATCTCGCCCCGGGTCAGGCGGCGGCGCCGGCCCTGCCGGCGGGTTTCCTCCTCATAAGGCAGCCGCTCCCAGCCATCTACATCCGGCTTACCCGCCGGCCCTTGGGCATTGCGCCGGACAACGGGCTGACGGGAAAGCCCCGGCTGCCCGGCCGGCTGCCGCCGGGAACGCGGCCCGCCGCCGCGCGTACCGGGAGCCCGCTGCCGCTGCTCCGTGCCCCCCGCCGGCAGGATCACCTGCTGCACCCGGCCCGGGTGCTCCTGCACCGGGCGCGGGACAGGCTGCACCGCCTGGTCAAACAGTTCGGGCCTTTTGCGGGTATCACGACGGGCCGGCTCCCGGGTATTGGGGCGAGGCCTGTACGAGGGGCGGTCTGCCATGCGCCGGGCGCCTCCTTTTCTCAGAATAGCCCTGCGGGCGGCAGGGGCCTGCCAAGGCCGCCAAGGGCGCTGTGCCCAGCCGGGGCAGTAGCATCGCGCCCGCCCCCTTTGGCCGCATTGGCGGGGTGCCTGCCTCTGCCGCCCCAGCTTGGGCAGGGCAAGGGTCAGGCGGGCCTATCGGCAAGCTCAAACAGCTTTGCGGTAATCTTTTCGAGGCTTCTGGGCTCCGAAAGGGCTTTTGCCAGCTTGCCCATTGCGGCAAGGCTGGCGCGGTCGGCTGTAAGGCGTTCCACCGTTTGAATCAGTTTTTCAGCCGTGAGCTCCTTTTCTTCAATCACTACGGCCGCGCCCACCTTTTGCAGCTCGAGTGCGTTGTAGTACTGGTGGTTTTCGGCCACATTGGGGCTCGGGATGAGGATGGCAGCCCGGCCGGCAGCACAGAGCTCGGCCAGGGTGAGCGCCCCCGCCCGGCTGATGACCAGGTCGGCCGCGGCCAGCATCTGGGGCATGTTGTCGATGTACTCCTTTACCGCCAGGCCCGCATTGCCCGCGAGGCCTTTTTGGGCCATCAGCCCCGCAAAGGCCTCCGCCTCCCGGCTGCCGGTGGCATGGATATGCAGGATGCCCTTTTGCCCGGCTTGCTCCCACTGCATCAGCTCGGCCACCATCTCGTTGAGCCGGCGCGCGCCCAGGCTGCCGCCAAAGCTGAGTAGCACCGTGCGCCCTCCAGCCCCCAGCAACGCGCGGGCCTCGGCGCGATCCTGCCCAAACACCTCCGGCCGCACCGGATTGCCCACCACAAGGGTTTTGCCCGGCACGCCAAGCTTTTGTACCGCAGCCGGTACGGCAGCAAACACCAGGTCTGCCAGCGGGGCCAGCAGCTTATTGGTAACGCCCGGGAAGGCATTTTGCTCGTGAATAGCCGTTTTATAGCCCATCTTGGCGGCGCAGCGCACCACCGGGCCGCTCACATACCCGCCGCAGCCCACCACAAGGTCCGGCTGTACCTCGCGCAGTATGGCACGGGCGCGCGGGCCGGAAAGAGCCAGGTGCCAAACGGCCTCGATGTCCCTCAAAATGTTTTTAGGGGTCAACCTTCGCTGGATGCCGTTGACCTCAATGTGATGGAACGGGTACCCTGCCTTGGTGACGAGGCCGTACTCCATACCGCCCCGGCGGCCGGCAAAATGCACCTCGGTGTCCGGGCGGGCCGCCCGAAGCGCGCCGGCTATAGCCAGCGCAGGGTTGATATGGCCGGCGGTACCTCCCGCCGCAATCAATACACGCATGCTTTCCCCTCCCCTATTCAACCCTTAGGCCGGCCGCCGGGCGGTTCCTGCCCCTGGCGCTCGCGCTCCTGCTGGGCAAACCGGCGAAGCCGCTCCTGGTACTCGTTGCCCGCCCTGCTGACGCTAAACAGTACCCCCATCTGGGCCAGCAACATCAAAAGGCTGGTACCGCCGGAGGAAAAAAAAGGCAAGCTGATACCGGTGTTGGGCACCGTATTGGTAACTACCGCAATGTTAAAAAGCACCTGCCAGCCGATTTGAGCCGTAATGCCCACTGCAAGCAGCATGCCAAACCGGTCGGGCGCGCGCACTGCAATGAGGATTCCCTGAAGGATCAGGGCGCCAAACAGCAAAATGCAGACCATGGCGCCCACAAAGCCAAGCTCCTCGCAGAGGATCGAAAAGATAAAATCGTTGGTGGCCTCAGGCAGCCAGAGATGCTTTTGCATCCCGTTGCCGATGCCCAGGCCAAACCAGCCCCCGCTGCCCACAGCGTACAGGCTCTGGGCCGTCTGCATAGTGCTGCCCAGCACGTCGGCAAAGGGGTCGCGCAAGATGGCAAAGCGCTGGTCCACATAGTCCTGGCCGGTTGCCAGCACGACAGCCACCGCCGCGCCCAGCCCGCCAATGCCCAGGCCGAACCAGCCGATACCCGTGCCGCCCGCCCACATCATGGTGGCAAGGATGCAGATGGTAAGGATGATGGCGGAGTAGTGGGTCTCGGGCAGGATGAGGATCCAAAAGGGCAGCACCGCCGCCACCGGCATCACCACCCCATAGAGGAAACTGCGGGTGCGGGCCCGGTGCTTGTCCATCAGGTGGGCAACGGTGAGGATCATACTGAACTTTGCAATCTCGGATACCTGCACGGTAGGCAGGTGCTTGATATTGATCCAGCGCCGGTGGCCATGGATTGGCTCCATAAAAAGCACCACCACCAGCAGCAGCAGGGTAACCAGATAGAGCGCCCAGGCCCACCGGCGCAGCCAATGGTAATCTACAAACGAGACAAAAAACATTACCGCCGTACCCACCAGCGCATAGCAGGCCTGGGGCAGGATGTAATGGTAGCTGTCGCCAAAGCGGTAGTAGCCGGTGGCATAGCTTGCGCTGAAGAGCATCACCAGCCCAAAGGCCAGCAAAATCATTAAGGTACCTGCTACACCGGGGCTGACGCGGCCCATATGCCGGTAAAAAAAGGCGGGCCGGCGCGGCTTTGCGCGCATCGTGCCGCGCACGGCGGCAGGCTGCGGCTGTGCCATGGGGCAGCCCTCCTTTCTGCAGCTTGCTGCGGATCAGTTTACATACACAAACAGCACGCCCAGCAGCACAAAAACCAGCGCCGCAAAGGCAAAGGTAAAGTCGATCTTTACCTCGCTCCAACCCGAGAGCTCAAAGGAATGGTGGATGGGGGTCATCTTAAAGATGCGCTTGCCGTGGGTAAGCTTGAAATAGATTACCTGGAGCACGACACTGCCCGCCTCGCAGATGTATACAAACCCCATAAACAGCAACAGCTCCGGCCGGCCCATGCAAAAGGCCATGGCCGTAACCGCCCCGCCCAAAAACATGCTGCCGGTATCCCCCATAAAGGTTTTTGCGGGGTAAAAATTCCAGAGCAGAAAGCCCGCGCAGGCCGCCGCAAGGGCGCTTGCGTAAAGGCTGAGGTGGAAAAAGCCCAAAAAGCTGGTGAGCGCCATATACCCCAGCATCACCACAAAGGTAACGCTGGTGGCAAGGCCGTCGATCCCGTCGGTAAGGTTGACTGCGTTGACCATAAAGAGGATGAGCAGGATGGAAAGAGGGTAATAGGCAGCCCCTAAGTTTACCATGCCGATGAAGGGCAGGACCACAAGGGTGGTGAGGCTGCCGGTAACCGAAAGCCCGGTGAGGAAACAGGTGGCCACCAGCAGTTGCATCACCAGCTTCTGCCAGGCGCGCAGCCCCAGGTTGCGCTTTTTGACCACCTTGATAAAATCGTCCATAAAGCCGATGAGCCCAAAGGCAAAGGCGGTAAACATGCACAGCAGCATGCCCGCGCCCGAGCTGCTCTCCAGCGCCTCGGGGAGGTTGAACATAAGAGAAAACCAGGCAAAACCCAGCCCTAAGGTGCTGCCCAGTATAAAGCAAAGCCCGCCCATGGTGGGGGTGCCTTGCTTTTTCTTATGCCAGGTAGGGCCGATCTCCTTGATGGTCTGTCCATAGTGCAGCCGTTTTAAAAAGGGCACCACAAAGCACCCGGATACCGCCGTAATGGCAAAGGCGCTGATGGCCGAAAGGATCAGAGCATAGCTCGCCATGAATTGACCATTCCTCTCTCTCGTGTGAGGTTCCTTTTTAAGGGCCGGGCGGCCCCGTTAGGGCTCAGGGCCCCGGTACCTTACCATCATAATACAATTTGAGGATATTTTCCAGTGCCATATCCCGGCTGCCCTTGGCCAGCAGCGCGTCCCCCGGTTCAAGGCGGGTGGCAAGGGCCTCGGCGGCGTCCTCGGGGGTGTCGAAATGCATCGCCTTGATGCCCTTGGCCGCCGCCGTTACCGCTGCCCGCCGGGAGGCCGGGCCGTAGGCGATGAGGTAATCGACCCCGCAGCGGGCAGCCAGCACGCCGGCTTCCTCGTGGGCCTGCTCGGTAATAGGGCCGAGGGAAAGCATATCCCCCATGAGTACAAAGCGCCGGTTGGCCGGGAAATCCTTGAACATCTCCAGCGCGGCGCGCATGCTGTCCGGGTTTGCGTTGTAGCAGTCCTCAATAACCGTAACCCCGCCATGCTGCACAATATGCTGGCGCATGCCGGTGCTCTGGTACCGGCTTAAGGCCGCGGCCGCCGCGGCGGGGTCCAGCCCCAGCCGGGTCACGGCGGTAAAGGCGGCCAGCGCGTTGTGGATGTTATGCCGGCCCGCCGCCGGAATGTAAGCCTCAAAACGGCCGTACTCCTCGTCCCGGATGACAAACCGCTGGCCCTCCCCTTCCGGCCCGATGTCCTCGGCCCGCACCTGGGCCAGCGGCTCATTGACCCCAAACCAGACCGGCCGCAGCCGGCTGGGCAGATGGGCGCAGGGCAGGCATTCGTCCCCGGCCCAAAGCACCAGCGGCGCGCCGTCCGGCAGGCCGGCGCAGATTTCGAGCTTTGCCTTGAGGATGTTTTCGCGGCTGCCCAACTGCTCCAGATGCGCGGTACCCACCGAGGTAATAACCCCCACGTCCGGCCGCGCCGCGCGGGACAGCCGCTCAATCTCGCCCAGGGCGCTCATGCCCATCTCGACCGCCGCGTACTCGGTGCCGGCAGAAAAACGGAAAAGGGTGTTGGGCAGGCCGATCTCGTTGTTTTGGTTGCCCTCGGTTTTTACCGTTTCGCCAAAGGCCGAGAGCGCAGCGTAGCAAAACTCCTTGGTGGTGGTTTTGCCCACGCTGCCGGTGACCCCAATGACCTTGGGCGAAAAGAGGGTGCGGTAGTTGGAGGCCATGCGAACCATGGCCCGGTGGCTGCTTTTACAGAGCACGGTTTTTTGCTCGGGCAGGCCGGGCACCGGGTGCTCCGCCACCACATAGGCCGCCCCCTGCTTAAGGGCCTGGGCGGCAAAATCGTGCCCATCGGCATTTTTGCCCGCAAAGCAGACGAAAATGCAGCCGGGGGCGACCTTTCGGCTGTCGGTAACAACGGCAGTGATCGGCTCGCGGCCGGCCAAAAATAACCCTGCCAGCAGTTGGTTTGCGGGAATGGGCTGCATAGAGCGTCCCTCCTTCTATTGGATAGATATGCAGGCGGCGGGCCGTTTAGCCGACCCGGAACGGGAATACGTCCGGGAAGGGCGGCAAGGGCTGCCCGGGCGCCGCCCGGGCAGCGGATTGCGCAAAAGCCGCCCTGAGCGGCAAAACCCGCCCGCCTGAAGGGCCGCCGCTTTGGGGGTACTTGCCAGCCTTATTCCGGCGCAGTCTCGTCTACAACGGTTAAGGTTACAACCGTACCCAAAGGCACCTCGGCCCCCTCGGCAATGCTTTGGGCGGTGACCGTACCGGTTTGCGGGCCAACAAACCGGACGTTGAGGCTGGAAGCGCTGAGCATCTGCACCGCAAAGCCCGCGTCCCGGCCTACAACGCCGGGTACCGGGGTGAGGGTATCTTCCTCGGTTTCGGTGTACAGGTAGACGGTACAGCCGGCCGGCACCTCCTCGCCCGCGGTGGGATACTGGTGCAGCACATTGCCGCTACCCCCCACCAGCCGGTGATACAGGCCGTACTTGTTGAGCTCGACCTGGGCCATGCTCCACTCGCTTTCGGTCACCTTGGGCACCTTGACGCTGCCGGTCACGAGGGTGGCCGGGTCGGTCTCAATGCCGAGATAGGGAGCGATCTCGCTGATGATATTGCCCACTACCGGGGCCGACACCAGCGAGCCGTAGTTTTCGCCGCTGTTGGGTTCATCCAGGATGACAAATACTGCGATCTGGGGGTCGTTGGCGGGCAGGACTCCCAAAAAGCTGGAAGCCACCCGGTAACCCCCGCCCTCGAGCTCCGGCTCGTCGAGCTTTTCGCTGGTGCCGGACTTCCCGCCGATATTATAGCCCGCCACATAGGCGTTGCGGCCGGGCGCACCGTCTGCGCCGTTGTCCACAATCCCCTCCATCATGCCTCGGATAGCGGCGCTTACCTCCTCGCTGATGACCTGCCGTTTGACAACAGGGGCAAACTCCTGCATCACGTTGCCGTCGGCATCCTCGATACGGCTTACCACATGGGGCTGCACAAGGTATCCCCCGTTGACCACCGCACAGGCTGCGGTAAGCATCTGCAGGGGGGTAACCTTTTGCGCCTGGCCAAAGCTGGAGCTGGCAAGCTCAACCGGGCGCAGGTTTTCGGCGCTGTAGTACAGGATGCCGCGCTGCTCGCTGGGCAGGTCGATGCCGGTGGGCTCGGTAAAGCCAAAGGCGTTGAAGTAATCAAAAAACCGCTGCGCGCCCAGCGCCTGCCCCACCTGGATGTAATAGCTGTTGCAGCTATTGCGTAGCCCCAAGGCCATATCCTGCCAGCCGTGGGCGGTGGTACTGCGGGTGAGGGTACCCGCACAGGAATACTCCCGGTCCAGCACCTGGAAATGGCCCGAACAGTTAAAATGGGTATCTGCGGCGCATACGCCGGAATCCAGCGCGGCAGCGGTGGTAATGAGCTTAAAAACCGACCCGGGAAAATACAGGTCGGTAATGGCCTTGTTTTTCCACTGCAATTCGCGAAGCTGGCCCTGTAGCTGGGTGTATTCCTCGCCGCTCTCGGCCTCTTCCAGCCGTGCGGCCAGGCTGGGGTCGTAGATCGCATAGGGGTCGTTGGGGTCAAAATCCGGTTTGACGGCAAGGGCCAGCACCGCCCCGGTATTGACATCCATTACAATGGCGATACCCCGCTGCTCGACATTGTGGGTTTTGATGGCGGCCTCCAGATACTTTTCTGCCGCCGCCTGGACATCCACATTGAGGGTAAGCACCAGCCGCCCGCCATCCACCTGCGGGTAGGTCCGCTCCTCTTCGCCGGCCACCTCGTTGCCCAGCGCATTGCGCAGGCTCAGGGTACGGCCGGGCGTGCCGGCCAGCAGCTCGTCATAGTATTTTTCCAGCCCGTAAAATCCGGCGCCGTCCGCGTCGCAAAACCCCAACACACTGGCCATAAACGCGCCATAGGGATAATCCCGCCGGGTGGTCTGTACGGCCGAAACAGGCGCGCCCACCGTGGCGGCATACTCCTTTACGGCATCTGCCACCGGTTTGTCCACCCGGCGGGCCAGCACCTTATACTGCGAATCGGTGTCGGAAAGCTTGTCGTACACCTCGTTGTACTCGATGCCAAGCAGCTCGGCCAGCTCGCCGCTCACCGCCTGGATCTGGTAAAGCAGCCTTCGCCCGGCGGCGTCCTCGTCTTCCCCTTCCACCGGCTTAACCGAAAACTGGCTGGGGTCGGCCGTAATGTCCCATACGATGGTGCTGCGGGCCAGTACCCGGCCCTCGGAATCGTAAATCTCGCCCCGGGCGGGCTTGATGGAGGTATCTTTGAGCTGCTGGGCCGCGGCACGGGAGCGGTAGGTTTCGAAATCGCGAATCTGCAGCGAGTAAAGCCGGAAGATCAGGGTGCCAAACCCGCCGAGCAAAAAAACGCCCAGCATAAACCAGATGCGCACCCGCAGGTTTTTGGGTACTCCGCCCTCCGGCCGTTCCGGCCGGGACAGCGCAGGTTTCTGGGGCACGGATGCATCACTTCCTTTTTTGCGGCGGTTTTAGATACCATGCTTTTTGGGGCCCGTGCTTTGGGGCCCTGCACAGAAAAAGGCGCCGGGCCCGGCTGCGGCCGGCGGGCCCAACGCCTGCCCGGGAGCCGGCCGGCCCGCACACGGGCGGCGTGCCGGCGGATATAATCGCCCGGCCCCTTTAGGGATTGAGGTAATCCGCCACGTTGAGCAGCCCGGCCCCAAAGGATTCCAGCCAGCGCCGGATGCCGGACTCAGGCAGGGTAATCACACTCTCCTGCTCAAGGGTAACATAGGTAATCTGGCTTTTGTCCAGCTTCATCAGGCCGAGCTGGCTGGTGGCAATCTCGGCCACGCTTTTCAGGCTGGTTTTGCTGTCCATCAGGCCGGATAGGTAATCGTAGTCGCTCTGGGCTGCCACAAGCTGGCGCTGGGTGCGCTGGAGATCGGTGGTGAGCTCGGTGAGCACTGCCTGGCTGTACAGGTAGCAGGAAATCAGGGCAACCATAAGCAGGGTAACCGAAACGATCCGTACCTGGCGAAGGGCCTCGGCGGTACGCATCTGCCCGCCCTGCGCAACCCGTACCCGCGGCTGTTTGCGCGGCCTGTTTTCAAACAGGCTCAGGTCATAAGCCGTCTGCTGCACCCCGATCCCTCCTTTTTATTGTCGCCCGGCACGTTTCCAAAGGCCATGCAAGCGCTGTTTTTTGGCTTTACCCGGTTAAAGCTTTTCGGCCACGCGCAAAAGGGCGCTGCGGCTGCGCCGGTTGGCCTGCTGCTCGGAAGCGGCAGGCGAGACAGGCCTACGGTTGACCAGCCTTGCCCTCGCCTTGCCCCCGCAAACGCAAACCGGGTACTCGGGCGGGCAGGTACAGGCAGTGGCCCAGGCTGCAAAGCGGCGTTTTACCAGCCGGTCCTCCAGCGAATGGAAGGTAATCACGGCCAGCCGGCCGCCCGGCACAAGGCTGTCAAAAATAGCATCCAGGCCCTCGCTCAAGGCGTCCAGTTCGCCGTTTACCGCAATGCGCAGCGCCTGGAAGGCCCGCCGGCTGGGGTTTTTGTGTTTGCGCCGCACCGCGGGCGGCAGCGCGGCGACAACGGTATCGGCCAGTTCCAGGGTAGTCAGGATAGGCTTTTTTCCCCTCCGGGCCACAATCCGCCCGGCAACAGCCCAGGCGTACGGCTCCTCGCCGTACTCCCGCAGGATGCGGCAAAGCTCCTCCCGTGAAGCAGTATTGATCAGATCGGCCGCACTGGGGCCAGCCTGGCTCATGCGCATGTCCAGCGGCGCATCCTCCAGGTAGGAAAAGCCCCGCGCGGCATCGTCCAACTGGCGGCTGGATACGCCAAGGTCCAGCAGCGCGCCGTCCAGCCCCGCAATGCCAAGGCCCTGCAGCACCGTTTTTGCCTCGCGGAAATTGGCCCTTATCACCTGCGCAGGCAGCCCCTGCAGCCGTTCGGCTGCCGCAGCCACAGCGTCCGGGTCCTGGTCCAGGCAGACGAGGCGGCCGGAAGCAAGCCTTTGGGCAATGGCCGCCGCATGCCC
>CAJTSP010000016.1:0-29828 GCA_910578965.1 uncultured Oscillospiraceae bacterium
GGGCTGGGCCTGCCCAGCCTCCAGCGGATTTTGGCAAGCTATCCCAACGCCTCCTGCTCTACCAGTTGGGCAAACGGGGTATTTATTCAGAAGCTGGCGGTGGAGGCGAAAGCATGATTGCCGTTTATCTGTGCGACGATGAGGAGGCCGTCCGCCACCAGCTCAGGACCGCCCTGGAGTGGAAGATTTTCATGGAGAACTATGACATGCGGGTGGTATGCGTTGCCTCCACGGCTCGGGAGCTTTTGGATGCAGCGAAAAACAGCCGCCGGAACGTCTATTTTCTGGATGTGAATTTAAAGGACAGGGAATGGGACGGCTTTACCCTTGGCCGGGAGCTGCGGCGGCGGGACCCTCACGGCACCCTGGTCTACATTACCAGCTATAGCGACCTGGCCTGGAAAACCTTCCGGTATCATCTGGAGGCCTTTGACTATATCGTAAAACAAGGGGATCAAACCGGGCCTGCCGCGGCCCGGTGCCTGGAGGCGGTCCACGCCCGTCTGCTGGATGAGCGCAGCGACCCGGCGGAGATGTTTTCTCTGCGGGTGGCAGACGAGACCCTCCATGTCCCTCTGGCGGACATCCTGTTTTTTGAGACCGCCCCCAAGGCGCACCATGTATATCTCCACACGGCGGGCAGCCGCCTGGAATTTGCGGGCAGCCTGAACGAGCTGGAAAAGGCGCTGGGCGGGCGGTTTGTCCGGATCCACAGGGCCTACCTGGCGGCGTGGGACAAGATCGAGGCGGTAGACCGGAAAGGGAACCTGGCCCGGGTAGGGGGCCGGGACTGCCTGCTGTCCCGGCGGGGGAAGGCAGAGCTGAAGAAAAAGCTGGGAGGGGGCCCGTAAGCCCCCTCTTTTGTATTTTGCCGTTTGGGAAGGATTTGCGCCGTTTAAGCGCCATGGCCCAAGGCCAGGCCCTGCCGTGCTATGCTTTTTGCGGGCAGGCGGGATGGGAAAGGAGGCAAACTCTATGGCAAAGGACCGCTTTGTGGAAGTGTACACACAGGGAATAACCAACGTAGAAAAGATCATTGTGGATACCCAGACGGGGGTAAATTACCTCCTGGCTTCCTCTGCGCTGACCGCCGGCTGCGGGGTGAGCGTTCTGGTGGATGCCAGCGGCAGGCCCATCGTTACCCCCATAGGGTAGGCCGGCCCGGCAAACGCGCAAAAACCATCTGCTGCATCCCGCCCGCCTATATCAAAGAAAGCAAGCCAGAATGTTTTAGAAGGTACGCAACAATGGCAAACGAACGTAAGATCCGGCAGTTTGCCCGAGAGGCCGGATACGAGCCGCTTGAAGGCCGCTGCATCATTGTTCGGCCCGCCCTGGGCAATCTCAGCGAAAAAATCGCCTCGTTTTTGAAATCCCTTGTGGAGTGCGATCGGTGCGTGCTCCAGATGTGCAAAAACGAGCTGATCCTCCTCCCCTTTGATCCCATCTGGACCAGCCTGCGCAAAAATGCGTCCTTGGTCTTGCCCTACGGGGAGATCCGGTCGGTGGAGCTGGGCGACGACCTCCTCAACACCGCGATCACCATCCACGCCGGGGAGGATGCCATCCGGCTGACCGCCCAGCAAAAGGCACTGAGCGACTGGCGCATGTCCGGCCTGCACGCAACCCAGTTTGCCGGAGACTACAAAAATTGGCATAAGGAAAATATAGAAGCGACGCTGAAGGCGCTCATGAAGCTGGGCGGGCCGGAACGCAGCGCGCTTAGATTTGCCTAAAAGTCTGTGCCGGGGGGCAGCCAAGCCGCATCGGCCCGGCCACCCCCGGCGCGCGCCTGCCCTCCGTTTTCTCTTTGCCGGCCAACGGCGATGGAAACCCTTTCCCGGCTGGGCTTGACAGCCGCGCCCGGACGGCCTATGCTGAAAGCAGGCAAAAAACGCCGGCGGCGTGGACGAAGCGCCGCCCCAAGGCAAAGGAGACAAGCTAAATGAAGATTGCAGCAACCTACGAAAACGGCCGGATTTTCCAGCATTTTGGACGCACCGAGCAGTTTAAGGTGTACGAGGTGAGCGACGGCAGGGTTGCCTCTAGCCGGGTGGTGGACACAAACGGCAGCGGGCACGGCGCGCTGGCCGGTCTGCTCCAAGGGCTGGGGGTGGATACCCTTATCTGCGGCGGTATCGGCGGCGGGGCACAGCAGGCTCTTGCCGCGGCCGGCATCCGGCTGTATGGGGGCGTATCCGGCGAGGCCGACGCGGCCGTAGAGGCGCTGCTGGCCGGCCGGCTGGCCTTTGACTCGGCGGTGCAGTGCAGCCACCACAGCCATGGGCACGGCGAGGGACACGCCTGCGGCAGCGAGGGCTGCGGCCACTCCTGCGGGCAGCACTGAGAAGGGGTGAATGGGATGGAGCAGTGGATGCCGGACCGTGTGCCGGCCCTGCTTAAAAGGATCCCCCGCCCGCACCGATATGCCTTTTGGGGGGTGTGGCTGGCCGGCCTGTTTGCCCACGGCTATATGCTTGCCAACAAGCTGCCCAACCACGACGACGTCCAATCCTTCCTTACCAAGGGCGCCGGGCTCAGCTCGGGGCGGTGGGGGCTCGCCCTGGTAGGCCGGCTGGACGGCTCCTACAGCGCACCCTGGATGCTGGGGCTGTTCTCGTTGCTCCTGCTGGCGGTTACAGCCATGCTCCTGGTGGAAATCCTCGAGATACAAAAGCCGCTTTTTGCGGCGCTTGCCGGCGGCGTGCTGGTGGCGTTCCCCACCGTAACCAGCATGTTTGCCTACATGTTTGCCAGCGACGCCTACGCCCTCTCGGTACTGCTGGCGGTGCTGGCGGCCTGGCTGGCCCGCAGGGGGCGCTGGTGCCTGCTGGCCGCGGCGGGCTGCGTTGTGGCCTCGCTTTCGATCTACCAGGCCTTTTTTGGCTGGACAGCCGCCTTGCTGGTGTATGGCCTGTATGCCCAGAGCATCCGGCCAGGGGCCGAGGCCAAAAAGATCTTTTGGGCCGGCCTGGGCCAGGCGGGCGCCCTCGCGCTGGGCATGGTGGCTTATCTCGGCCTTACAAGGCTGTTTTTGGCCTTGTTCGACAGCGAGCTGGACGGATATATGAACCTTAACCAGATGGGGGAATTCCATCTTGCGTGGCTCCCGGGCCAGCTAAGGGAGGCCTACGGGGTGTTTTTTGGGGTTTGGAAGCCCGGCGGCGGCCAGGGGCTGGCCACCACCTCCAGCATCCGCCTGCTGCTCACCGGCTGTCTGACGCTCCTCTGCGTTTTCATGGCGGGGGGCATCCTGCGGCAGTTGCGGCGGCGCAGGTACGCCGAGGCCGCGCTGGCCCTGCTGCTGGCGGCGCTCTTTCCGGTGGCGGTCAACGTAATCTGGCTGATGCACACCAGCAGCGTACACACCCTGATGAGCTACCCCATGTGCATGCTGCCCGTTGCCCTGCTGGCCCGGTGTGACGGCTGGGATACCGCAGGCTTCCCCAAGGGGTCTGCCGGGCTTGTGCGCCTGGCCGGCAGTTGGCTGGCAACCGGCTGCGTGGGGCTGCTGGCTTTGCGTTACGGCATGCTGGCCAACGAGGCTTACCTCGAGATGCAGGTCAACCACACCCGGCGGCTCTCCTACTGGAGCGGCGTTATAACCCAGATCCGCAGCCTGCCGGAGTACGACCCTGCCCTGCCGGTGGCGCTTGTGGGGGACACCAGCGAGGACCCGGGCCTGCCCATTTGGTGGCACAACCATAACCTGGACCATCTGTGCGGGACAGACCTGATGATCCGCCAGGTTTCGGATCAGCGGTTTTTATCCCTCTACCTTGCCTATGCGCCCCCCTATGCCGACGCCCTTGTCATGGGCCGGACGGCCGAGGTGCAGGCGATGCCAAGCTACCCGGCCAGGGGCTCGGTGGATATTGTGGACGGGGTAATTGTCGTGAAAATCTGCGACATCTGACATCTGAGGTACGCGGCCCCGCGCCGCCGGCATCGGCTTTGGGCCGTGCAGAAAACCGCGCGGCGGGGCTTTGCGCAGGGCGGCGTGTTTTTGCGCCGCCCTTTTTTGCTTTTTTCGTTTTGCCCCGCCGGCCGGTTTTTTGCCGGCGGGGGCTTGTTTTTACGGCATTTGGGCCCGCTGCGAGCCTCAAAACGGCAGAAAAGGGGCAAAAGGGGTGGCGCACGGGCGAAAAATGGTGTACAATAACCTGGTATATGAGAACGGGCCGGCAGGCCCTTCCCATCATCCGCTACAGGCCAATCCACAGGGCCGGAAGGGCCGGGCGCCCTGCCCCGGCCCTCCGGCTGCAAAGGAAGCGTGAAACGTGAAACAACAAAACCTTAAACGGCCGCTGCGCGGGCCCCTGCCCGCCTGCCGCCGCCTTTTGCTGGCGGCAGCCCTTTTGGCTGCGCTGCTGGCCGCCGGCTGCTCGGGCGGCGCGGCCTCCTCCGCCGCGGCAAGCGGAGCGGCAGCCTCAAGCATGGCGGCAAACCCGGACGACGCCGATTATGACGCCGCTGCCGGCGTAATTGACAAAACCGCCTTTGGGGGCACCGTATTGGAGGAAACCGAGGACGCCGGGCGGGCGTATCTCGATGAGACTCTCTTTTTAGGAGACTCCAACACCTACCGCTACATGATGTACGGGGATGAGTCCGGCCAGGCATTTACCGGGCTGGACAACAACATCGGGGTGGTGAGCATGGGCGCAGGGGCGATCCCTACCCTCAAGTGCATGCAGTTCAAGGGCTACGCCTCGCCGGTAACCATGCCGGAGGCGGTGGCCCTTATCCAGCCGCGCCGGATCATCGTCTGCTTTGGCACCAACAACCTGGGCGGCGGCACCGAGAGCTTTATCAAGAGCTACCGCGAGGGCTTGGCCGCCATCCACAAGGCGTATGAATATGCCGACATCATTGTGAGCGCGGTGCCCCCGCTGGACCAGCAGAGGGAGAACGGCAGCCTTTCGATGAAACAGGTGGATGCTTTCAATGCGGCCATTGCCGCCATGTGCCAGGAGGAAGGCTATAAGTTTTTGGATACCAGCGAGGCCCTCAAGGACCCCGCCACCGGCTGGGCCCGCAAGGACTACACCCTGGGCGACGGGGTGCATCTGTCCAAGGACGGGGTAACCGCCCTGTTCCAGTACATCCGCACCCATGCGTACATCACCGAGGATACCAGGCCCAAGCCCCTCAAGCCAGTGCCCAAGGCCGAGGGGGTGCCGCCGGGGCTTATCAGTCAGGACCCTATCGCGGTGCGCGGCGCCCGGGTGCCGGTGGAGTTTGTAGCCGGCGAGGGCGGGCACATCGAGGGCCAGGCCAGCCAGAAGGTCAAAAAAGGCCAGAGCTGCTCGGCCGTGACCGCCGTGCCGGACGACGGGTGGGAGTTTGATTACTGGACCGCCAGCCTCGGCAGCGCGGGCGGCGGCGCCACCCTCACCTTTACGGTGCCGGGCGATGCGGACGCCAACGGCATTGTGATTACCGCCCATTTCAGCGAGAAGGAACACACCCACGAATGGCGGGAGACCGGCCGCACCGAGCCCACCTGCGAAGCGGCCGGCGCCATCTACTACGAGTGCAAATGGTGCGACGAGGAAAGGACCGAGAGCATCGGCGCAACGGGGCACGGCAGCCCGGACGCTGGTGGCAAGTGCCCCGTGTGCGGCGCGCAGCTTGCGCAGCCCTGCCCTGTCTGCGGGCAGATTGGCCACGGGGCAGATGCATGCCCCAGCAATCAACCTGTCTGCACTTTCTGTGGGCAGCAGGGACATACGGCGGATAGCTGCCTCAATAAATGCCCGGTATGCGGGGGTAGCCTTTTGGCGGGCGATCACACGCATTCCGAAACACCAGACCCCGGCCCGGAGCAGCCAGACCCCGGCCCGGAGCAGCCAGACCCCGGCCCGGAGCAGCCAGATCCCGGCCCGGAGCAGCCCGAAACACCGGATACGTCCGACCCACCGCAGACGGAGCAGCCCGACCCGCCCCAGATCCCCGGCGAAGATCTAACCCCTTCAGATACTCCTGCCGGGTAGCCCGGCGCGGCCGCCAAAACCACATCCTCAAAGGGGCCGGCAGGCCAGCGCGCTCCTGCCGGCCCCTTGCTCTTGTATCCTCTGCGCCGCGGCTGCACGGCGCGCTTTTGAGCGCCCCGTGCGCCCTTGTAAAAAACAGCGTCCGGGGGGCCCCTTTTGGGCCTTTTCCCGGCAGATCGACCAAAATAAGGAGCTTTTCATGCAAAAGACCCATTCCCAGCCCAGCCGCACCCTCATCCGGCGGTTCTGGCCCTACCTTGCCAAATACCGGCATATTGTGGCGCTGGACCTCTTCTGCGCCGCCCTGACCACCCTGTGCGAGATGGTGCTGCCGCTGATCATGCGCTACATCACCAACGCCGCCATGACCGACCTTTCCCTGCTCTCGGCCGGCATCATCCTGCGGCTGGGGGCGGTGTATCTGGCGCTGCGCGTCATCGACGGCGCGGCCAACTTTTTTATGGCGGACATGGGCCATGTGATGGGGGTGTATGTGGAGACCGACATGCGCCGCGACGCCTTTGACCATCTGCAAAAGCTCAGCGACGCTTATTATTCCAACACCAAGGTGGGCCAGATCATGGGCCGCATCACCAACGACCTGTTTGATGTGACCGAGTTCTCCCACCACTGCCCCGAGGAGTTCTTTATCGCGGGGCTCAAGATCACCGTCTCCTTTATCATCCTCTGCCGCACCAGCGTGGCCCTTACCCTCATCCTGTTTGCCTGCGTGCCGCTGATGGCCGGGGTGTCCATGCTGCTCAACGGCCGGCTCAAGGGGGCATTCCGCCGCCAGCGCCAGCAGATCGGTGAATTGAACGCCCGCATTGAGGACAGCCTTTTGGGCGAGCGGGTGGTCAAGGCCTTTGCGGCCGAGGAGCTGGAAAAAGAGAAGTTCGAGCAGGGCAACCGCGCCTTCCAGGACATCAAAAAGAAAACCTACGTCTACATGGCCGCCTTCCAAACCTCCACCCGCATGTTTGACGGGCTGATGTACCTGGTGGTGATCGTGGCGGGCGGGCTGTTTTTGGTGTATGGCCAGATCGGCCCAGGGGACCTGGTGGCCTACATGCTGTATGTGACCACCCTGATCGCCACCATCCGCCGCATTGTGGAGTTTGCCGAGCAGTTCCAGCGGGGCATGACCGGCATCGAGCGGTTTTTTGAGATCATGGACGCGGACGTGGATATTTTTGACGAGCCGGGCGCGGCCGGATTAAAGGTCACCGCCGGGGCCATTACCTTGGAGGACGTGAGCTTTGAATACCCGGACGACCACAACAAGGTGCTGCGGCATGTAAACCTTGCGGTGCGCCCGGGCGAGCGGCTGGCGCTGGTGGGCCCCTCGGGCGGGGGAAAGACCACCCTGTGCAGCCTGATCCCCCGGTTTTACGACGTGACCGGCGGGCGCATCCTCATCGACGGGCAGGACATCCGCTCGGTCACCCTCAAGAGCCTGCGGGAGGCCATCGGCATCGTGCAGCAGGACGTGTACCTCTTTAGCGGCAGCGTGCGGGAGAACATCGCCTACGGCAAGCCCGGCGCCACCGACGCCGAGATCGAGCAGGCGGCCCGGCTGGCTGGCGCGCACGAGTTCATCAGCCAGCTCAAGGACGGGTACGACACCTATGTGGGCGAGCGGGGGGTCAAACTGTCCGGCGGGCAGAAGCAGCGGCTCTCGATCGCCCGGGTCTTCCTCAAAAACCCGCCGCTGCTGATTTTAGACGAGGCCACCAGCGCGCTGGACAACGAGAGCGAGCTGCTGGTGGGCAAAAGCCTCGAGGCGCTGGCCCACGGCCGCACCACCCTCACCATCGCCCACCGGCTCACCACCATCCAGCACGCCGACCGCATTTTGGTGCTGGGCAAAGAGGGCATCGAGGAGGAGGGCACCCACGAGGAGCTTTTGGCCCGCAGGGGCGTTTACTACCGGCTGTGGAACGGCATTTTAGAGGGGGCCGCAGCCGGGTAGGGCAAAAATACCGGCTTTCAAAAACGGGCCGTGTCCAGGAAACGGGGCCACTGGCAAAAAAAGGCGGCCTGCCGCCCTGGCGGGGGTGTGGAAATACGGCTATAAAGATGGGGGTCGCGGGATGGAGTATACGCCGGAGCGTTTTGCAGCGGGGCTAAAAAAGGTCTCCCGGCAGCAGTGGTGGGCCTTTGCCGGGGCTTGGGCGGCAGGGCTGTTTGCCCACGGATATATGTTGGCCAATAAGCTGCCCAACCACGACGACCTGTCCTGCTTTTGGACCAAGGGCGCAAGCTATACATCCGGGCGCTGGGCGCTCGACCTGGTGGGCTGGCTGGACGGCAGCTTCAGCATGCCTTGGATGCTGGGGCTCACGGCGCTGCTGCTTTTGTCGGTGGGGGCCATGTTCATCGTGGACATCCTGCGGTTAAAAAGCCCGCTTTTCTGCGGGCTGGCCGGGGCGGTATTGGCGGTGTTCCCCTCTGTTATCAGCCTGTTTGCCTATATGTTTGCCAGCGACGCCTACATGCTCAGCTTTCTGCTTGCGGTACTCTGTGCCTGGCTCTGCGGCCGGGGAGGCTGGTACCGGCTGGCTGCAGTAGGCTGCCTGGTTTTTTCGTTGGGGCTGTACCAGGGCTTTTTGGGCTGGGCCGCCGCGTTGATGGTATATACCCTGCTGGCCCGCTGCCTTGAGGAGGGGGCCGAGGTCAAGCCAGTCTTTGTTGACGGGCTGTGGGATGTGGGGGTGCTGGCCGCCGGGGTGGCCGGGTATCTGGGCGTCACCAAGCTGATCTGGGCGGCCGCCGGCTTTACCCCGGGGGAGTACCAGGGCATCAGCCAGATGGGCCGGATCGACCCGGCTTTGCTGCCGCAGCAGCTCTGGAGCTGCTACAGCCTCTTTTTCAATACCTTCCGCAGCCCCACCGAAGGGGTGTGCACCACGGCCGGCCTGCGCTTTTTGCTCACCGGCTGCCAGTGGCTGGCCATCCTGCTCATTGCGGCGGCGGCAGCGCGGCAGCTTGCCCGCGGAAAATGGCTTCAGGCGGCATTAGCAGCCCTGTTGGGGCTGCTAATGCCGATAGCTATCGGCATTGTATACCTGATGAATTCGGGCTATGTACACACGCTGATGGTCTACCCCATGTGCATGATCCCGCTGGTGGCCCTCGCCCAGTGCGAGAGCTGGGACGCCAAACGGGCCCCGGATGCAAAAGCGATGCAAAACCGGCTGCATACGCTGGGCCGCTGGGCCTGTGTCTGCCTGGTGGCGCTGCTGGCCGGCCGGTATGCCCGGCAGGCCAACGAGGCTTACCTCTGCCTGCAGGTCAACCACAGCCGGAGGCTTTCTTACTGGACCACCGTGGTTACCCAGATCAAGAGCCTGCCGGGATACGACCAATGGCTGCCGGTAGTCTTTATCAACGAATCCGGGTGGGACCGCTCGACCCCCGGCGTCTGGGACAGCGAAGAGTTCAACGACCTTGTGGGCATCCGTATGCCGGTGCATACCTATTCCGACCAGCAGTTCCTGGAGCTTTATGCCGGCTTTTGCACCGAGTTTTTGGAGCCGGCTGAATACGCCGGCCTGCCCGAGGTGCAGGCGATGCCGCCCTACCCGGCCAGCGGCTCGATCCGTATCGTCGAAAAGGGCGGGGTGCTCGCGGTGGTCGTCAAATTCTGAGCCGCGGGCACGGGGCCCGGCAAAGCAGGATTACAAAAAGGGGTGGTTTTGTGGAACAGTATACGCCGGACGCGCTGCTTTCACGGCTTGGCAGGATTTCGCGGCAGCAGCGGTGGGCGTTTGCCGGGGCCTGGCTGGCCGGCCTGTGCGCGCACGGGTATATGTTTGCCAACAAGCTGCCCAACCACGACGACATCGCCGGCCTGTGGGATTCCGGCGTGGGCTATACTTCCGGCCGTTGGGGGCTGTATTTTGTGAGCAGGCTGGACGGCGGGCTGAGCACCCCCTGGATCCTGGGGCTCCTTTCGCTGCTGTTTCTGGCGATGGCGGCTATGCTGCTGCCCGAGCTGCTGCAGCTCAAGAGCCCGCTCTTTTGCGGGCTGGCCGGCGGCATGCTGGCCGCCTTCCCTACGGTGGCCTGCACCTTCTCGTACATGTTTACCAGCGACGCCTATATGCTGGCCTTTTTTCTGGCGGTACTCTGCGCCTGGCTTTGCGGCCGGGGCGGCTGGCACAGGCGGGCGGCGGCCGTTGGCTGCATCCTCCTTTCGCTGGGGCTGTATCAGGCCTACCTTGGCTGGGCCGTCTCGCTTATGACCTATGCCCTGCTGCTGCGCAGCCTTCGGCAGGAAGCCGACACCCAAAGGATTTTTTTGGACGGCCTGTGCGACCTGGGGGTGCTGGCCGCCGGCGTGGGGGGATATATCGGCCTTACCAGATACCTCCTGCCGCGGGTTGGCATTGCGCTGGTAAGCTACCAGGGCCTGGACGAGATGGGCCGGATCGACCCGGCGCGTATCCCGCGCCAGCTATTGGAAACCTACCGCGTCTTTTTTGGTGTGTGCGGCGGCATGACCGGCGGCATCAGTACCACGCCGGGCATCCGCTTGGCCCTTACTGCCTGCCAGTGGCTGGCTATCCTGCTTATTGCGGCAGGGGCCGCGCGGCGGCTGGCCGGCGGGCGGTGGAAACAGGCAGGCCTAACCGCCCTGTTAGGGCTGCTGATGCCCATTGGCATCAATATTGTTTATCTGATGAACCCGGGGCAGGTACACTCGCTGATGCTCTACCCCATGTGCATGATCCCGCTGGTGTTTCTTTCGCAGTGCGACGGCTGGTACCATGCCTTTCGCCCCGAAAGACCGGCGGCAAAAACGGCGGGGGCTGCGGGCCGCTGGGCCAGCGCCTGCCTTGCGGCGCTGCTGCTGGGCCGGTATGTCCTGCTGGACAATGAGGCCTACCTGCAGATGCAACTGGGCCACAGCCGCCGCATCGCCTACTGGACCGGCATTGTCACCGGCATCAAAAGCACCCCCGGATACGACAGCTCGCTGCCTCTGGTAATGGTTCAAGAAAACGGATGGGATCCAACCGTACCCGTCTGGTGGCCTACCGATAACCTGGACGACATGATGGGGGTTCGGATGGGTATGCACTATGAGGTCGACGCACAGTTTATGGATCAGTTTATTGGGTTTGCTCCCGTGCTTTTGGACCCCGCAGGATATGCCCCGCTGCCCGAAGTGCAGGCGATGCCGCCCTACCCGGCCAGCGGCTCGATCCGTATTGTTGAAAAGGACGGGGCGCCTGCGGTGGTTGTCAAGTTCTGAGCCGGGCCCTTGTTTCTGTAAGCCGTTTCTCTCCTGCATAAGCCCTTTCATCCGCCCGGCCCTTGCGGCCGGGCGTTTTTTGCGCCGCCCGCCCGGCGTGGGCGTGCCTGCAAGGGTTTGGGAAGCCTGCCCGGCGGCGCGCCCTGCTACGCCGGGCGGCCTCTGCGGCGGCAGGCGAGGTATAAAATACCATCCCCGGCAGATACTAACTTCGCCCGACAAAAAGCGGCGGCGATGCACCCGTTCCCGAGGGGCGGGGCGCGGCGCCCGCAGGGGAAACCGGCTTTGGCCGCCCTGCCGGACGGCGCTTGGCATCGCAATTATACTAAACTGCACGCACCCTGCCGCAGACGCTGCGGCAGGGGCGGGGATGGGGGAAACAGCATGAAAGCAACCGGAATTGTAAGGCGGATCGACGATCTTGGCCGGGTGGTAATCCCCAAGGAAATCCGGCGTACCCAGCGTATCCGCGAGGGCGACCCGCTTGAAATTTTTACCACCGGCGACGGCGAGGTTATCTTCAAAAAATTTTCGCCTATTGGCGAGCTGAGCCAGTTTGCAGGGCAGTATGCCGAGGTGCTGCACAAAAACCTTGGCTGCCCCGCCCTGGTCTGCGACCGGGATCACATTGTGGCCAGCGCCGGCCCCGCCCGGCGGGAATATGCCGCCAAGCGGGTGAGCCAGCCGCTGGAAAAGGTGATGGAAAACCGCAGGCCTTTTATGCACACCGGCCGGCCGGAAGACTGCATCTTCCCTTGTGAAGGGGTGGCCCGCCATGTTTTGATGGCGGTGCCGATCATTGCCAGCGGGGATGTGATCGGCGCGGTGCTGACCCTCGCGGAGGACAAGCGCCGTACTCCGGACGCCGAGGCCGAAAAGGTGCTGGCGGTGGCCGCAGCCTTTTTGGCAAAGCAAATGGAGGAATAAGCGGCGGCGGCCGCAACCTGCAAAACAGCCCGGCCCTTCCGGCGGACCCTTCGCCTGGGAGCGGCCGGGCTTTTGCACGGCGGCAGCGCCCCCTTTTATATTTATAAAGGGCCTGTACCTAAAAAGGCCTGCCTTTGCCCCGGATTGCCCCTCTCGGCCCTTCTCTTTTGTGACGAAACTGTTAAACTTCAAAAATTTTTGCCCGGGGTCTTGACAGGCGCTCCTTTTGGAGTAAAATAAATTTAGCACTCAAAACAACAGAGTGCTAAAACCCGCAAGGCGAGGGGGCGTTCAGGATGGCGATGGACCCGCGGAAACAGCAGGTGCTCCGGGCAATCGTGGCCCTTTACGCTATGGACGGCGAACCGGTTGGCTCAGGGCTGCTCTGCCAGCATCTGGACATGGCGGTTTCCAGCGCCACTTTGCGCAACGAGATGGCCGCCCTCACCAAGCTTGGCCTGCTTGAACAGCCCCACACCAGCGCGGGGCGGGTGCCCAGCGCCAAGGGCTACCGGTATTACCTGGACCATCTGCTCACCGAGGGCGAAGCCCTGGGCAGGCAGGAGGCCGCCCGTATCGACGCCCAGTTGTGCGAACTGGATCACGAGCCCGAAAAACTGGCCCAGGGCACGGCCAAGGCGCTGGCCGGCCATGTTGGGTATGCGGTAGCGGCCACCACTCCCCGGGCGGATGAGGTCTGCATTGCGCATTTTGAGGTTGTACAGGTAGGGAGGCATTCCGCTGCGGTGCTGGCGGTTACCGGTACCGGCGGGGTGCGCACCCGGGTGGCCCGTATAGAAAGCGGGCTTTCCCGCGCGGATGCGGCATTGGCGGCCGGGGTGCTGAACCGGGGGATGACCTTTGTGGCCCCGGCCGACCTTTCCGGCGCATTGCTGGCCGATCTGGCGGCCGGGATGGGCGGCCGCGGTGAGGCGCTCTTCCCGGTGCTCAGCGCGGCGGCGGCCCTCTTGCGGGACGCCGCACGGCCCCGCGCCTATCTGGAGGGCCAGCAGTATCTGCTTAAATCGCCCGGGTTTTCCGGCCATCTCGCCGAGCTGCTGCGCATCTTCGGCGATGGTGAAACCGCCGGCCGGCTCATTACCCCACCCTCCGGGCGCACCAGCGTGCTTTTGGGAGAGGATCTCCCTCAGCCCATGCCGGGGCTCTGCATCATGAGCAGGCGATACCTCGCAGGGGGAGGGCTGTCCGGCAGCATCGCCATCATCGGCCCGGCCCGGATGCCCTTTTCCAAGCTGATGCCGCGGCTGGAGCATTTTGCGCTGCGGCTGGGCGAACACATGTCTGGAAAAACGCAGGAGGAACAACCATGAGCATGCAAGACGAAAAACAGGCCGCCGCGCCCGAAACCGCTGCGCCAAACGCCCAGCCGGAGCCGGCTGCCGCAGAGCCCGCCGCGGGGGAGCCTGACGCCGCGGAGCCCGTGGGCGCAGAGGAGGCCGCAGGCCCGCCGGACGGGGATGCCGGGACGACCTCCCTGCCCGCCCTCAAGGAGCAGCTCGCCGCCGCCCAAAAGGAGGCTGCCGACGCCAAGGAACGGCTGCTGCGCACTGCCGCCGAATACGACAATTTCCGCAAGCGGTCGGCCCGCGAGCAGGATGCCGCCTTTAACAATGGCGTTTCGTTTGCGGTAAACCAGATTTTGAACATCCTCGACACCCTCGAGATGGCGGCCAAGGCCGAAACCTCGGACGAAAACTATAAAAAGGGGGTCGTGATGACCCTGGACAAGGCCGCCGCTGCGCTGGCCGCCCTCAAGGTAGAGGAAATCCCTGCCGAGGGCCAGCCCTTTGACCCGCAGGTGCACGCAGCCGTTGGGCAGGCGCCCGCCACCGACGAGGCCCCGAGCGGAACCGTCGTGCAGGTGTACCAAAAGGGCTACCGCCTGGACGGGCGGGTGATCCGCCACGCTGCGGTGGTGGTGGCCGAGTAGCCGGCGCACCTTGGCAAACCGGCAACCCCGTTTTGATATACACCAACCGATACAATAAAAGGAGAGGGATAAATTATGAGCAAGATCATTGGCATCGACCTGGGCACCACCAATAGCTGCGTGGCGGTTATTGAGGGCGGCGAGCCCGTTGTGATTGCAAACGCCGAGGGCGCCCGCACCACCCCGTCGGTGGTGGGCTTTACCAAAACCGGCGAACGGCTGGTGGGCCAGGTGGCAAAGCGCCAGGCGATTACCAACCCTGAACGCACCATTTCCTCGATCAAGCGGGAAATGGGCACCAACTACAAGGTGAGCATCGACGACAAGGAGTATACCCCCCAGGCCATCAGCGCCATGATCCTGGCAAAGCTCAAGGCGGACGCCGAAGCATACCTGGGCGAAAAGGTTACCGAGGCGGTGATCACGGTGCCGGCCTATTTTAACGACAGCCAGCGCCAGGCCACCAAGGATGCCGGCACCATCGCAGGGCTGAATGTCCGCCGCATCATCAACGAGCCCACCGCGGCCTCCCTGGCCTACGGCGTGGACAAGGAGAACGACCAGAAGATCATGGTCTACGACCTGGGCGGCGGCACCTTTGACGTCTCGATCATCGAGATGGGCGACGGGGTCACCGCGGTGCTCTCGACCAACGGCGACACCCGCTTAGGCGGCGACGATTTTGACCAGCGGATCATCGACTGGCTGGCCGACGGCTTCAAGGCCGAAAACGGCATCGACCTGCGCAGCGACAAGATGGCCATGCAGCGGCTCAAGGAGGCGGCCGAGAAGGCCAAGATCGAGCTGTCCGGCGTGGCCTCCACCGCCATCAACCTGCCCTTCATCACGGCCGACGCTACCGGCCCCAAGCATCTGGACACCACCCTTACCCGCGCCCAGTTCGACAAGCTCACCGCCGACCTGGTGGAGCGCACGATGGGCCCGGTGCGCCAGGCCCTTGCAGACGCCGGTCTCAAGGCCAGCGAGCTAACCAAGGTGCTGCTGGTGGGCGGTTCCACCCGTATCCCGGCCGTGCAGGAAGCAGTTAAAAAAGAGATGGGCTGTGAGCCCTTCAAGGGCATCAACCCGGACGAGTGCGTGGCCATCGGTGCGGCCATCCAGGGCGGCGTATTGCAGGGCGACGTCAAGGACCTGCTGCTGCTCGACGTAACTCCCCTGAGCCTGGGTATCGAGACCCTGGGCGGGGTCTGCACCAAGATCATCGACCGCAACACCACCATTCCCACCAAAAAGAGCCAGGTCTTCAGCACCGCGGCCGATAACCAGCCCAGTGTGGAGGTCAACGTACTGCAGGGCGAGCGTGAGTTTGCGCGGGACAACAAGAGCCTGGGCACCTTCCATCTGGACGGCATCGCCCCGGCCCCCCGCGGCGTGCCCCAGATCGAGGTTACCTTTGACATCGACGCCAACGGCATCGTGCACGTAGGCGCCAAGGATATGGGCACCGGCAAGGAGCAGAGCATCACCATCACCGCCTCCACCAACATGAGCAAGGAGGACATCGACAAGGCCGTAAAGGAGGCCGAGCAGTTTGCCGCCGAGGACAAAAAGCGCCGGGAGGACATCGACGCCCGCAACGGGGCCGACCAGATGGTTTTCCAGGTGGAAAAGGCGCTGGGCGAGATGGGCGACAAGATCAGCGCCGGCGAAAAAAGCGAGATCGAGGCAAAGCTAAGCGAGCTGAAGGAGGCCCTCAAGGGCGAGGATATGGCCGCCATCAAGGCAAAACAGGAGGAGCTGCAAAAGGCCTTTTACGCGGTGAGCGAGAAGATGTACAAGGAGGCTGCCGCCGCGGCGCAGGGCGCCCAGGGCGCGGCCCCCGGCCCGGACGCCGGTGCCGGCAAGCCGGACGACGGCGTGGTAGATGCAGATTTCAAAGAAGTATAACGCGGAGATTGGGGCAGTTTGAGGCGGCTCCAGGGAGGTACGCCCCCCTGGAGCCCCATCCCGCCGCACGAATTTTTTCTGCGCCGGGATAGGCTGCCTGTTTTTGACAGGCGGCCGGTTTGGGCGGGTTTCCCGGTTTAAGCAGGCCTCTGCTTTGGGCGGGCTCCCTGTTTTTACGGCGCGCCCGCTTTCGGCCGGCCTTCCCGGGCGGCCGCGAACCCGGCTGCGCGCCGTTACATCCACCGTCGCGCTTTTGTAAGCAGGGCGCGATGGGCAGCAGAGTGAGTGAGAAGGTATGGCAGACAAACGCGATTATTACGAGGTGTTGGGGGTTGCCAAGGGTGCGACCGACGACCAGCTCAAAAGCGCCTACCGCAAACAGGCAAAAAAATATCATCCAGACCTGAACCCAGGCAATGCCGAGGCCGAGGCCAAGTTTAAAGAGGTAAACGAGGCCTACGAGGTACTGAGCAACGCCGAAAAGCGCGCCCGGTACGACCAGTTCGGCTTTGCCGGGGTGGACCCCAGCTACGGCGCGGGGGCCGGCGGGGCCGGCTTCAGCGGCTTTGGCGCCGGGGTGGATCTGGGCGACATCCTGGGCGACCTGTTTGGCGGCGGCGGGTTTGGTTTTGGCGGCGGGGGCCGTTCAAACCCCAACGCTCCGCGCAAGGGCGCCGACCAGCGGGTGGGCGTGACTATCAGTTTTATGGAGGCGGTGCACGGCTGCTCCAAGACCATTACGGTCAACAAGCAGGAAACCTGCGCCGAATGCGGCGGCAGCGGCGCAGCCAAGGGCACCAGCCCCGAAACCTGCCCGGACTGCGGCGGTCGCGGCTATGTGCTGCGCCAGATGCGCACCCCCTTTGGGGTAATGCAGAGCCAGGAGCCTTGCCCCCGCTGCGGGGGCAAGGGAAAGATCGTCAAAACCCCCTGTGCGGCCTGCCGTGGCAGCGGGCGTACCTCCAGCCGCAAAACGCTTGAGGTCAAAATCCCGGCCGGCATCAACGACGACCAGAGTATTGCGCTGCGCGGCCAGGGCGACGCCGGCCGGGGCGGCGGCCCGGCCGGGGACGTGATTGTGATCGTAACCGTGCAGCCGGACGCCATGTTTGAGCGGGACGGCTACAATGTTTGGGTCACGGTACCCATCACCTACAGCCAGGCGGTAATGGGTGCGGACGTGGTAGTGCCCACGGTGGACGGCAAGGTGGAATATACGGTGCCCGAGGGTACCCAGAGCGGCACGACCTTCCGGCTGCGGGGCAAGGGCATCCAGTACCTGGGCGGCCGCGGCAAGGGCGACCAATATGTGCGGGTGGAGGTGGAAATCCCCAAAAAGCTCAACCGCCACCAGCGCGAGGCCCTCAAGGCCTTTGAGGAGAGCCTTAAGGACGAAAATTACGAAAAGCGCAAGGGCTTTTTTAAGAACCTGCGGGATAAGTTTGAGGGCAAATAAAAAGGTTTTTTCATAAGCAAAACAGATAAAAAGAGAGCGTTCCCGGATCTCTTCATCCGGGAACGCTCTCTTTGGCAATGGATGCTTTCGTGCAGAGCGGGAGTCTGGTTTGCTGGCCGCTGACCCCGCTCAAAACCGGCGGTGAGACAAGAAATCAAACTTGGGTTCGGACCGCCGCTAAAGGCTGCCGCTTTACTTTGCGCCGGCCACCGCGATGCGGGTAAGCGCGCGGCGCAGCTTCGCCTCGGCCCGGGCGGTCTCGGCCGCCTCGGCGGCGTTTTTCAGCGCGGCCTCGGCCCGCTCCTTGGCAAGGCGGGCGCGCTCTAAGTCGATGCTGTCGGCCCACTCAAAGGTGGTGGCCACCAGCCGCACCCCGTTTTGGGTCACGGCCAGCATCCCGCCCGCGCAGGCCGCGCGGCGGCGCTGCCCGTCAATGACCACCGCGGCCTCGCCAATGCCCAGCGCGGCCACATAGGGCGAGTGCCGCGGCAGGATGCAGACGTTGCCCTCGGTGGTGCGCACCAGCAGCCGCTCGGCCTCGCCGTCGTAAAAGCCGCCGTCCGGCGTGACGATCTGCAAAGGGAATGTCGCCATAGGAATCTTCCTTTCGGTAACAGCCGCGGCCCCGCCGCTTTGCGCGGCAGGCCCTGGGCTGTGTTGGGGGCCCGGCCGTTACAGCTTTTTGGCCTTTTCCACCACGTCGTCGATGGTGCCCGCAAACAAAAACGCAGACTCGGGCAGGCTGTCGTGCTTGCCCTCGATGATTTCCTTAAAGCCGCGGATGGTCTCCTTGACCGGCACATATTTGCCCGGCATGCCGGTAAACTGCTCGGCCACATTGAAGGGCTGGGAGAGGAACCGCTGGATCTTGCGCGCCCGGGCGACCGTGAGCTTGTCGTCCTCCGACAGCTCCTCCATGCCCATGATGGCAATGATGTCCTGCAGTTCCTTGTACCGCTGCAAAATGCGCTGCACGTCGCGCGCCACCGCGTAATGCTCCTTGCCCACGATGTCCGGGGTGAGGATGCGGGAGGTGGAGCCCAGCGGGTCCACCGCCGGGTAGATGCCCAGGCTGGCGATGCTCCGGTCCAGCACGGTGGTGGCGTCCAGATGGGCAAAGGTGGTGGCCGGGGCCGGGTCGGTCAGATCGTCCGCCGGCACGTATACCGCCTGCACCGAGGTGATCGAGCCCTTTTTGGTCGAGGTGATCCGCTCCTGCAAAGCGCCCATCTCGGTGGCCAGGGTGGGCTGGTAGCCCACCGCCGAGGGCATCCGGCCCAGCAGGGCCGAAACCTCTGAGCCGGCCTGGGTGAACCGGAAAATGTTGTCGATAAAAAGCAGTACGTCCTGGTTTTTCTCGTCCCGGAAGTACTCGGCCATGGTCAGGCCCGACAAGCCCACCCGCATACGGGCTCCCGGCGGCTCGTTCATCTGGCCGTAGACCAGCGCGGTTTTGGAGAGCACCCCGCTCTCCTTCATCTCGTTGTACAGGTCGTTGCCCTCGCGGGTGCGCTCGCCCACGCCGGTAAAGATCGAGTAGCCGCCGTGCTCGGTGGCCACGTTGTGGATCAACTCCTGGATCAACACCGTCTTGCCGACCCCCGCGCCCCCAAACAGGCCGATCTTGCCGCCCTTGGCATAGGGGGCGATCAGGTCCACCACCTTGATGCCGGTCTCCAGGATCTCGGTGGTCGATTCCTGCTCGTCATACGCCGGAGGCTGGCGGTGGATGGGCCAGCGGGCCTCGGTTTTGGGAGCGGGGAGGTTGTCCACCGGCTCGCCCAGCAGGTTGAACACCCGGCCCAGGCACTCCTCGCCCACCGGCACCGTAATGGGGCCGCCGGTGTCCACCGCGGCCATGCCGCGCACCAGCCCGTCGGTGCCGGACATGGCAATGCAACGCACCACATCATCGCCCACATGCTGGGCCACCTCCAGCGTGATGCTCTCCTCGCCCTTCTGCACCGTGATGGCGTTCAGCAGGTTGGGTAACTGCCCGTCCGGGAATTTGATGTCCAGCACCGGCCCGATGATCTGGGTAACAATGCCGGTATTCTGTTTGCTCATTGGCATAAGTCTCCTTTTATAAGAGATTTGCACCCTTGCATCCCTGCCCCCTGGGCGGGATGCGGCTGTTTGCTGCGGTCATGCCTCGGCGCCCGCCACGATCTCGGTGAGCTCCTGGGTGATCGCGCCCTGCCGCGCCCGGTTGTATTTGAGGGACAGGTCCTCGATCATCTCGCCCGCGTTCTTGCTGGCCGCGTCCATGGCGGTGCGGCGCGCCCCCTGCTCGCTGGCCACGCTCTCGGCCATGGCGCCCCACAAAAGGCCCCCCACATAGCTGGGCACGATCGCGTCGTACACCTCCTCGCTGGAGGGCTCGTACAGGGTCAGGCTCTCGGCCGTGTTTTTGGCCTGCTCGCGCTCGTAGCGGATGGGCAGCATCTTTAACACCGCCGGCTGCTGGCTGAGCATCGAGACAAAGTTTGTGTAGCCCACAAACAGCTCGTCAAATTCGCCCTTGCAAAACCTTTCGCAGAGCATCCGCGCCGCCTCAAAGCAGTCGCTCAGCGAGACCGTCTCGGCCACCGCGTAGGAGGTGGTAAGGGTCTCGAGCCCGTGGGCGGCGCAGTACTCTACCGCCTTTTTGCCGATGGGCAGCACGCAGGCCGGCTTGCCCCCCATGTGAGCCATCACCGCCTTGAAGAGGTTGGAGTTGTAGCCGCCGGCAAGCCCGCGGTCGCCCGCGATCATGATATAGCAGCTTTTTTTGACCTCGCGCTTTTGCACAAAGGGGGAGGAGAACTCGGTGTTGCCGTAGGCGATGTCATTCAGGCACTTGTGCAGGGTGGAAAAATACGGCCGGGTGGCCTCGGCGCGCAGCTTGGCGCGCCGCAGCTTGGAGGAGGCCACCAGCTCCATCGCCTTGGTGATCTGCATGGTGCTTTCCACGCTCTTGATGCGCAGCTTGATATCCTTCATGGACGATGCCGCCATGATGCCGTCTCCTTTCTGCGCTTATGCGTGGGATTTGAGAAATTCCGCCGTAAATTCCGTCAATGCCTTGTCCAGCGCGGCCTTGGTTTCGTCCGAGAGGGCCTTGGTCTCGCGGATAGGCGCCAGCACATCCTGCTCGTGCAGGCTGGCAAGCGATTCGTACAGCTCCTGCTCATAGGTGCGGATCAGCTCTACCGGCACCTCCGCCAGGTAATCGTTGGTCACGGCGTAAAGGATGCAGACCTGGTTTTCCACCGGCACAGGGGCGTTGCGGTCCTGCTTGAGCACCTCCACGATCCGCTCGCCCTGGGCAAGCCGGCGCTTTGTGTCCGGGTCAAGGTCCGAGCCGAACTGGGAGAAGGACTGCAGCTCCCGGTACTGGGAGTAGATCAGCTTGAGCGAGCCGGCCACCTTTTTCATTGCCTTGATCTGGGCGTTGCCGCCCACACGGGAGACCGAGATGCCCGGGTCCACCGCCGGCATGACGCCGGAATGGAACAGCTCGGTCAGCAAAAAGATCTGCCCGTCGGTGATCGAGATGACGTTGGTGGGGATATAGGCCGAGACGTCGCCGGCCTGGGTCTCGATGATGGGCAGGGCGGTCAGGCTGCCGCCGCCATACTCCGGCGCAAGCCGGGCCGCGCGTTCCAAAAGCCGGCTGTGCAGGTAAAAGACGTCGCCGGGGTAGGCCTCGCGTCCCGGCGGGCGCCGGATGAGCAGCGAGAGGGCACGGTAGGCCACCGCGTGCTTGGACAGATCGTCGTAGATCACCAGCACGTCCCTGCCCTTGTCCATAAAGTATTCGCCCATGGCGCAGCCCGCGTAAGGCGCGATGTACTGCACCGGAGAAAGCTCGCTGGCCGTGGCCGAGACCACAATGGTATAGTCCATCGCGCCGGCGGCCGAAAGGGTCTCCACCACCTGGGCCACGGTCGAGCGTTTTTGCCCGATGGCCACATAGATGCAGATGACGTCCTGGCCCTTCTGGTTGATGATGGTGTCGGTGGCGATCACCGTCTTGCCGGTCTGCCGGTCGCCGATGATCAGCTCGCGCTGGCCCCGGCCGATGGGGATCATGCTGTCGATGGCCTTGATGCCGGTCTGCAGCGGCACCGAGACGCTCTTGCGCTCGATGATGCCGGCGGCCTTGTGCTCGATGGGGCGGGTCTCACTCGTCTCGATGGGGCCCTTTCCGTCGATGGGCTGGCCCAGCGCGTTGACCACCCGGCCGATCATCCCTTCGCCCACCGGCACGCTTACCACCCGGCCGGTGCGCTTGACCGTGTCGCCCTCCTTGATGCCCTCGTCCGAGCCCAGCAGCACGATGGCCACGCTGTTCTCCTCAAGGTTCAGGGCCATGCCGTATTCGCCGTTTGAAAATTCCACCAGCTCGTTTGCCATGCACTTTTCCAGGCCATAGGCGTGGGCGATGCCGTCGCCTACCTGGATGATCGTGCCGGTCTCAGCCGACTCGATCCTGCTGCCATAGTTTTTGATCTGGCTTTTGATGATCTTGCTGATCTCCTCAGGTTTTAACTGCATAGTCTCACCAACTTTCTTGCGTTGAGATACCGCCGCGCCCGGCGCGGCCAACCCTCCGCCGCCCGGCGCGGGCGCCCGGGCAGGCAAAGGATGCGGCGCAGGAGCAAAAACGCCCTTACGCGTTCAACAAAACGCGCCGCAGCGCGGCAAGCCGCCCGGATGCGGTGCCGTCCAGCTCTTTGCCGCTGTACCGCAGCTTGACGCCGCCCAGCACCAAAGGGTCGAGCCGGTTTTCCAGCAGCACGGTCATCCCGGTTTGCCCCTCAAGCTTTTTTTGCAGGGCGTTTAGCTGCTCTGGGGCCATGGGCACCGCGCTTACGGCCTCTACCGGCAGGATGCCCTTTGCCTCGTAGTGCAGCGCACGGTACTGGGCAAAGCATCCGTCCAAAAGACCCAGGGCGGATTTTTCGCACAGGATTTTCAAAAAATTCAGCACATAAGGATGCACGCCGCCAAAGGCCTCGTCCAACAGGCCCAGCCGCTCGGCGGCAGGCAGGGCGGGGTTCTGCACCAGGCGGCGGTACTCCGGCTGGCTGCGGAAAGCCTCGGCCGCAAGGCTTAGGCCCTTCAGCGCCTCCTCCTCGCAGTGCTCCTCGGCGGCCAGCGCGTACAGGGCGCTGCCGTATTCCTTTTCGGCCGCGGTCATGAGGCATCCCCCACACGGCTGATGAAATCGTCGATCAGCGTCTTATGCGTCTTTTCGTCGATTTCCTTCTCCACCACCCGGCCGGCCAGCTCAAGCGCAAGCTCGGAGATGTCGTTTTTCAGCTCGCCGGCCGCCTTGAGCCGCTGGCTCTCGATCTCGGCGCTGGCCTTGCTCTTGAGTGCGGCCGCCTCGGCCCTTGCAGCGTTTACCATCTCGTCGCTGCGGGCGGCGGCGCGCTGGGTGGCGCTCTGCACGATCTCGGTCGCCTCCTGCCGGGCGCTTGCCAGGCGGGTCTCGTATTCTTCCTTCAGCGCGTTGGCGTTGCCCTCGGCCTTTTCGGCCTCGGTATAGAGGGTCTCCACCTGTTCGGCGCGCTGCTTGAGGATGTTCTGCACCGGCTTAAAGAGGAAATGCTTGACCCCCAGGGTCAGGATCAGCAGGTTGCAGATCTGGAAGATGAAGGTCCAGGGGGCGAAGGTGACGAGATCCTGAAATTGTTTCATTCTGTCTCCTCCTTCGGGCTGTTGGGGTACGGCGGCAGGGCAAAGGGAAATCCCCCGCCGCCCTGCACGGGCGGCGACGTCAAGAGGCAAAGCTGTACCCCCGCCGTCCCGTGCCGCCCGCCTGCGGCTTACAGCAGGCCGATGAAGATGCGGGGCGCCACAAAGATCAACAGCAGGCCGGTTACAAAGCCGTAGATGCCGGTGGTCTCGGCAATGGCGCAGCCCAGCAGCATGGTGCTGGTCACGTCGCCCTTGCACTCGGGCTGGCGGCCGATGGCCTCCAGGGCCTTGGCCACCGCGTTGCCTTCGCCGATGCCAGGGCCGATGCCGGCGATCAGCGCGAGGCCGGCGCCGATGGCGCAGCCGGCCATAATGATTGCTTTTTCCATCATAGAGGTGTCCTCCTACCAATGAAATGTTTTTATCCTTCAGCACCCGCTTTTGAGAGGGGCGGGTGTGAATACGGTGTGTGTGCGCCGCCCTTGCGGCGCAGGACCCGCCGGGAAACCGGGGCGCGGCGCGCTGCCCCCTGTGGGGCCTTACCCTTCGGCCGCGTTGGCGATGTAGAGGGTGGTAAGCATGCAGAAGATAAACGCCTGCATCGCGCTGGAGAACAGGTCAAAATAGACGCTGAACACCGCCGGGATGCCGGCCTGCAGCACCGGGATGCCGGCAAACATCTCGCCCCAGCCGGCGGGCAGCAGGCTTAAGCAGGCAAGGCCCCCCAGCACGCAGAGCACGATGCCGAACAGCTTGTGCGAAAATTTGGCCGCGCCGGCCGCCTTGCCCTTTTTGTATTTGAAAAGCAGGGCAATGCCGGCGGCCAGCACAACGCCGGCCACCAGGATGCTGCGGCCCAAAAGGTTCAGCAAGGCGGCGCTGCCCGCGGCCAATGCCGCGTAGAGCAGCGAGGTGATGACCGTGCCCGAGACGATGTTGCCAAAATGACGGAAGGCCATCGAGATGGGGGTGGCCAGCTCGGACAGGATGTTAAAGGGGGTAAGCAGCGGGATGGGCTGGGTAAAGCCCAGCAGGTAGCCGCCAACGCCCCCGGCGCGAATCTTGTTGTAGGTGATCAGCACAAACACCATCAGGGCCCAGGCCAGGGTGGTGGACACATCGCCGGTGGGCGGGAAAAGCCCCACCAGGCTCAAAAGGCTGCCCATCAGCGAGGAGACAAACAGCGCCGCCACAAAGGGGCCGTAGTAGGCAAAGCGCACCCCCATGTTGCCGTTGACAAAATTCTGGGCCGTCTCCACCAAAAACTCGGCCACCACCTGCCGCTTGCTCACCGCCCGCAGCTGCAGCCCCCGGGTGAGGAAGGCGCACAGCCCCAGCACGATGAGGGTGACCAGAAGCGAGTCCACCATGGTGGCGGTGATGGGGATGCCCCCCAGCACCGGGATGGTACAATAGATGCGCGCACCGGTAATATCCACGTTCATACCGGCTCATCGCCTCCTTTCGCATTTTCAGCCCCGGGGGTTTTGGCCGGTTCAGGCTTGTACATCCCCAAAAGCTGCATGGCAAAAATGGTCAACCGCGGGAAAAACAGCGGGATCACCGCCGCGGGCCAGCTAAAGCAGGGCAGGGCCACCGCCAGCGCCGCCACCAGCACGGCGGCGAGCATCCGGGTGCTGTACGAGAGCTGCAGGGCCGCCCGCCCGCGCTTTTCGTCGGCGGCCGCGGCTAATTTTTGGATCGACAGCCCCAGCAAAAAAAAGTTGAGCACCGCAAACCCGCCGCCCAAAAGGGTGCCCCACAAAACGGTAAGGTCCCACCGACCCAGCAGGGCAAACACCAGGTTCATCACGGCCGAAAAGGCCAGGGTGCCAACCGCGATGTGGGCCGTTTCCCGCTTGGTTGCTTGTTGAACTTTCATACGCCCTCCCGGGTCACTTGGTTTTGGGGCCGCTGCCCAGGCCGCCGGTTTGGTCGGTTTGGCCGGTGCTGTGCGGGCGGCTTCCGTTGGGGGCATCCCCCGGGCCGCCGCTATTAGACCCGGCCTCCGGGCCGGTCTCCGGCGGCCTGCGGCCGCTGCGCCGCAAAAACATCCGCATAAACTCGGCAAAGGTGCACCCCGACGCCCCCAACCCCAGCAGGATGGCCGCCAGCCATACCCAGGGCCCCAGTAAAAATTTTTCGGCCAGCCAGCCGGCCAAAAGCAGGCAGAGCACCGGCGGCACGGTAAGCGAAAGGCCTAACTGGGTGAGCCAGGTAAGGTTTTGCAGCGAGGCAAACCAGCCATCCTTTTTCAAAAAGGCCCCGCCTCCCTTTTTGCGCCCCCATCCGCTAAAAGACGGCTTCGGCGCGCATCCGGCATTTAGCCGGTTGTACCTTAGCTGTACCTTATAAGTATAGCAATCTTGCCCTGCAAATGCAATCCATATTTTTGCCCCGCCGGCCCCTCTTTTTTATATAGGGCAGCCGTTTTTTGGCCCGGGCAGCCGGGCCCGCGCCGCGCTTATCGCGCTTATATCGGTTATATAATAAAGAGACGAAAAAAGCATATCATAAAAATGACTGTTAGTCAATATTCCAAAACGCAAAATCCCGGATATTTTGCTTTCTTTGCGGTTTCATGGTATCATAAAGGCGGCGTCAAGCGCACTGAGCGCGCCAACCGGCATATCCGGCCCGGCCAGCGCAAAGGGCGGCAAAGGAAACCGGAGGGGGTTCTTATCCGGCCGCTGCGCCAAACGCCCTGCAACGCAAAGGAGGCGACACCCATGCTCATTAGCCTGATCGTGCCCTGCTACAACGAGGCCGAGGCCCTGCCCCTGTTTTATGCCGAGGCGGCCCGGGTAGCAAAAGAAATGCAGCAAAGCCATGGGGCGCTTTTTGAATTTATTTTTGTGGACGATGGCTCCAAGGATGATACCCTCAAAACCGCCAAGGCCCTGCGCGAAAAGGACGGGCGGGTGCGCTATCTGAGCTTCAGCCGCAATTTTGGCAAGGAGGCGGCAATTTATGCCGGCCTGCGCGCCGCAAAGGGGGACTATGCCGCCCTGCTGGACGCTGATTTGCAGGATCCGCCCGCCCTGCTGCCCGAGATGCTGAACGCCCTGCTTACCGGCGAGTACGACTGTGCCGCCACCCGCCGCACCACCCGCAAAGGCGAGCCGCCGGTGCGCAGCTTTTTTTCCCGGATGTTCTACCGGCTGATTCATAAAATGAGCGACACCGAGATCATGGACGGGGCGCGGGATTACCGGCTTATGAACCGTAAAATGGTAAACGCAGTGCTGAGCCTGGGCGAATACAACCGGTTTTCCAAGGGGATTTTTGGCTGGGTAGGCTTTCGCACCAAATGGTTCGCTTACGAGAACATCGAGCGGGCGGCCGGCCAGACCAAGTGGAACTTCTGGAAGCTGTTCCGGTATTCCATCGAGGGGATCGTGGGCTTTTCCACCGCGCCGCTGGCGGC
This sequence comes from uncultured Oscillospiraceae bacterium, assembly GCA_910578965.1. Classification (GTDB taxonomy): domain Bacteria; phylum Bacillota; class Clostridia; order Oscillospirales; family Ruminococcaceae; genus UBA7177. The sequence goes on from CAJTSP010000016.1 coordinate 26,614, forward strand.
GGCGGCCCTTTTGGGAGTGCTGTTTTGCCTGGCCGCGCTGGTGATGATCGGGGTGATTATTGTGCGTACCCTCGTGTTTGGCGACCCCACCAACGGCTGGCCCAGCCTTGTCTGCATCATCCTGCTCTGCAGCGGGGTGCAGCTCTTTTGCACCGGGGTGCTGGGCGAGTATCTGGCCAAGACCTACTTAGAGGTCAAGCGCCGGCCCCTCTACCTTGTAAGGGAGGACAGCGAGGAGCCGGGCCCGCCCAGGCCCTGACGGCCCGCCAACCATACAAAAAGGCCAAAGGCGGTGTGTTCCGCCCTTGGCCCTTTTTTGTTTTTGGCGGAGGCAGTCCGGCGAGTTTTTCGAGGCAGCCCGGCGGGGCCTTTGGGAGCAGCCCGCCCGGGCGCAGCTCATTCCTCCCCGCGCAGGGTCAGCAGCTTGTTGATCGCCCGCACCACCGTCTCGTCCAGCTTGCATTCGGCACGGTCGCAGGTAAAGATGCCGTTTGCCTCGTTTTCCACGTCGGCCAATTGGGTGTAGACGGTGACGCAGAGGCCCTTGTCCAGCAACGGCAGGATTTGCTCCTCGTGCAGCCTGCGGTATGCGTCGGTAAGGGCGGCCTTGTCCGGCTGCATGCGGTAGCCAAAGCATTTTTCCGGCTCGCGCACGTGCTCGGGCAAAACCCGGCCAAAGCCGCCGTACTCGGTAAGCGCAAAGGCGCGGCGTTCCTCCCGGCGGGGGGCGCGCACCTTAAAATAGTACTTATGCACGCTTTTGTAATCTCCCGCGCCCTGGTCGTGCCAGCCGCTGGCATGGTCCACCGGGCGGGTGGGGTCCCATTTTTTGAGCAGGGCAGCCGCTACTGCTGCGTCAAACTGGCCCCAGCCCTCATTAAAGGGCACCCAGGTGCTGATGCAGGCCGCGTTGCCCAGGGTGTGCACCATATCCTGCAATTCGATCAAAAACTGGCGGCGGTCCTCCTCGTCCTCCCGCTTGAAGCGGGGGTACAGGCCATCCTTCAGGTGGATGCCAAGGTTGGGCAGCACCACGGCCGCTAGATCGCCCGGGTAGGCCGCGCCGCTGGGCATATCCTGCCAGACCAGCATGCCCAGGGTGTCGCAGTGATAGTACCAGCGGGCCGGCTCGATCTTGACATGCTTGCGCAGCATGTTAAAGCCCAGCGCCCGGGCCTGCTCGATGTCCCAGCGCAGCGCCTCGTCGCTGGGGGCGGTGTACAGGCCGTCCGGCCAATACCCCTGGTCCAGCAGGCCCTTTTGAAAATACGGCTTTCCGTTCAAAAAAAACCTGGGCACCCCGTCCGGGTCTTGCTCTACCGCAAAGGTACGCAGGCCAAAATAGCTCTCGGCCTCGTCGGTCATATGGTCGTAACAGATCAGCCGCAGCCGCACGGTGTAAAGGTAAGGGTCCTCGGGGCTCCACAGGTGCGGAGCGGGCAGAATCAGCTCCTCGCTCTCGCCGGTGGGCAGGATGCAGCCCGCCACCCGCCGCCCATACGATAACACCTCCACCTGTACATCTCCCGGCGTGGTGGACTCTACCGACACCTTTACCCGATCCAGCCCGGGGGTATAGCGCACGGCGGTGATGTGGGCAGGGTCGAGATGCTCCAGCCATACCGTCTGCCAAATACCGGACACTGCGGTGTACCAGATGCCATGGGGCGCCAGCGCCTGCTTGCCCCGGGGCGCCCCGCCCGCGTCGGTCTTGTCGGTTACGGCCAGCTCCAGCCGGTTTTCGCCCGAGTGCACAAAGGCGGTAATGTTGAGGGTAAAAGGGGAGTAGCCGCCCACATGCCCGCCGGCCCGCTTGCCGTTGATGTACACGGCGCAGGCGTAGTCCACCGCGCCAAAGTGCAGCAGGGTATGGTTGCCCGCCACATAGCCGTCCACAAAAAAGCCGCGGCGGTACCAAAGGGTCTGGCCGGGCAGGAGAGGCTTTTGCAGCCCGGATAAAGGGCTTTCCGGCGCAAAGGGCACCAAAATAGTGTCCGGGAATTCCTCTGGCGCGGCCTCGCCCTCGGCAAAGGCGCAGCTCCACAGCCCGTTCAGGTTCTGCCAGCGGGCGCGGGCAAGCTGCGGCCGGGGATATTCGTTCAGCGGTACCTTCCCCACGGGGAAGGCGGTGGACAGGTTTTGCATCCGGGCGGCCCCTTTCCTTACTTAAAACAGGCGGTATGCGCAATGGGGATATAAGCAATAGGATGTTTTTCTATCATACCATATCCGGCGCGCTTTTGCACCTGCCCGGGCGGGATTTTGCCGCAAAAGTGCCGGGACGATCTGGGAGGCTCGGATTTAGGCCAATCTGGGGGGCTTGCCCCCCAGACCCCCGTTTACGCCTTCCCCAAAAAACGCGCGCAAAGAGCCCGGGGGCTGCTGCCCCCGGGCTAAAGGTTTGTTGCGCTAAGGTTGCCGGTGAGGGAACCCCTCCACGGCTCAGGCCGTTATGCGGCCCAAAACGTCGCGGCGTGCGCTTCGCAGCTTATTACTGGAGCAACTGCAGCACGCTCTGGGGCTGCTGGTTGGCCTGGGCGAGCATGGCCTGGGCAGACTGCACCAGGACGTTCATCTTGGTGTAGTTCATCATTTCCTTGGCCATGTCGGTGTCGCGGATGCGGCTGTTGGCAGCCGAGAGGTTCTCGGCGGCAACATCCAGGTTGTTGATGGTGTGCTCGAGGCGGTTCTGCAACGCGCCCATGTTTGCACGCACGGTGGACACGGTGTTGATGGCGTCCTTGATGTCGTCGATGGCGGAGGAGGCGGAGGTCTGGTTGGCCACGGTCAGGCCGTCCAGGCCGAGGCCCTTCGCGCTCATGTTGGGCACGCCGACGGTCATCTTGTTGAAGGCTTCCGCGGTATCGCCGATCTGCAGCACCAGGCCGGAACCGGTCAGGACCGGGGCGGGATCCGCCGCAGCGTTTGCCGCGATGGTGATGCTGCTGCCGTTGACGGTAGCGGTGTAATTGGTGCCCAGCGCTGCCTTGAGGTTGTTCAGCGTATCGGTAGCGGTAGCGCCCTTGGCGAACTTGTACTCGGTGCCGTCGATGCTGATGCTCTCTTCGTTCGACATCTTGTCGTTGTCGATCACGTTAAAGGTGGTGCTGGCATTCGCATCGGCGGTAACGGTCTTGAAGGAATCCTTCATCTGGGCTGCGGTAAAGCCGGCGTACTTCGGATCGGCAGCGGCCGGAACCTCGTCGATGTGGATC
>CAJTSP010000016.1:29838-30190 GCA_910578965.1 uncultured Oscillospiraceae bacterium
TGACCGTGAACTCCTTTGCCACGGCGGCATTGGCGCCCTCGGCGGGCTTGGTGACCTGTGCGGTGGTATTGGACATCTGCTCGCTTACGAACTGCAGCAGCTCGGCGCCGGTACGGTCGCCAACGTTGATGGTGTAGCCGGCGGTCTTGCTGCCGCCGTCCTGCAGGCCGTCCTTCGTGCCGGTAGCGGTGAAGGTATAGGTGGTATCGCCGATCTTGATGGTCGAACCGGCCTTAACCATATTCGCATCCAGGGTCAGGGTTGCGCCGGCGCGCAGCTTGTCGCCGCCCACAACCGGGTCGTCAACCTTGGTAACGTCGCAGTCTGCACGTACACCGGTGCCAAGGGTTGC
>CAJTSP010000017.1 GCA_910578965.1 uncultured Oscillospiraceae bacterium
CTTTTTACACGGCTCAGGGCTTTTCCAAGGGCGCGGCGGCCTGCTGCGTGTCGGCGGCATCTTCTGCGCCGCCCTCCAGCTCGGGCAGCCGGGTTACAGCCTGTAGCTTGCGCTGGATCTGCCGGGTGCGCACCCCCACCAGGCTTTCCAGCTCGCTGCCGGCCTGGCTGATGCGGGCCTGCGCTTGTGCCAGTGCCTGCCCAAAAGTATCAAATTCGGCCTTTACGCTGCCCAAAACCTGCCACACCTCGCCCGACCGTTTTTGGATGGCAAGGGTCTTAAAGCCCATCTGCAGGCTGTTGAGCAAGGCGGCCATAGTGGTGGGGCCGGCAGTTACGATTTTATACTCTCGCTGTACCCGCTCGGCCGTGCCGCGGCGGACCACTTCGGCGTACAGTCCCTCCACAGGCAAAAACATCACTCCGAAATCGGTGGTGTAGGGCGGGGACAGATATTTATCGCGGATATCCTTTGCAAAGCCGCGCACCCTGCGGTCCAGTTCTTTGGCGGCCTGCCCGGCCGCTGCGGCGTCGGCCGTGTCATAGGCGGCCAGCAGGGCGGCATAGGCATCCTGCGGGAACTTTGCGTCGATTGGCAGCCAAACCGGCTCCTCGCCTGTACCGGGCAGCTTCAGGGCGTATTCCACCCGCTCGGCGCTGCCCGGGCGGGTGGCCACATTTTCGGCGTATTGGCCGGGTGCAAGCAGTTGCTCCAAAATGGCGCCAAGCTGTATTTCGCCCAGCATACCGCGTGTTTTTACATTACTCAGTACCTTTTTGAGGTCGCCCACCCCCGCGGCCAGGGTCTGCATCTCACCCAGGCCCTTGTACACCATCTCCAGCCGCTCGCTTACCAGGCTAAAACTTTGGTGCAGCTTGTCGTCCAGGGTTTTTTGCAGCTTTTCTTCTACAGTCTGGCGCATACTGTCCAGTTGGCGGCTGTTGTCTGCCTGCAAAGCGCCCAGCCGGGCTTCCATGGTACCACGGATGTTTTCAAGCTTCTGCTCGCTCTGTACTGCCATGCCCGAAAGCTGGCTGTTCATCATAGCCAGTTGATCGGCCAGAGATTTTTGTATGGCGGCCTGCTGCCGTGCCAGGTGCTGGGCCGCCTGGCGCAGACGCAGGTCCTGCTGCCCGGCTGCCCGGCTCTGTTCGGCCGTCTGCTGCTGGAGGGCGGTCTGGATGCTCTGCCCCAGCGACGCCAGCAGCTCCTGCCGGGTGGCGCGCAGCTCGGCCAGCAGATCCTGGCGAACCTTTTCCAGGTCTTCTCCCTGTACGGCACTGCCTCGGCTGCGCAGGAGCGCCGCAAGGCAGCAAAGGCCTGTGAAAGATGCCAGTACGGCAAACACCAGGCTTGCGGTTTGCATTGTCCATTCCTCCTGTAGAGCGGCCGGTAAAACCGGAGGACCAAGGCCCGGCCGGCCGCCCTTTGTACGGCGCCGTTTTAGGGATAACTTTACATCGGCGCTCATACATATCAGTATAAAAGGTTTGGAAGGATAAAGCAAACGCTACCGTTCCAGGAGACTGCGGCCGCCGCACGGTGGCCGCAGCCCTTGCGGGGCGCTGCACATAAAGGGGAGGATGAGGGCATTGATGGGGTCGGTACGCGTGAAAAAAAGGTTGTTTTTGGCGGCTTGGTTAGCCTGTGCCGCTGCGGCGGTCTTGCTGTTGGCATGGCGGGTCTGCTCGCCGGCGCCAGGCTGCCGTGCCGAGGACCTTGCGAGCATCCCGGATGATGCGCTGATGGCCGCTGCTGTGCAAAATACGCGGCAGGGAGAGCCGGCACAGGATAACCCGGCCGCACCGTCCGGCCAGGCTCCAAGGAGGGTGTTCCTCACCTTTGACGACGGCCCCAGCAAAACCACCGAAACGGTGTTGGATATTTTAAAAGAAGAGGGCGTGCCAGCCACCTTTTTTGTGATCGCGGCCGAAAACAACGAGCAATATTTGCCGCTGCTTGCACGCACCGCCGCCGAGGGGCATCAGATCGCGCTGCATAGCTGTACCCATGAGTACCGGGATATTTACCGGAATTCTGCGGCCTACTGGGCAGACATCAAGGCGCTCAAGGCGCGGATTGCCCCTTACCTGCCAGGAGATGTGGAGGAGCTTTGCTGGTTGCGTTTCCCGGGCGGGAGCACCAATACCGTAAGCCATAAGTACGGCGGCCGCAGTATCATGAAATCCCTCAAGGCGCAGGCAGAAGAAAAGGGATACCATTATATCGATTGGAACGTATGCGCCGAGGATGCAGTGGGCGGGCACCCCAGCGCGTCCGAGATTTACCGCAATGTCGTGGGCGACGTAGGGGATAAAACCACCTGTGTGGTCCTGATGCACGATACCCGGGCCACAAAAACCACGGCCGAGGCTCTGCCGGACATTATCCATTGGTTCAAAGAACACGGCTTTGAGTTTTGTACGGTAAGCGCGTTGAGCGATGAAAAAAGCCCCTGAGCCTTCGGGTAAATTGTAAATTTTTATCGTTTTATCCCGCCGGAAGATTGTAAAATGGCCGCAGATGATGTATCCTAAACAGGTATTCGTATACCCGATGCTGACGGCCCCGGCCGCCGGGGAGGTATCGTCATGCGGCAAAAAAAATCCGGGCAAATCGCGTTTGGCGGAGTGATGGCAGGGCTCGCCCTTGTGGTGATGCTGCTAGGGGGGATATTTCCGCTCGCCACCTTCTGCGCGCCCGCCATTGGAGGGGCGTTGGTGATGCTGGCCGCCGCCGAATGCGGCGCGCGGCTGGCGTGGGGCATGTATGCCGCCATTGCGCTTGTGAGCCTCTGGCTTGTGCCGGATCTTGAGATGGGCATGATCTTTGCCTGTTTTTTGGGGTACTACCCGCTGGTAAAGCCGTTGCTGGACTGCATCCGCCGCCCGCTGTTGCGCTGGGGGGCCAAACTGCTGTTGTTTAACGGTGCGGTGCGGTGCATGTATTTTTTGCTGCTGGTACTCTTTCCGGTGGGGTATCTCATTGCCGAGATGGGCAGCTATGGCCGCGGTATGGTTATGGTGCTGCTGGCGCTGGCAAACCTGGCCTTTTGCGTGTACGACCGTGCGCTATGCGGCGTATTACAGCTTTACATGCTCAGGCTGCACCCGCTGCTCTGCCGGCGTGGCCGAGGCTGAGGGCCGAAATCAGAGGGGACGAAACAAAAGGGGGAGGATAAAAAGCATACCGGGTTAAAAAGCGCCGGGCCACACGGCGGGATGCCTTGGGCTGCCAAAACGGGTTGTTTTGCCGGCCTTGGACGCCGTGGGGTGACGAGGGGAAGAGTGATCGAAAGATTCGGCGGATGCTCTTCTGGCAGGAGCCTGCCTGCCAAAAACGGGGGGACAAAATCCGGCAGCAATGCCGGCGTACAGAGCCGCCCCGCAGCGGGCCTGTTTTTGCATTCAACCCTGTGGGCAAAATGTCCCGCAGGGAGCTTCGTGAGCGGGCATGGGGGGATCAAAGCCCTCTTGTTGCCTGCCGTTTTGCCGGCATGCTTTGGGCTTTTACAGTATCCGAGCGTGCCCTTTGGCCGGTTGGCCGCAAAGCCGTTTTTTGGATGTTTGAGGGGGCTTTTGGTAAAAGTGCCCTCCTTTGTTTTGCTGCTGCAAAAAAGGGCCGGGCAGGCCGATGCCCTGCCCCTGACCAAGCGGCCTTGTGCCCTCCGGCCTTTACCGGGAGGTATGATGATATGTGTGGAATTGTGGGATACAGCGGCAGCCGTGATGCCGCCGAGGTATTGATGGAGGGGCTTTCCAAGCTGGAATATCGCGGATACGATTCGGCTGGGGTGGCCTTGGCGGCGCAGGATGGTATCCATATTGCCAAGGCCAAGGGCCGGCTTGCGGTACTGCGCCAAAAACTGGCTGAGCAGCCTTTGCCGGCCAGCGGCTGCGGCATCGGGCATACCCGCTGGGCCACCCACGGCGCGCCCAGCGATGTCAACAGCCACCCGCAGTCTTCGGCGCGGGTGAGCCTTGTACACAACGGCATTATCGAAAATTATGGCCGGCTCAAGGCGAGCCTGGAAAAAAAGGGCTATGCCTTTGAGAGCGATACCGATACCGAGGTGCTGGTGAAGCTGCTGGATTACAACTACAGCGGCGACCCTCTCGCTGCTATCCTTGCTACAACTGCCAAGGTACGGGGCAGCTATGGCGCGGCGGTGCTTTTTAGGGACGTCCCGGGCACTGTTTTTGCGGTGCGCAAGGATAGCCCGCTGATTGTGGGTTACGGGCATGGCGAGAGCTTTTTGGCGTCGGATATTCCGGCCCTGCTCAAATATACCCGGGACTACAGCGTTTTGGATGAAGGCGAGATTGCGGTGCTCAGGCCGGAGGGCATATCCTTTTACAACGAGTTTGGGCAGAGCATCGAAAAAGAGCGATTAACGGCCGATTGGGACCTTGAATCAGCCGAAAAGGGCGGCTATCCCCATTTTATGCTCAAGGAAATTTACGAGCAGCCTCGTGCCATTGCCGCAACGGTGGGTCCCCGGGTGCAGGACGGACTGCCCGAGCTGAATGCGCCGGGCCTTACCGACGGCTTTTTGGCCGGGGTAGGCGCGGTCCATCTGGTAGGCTGCGGTACCGCCATGCACGCAGGCATGGTAGGCCGGGCCGCCATTGAGCGGCTGGCGCGGGTACCGGCCGATGTGGAGATCGCAAGCGAGTTCCGCTACCGCGACCCCATCCTTGCCCCCAACGACCTGGTGGTCATCATCAGCCAGAGCGGCGAGACGAGCGACACCTTGGCGGCGCTTCGGCTGGCAAAGCAAAGAGGGGTGCGGGTGCTGGCCGTTGTAAACGTGGTGGGCTCGTCCATTGCCCGTGCGGCAGACGACGTGCTGTATACCTATGCCGGGCCGGAGATCGCGGTTGCATCCACCAAGGCCTACACGGTGCAGCTCTGCGTTTTATATCTGCTGGCCCTGCGGCTGGCTATGGCAAAGGGCAGGCTGAGCAGCGCCGAGGTACGCCGACTTACCGCCGAGCTGCAGAGGGCCGGGCAGATGCAGCAGCCGATGTTGGACGAGTGCGAGCGCATCAAGTATCTTGCCAGCCAGTTTATGAGCAGCAGCGACCTTTTTTTTATGGGCCGAGGGTTTGACTATGCGCTTTCGCTGGAGGGTTCGCTCAAGCTTAAGGAAATCAGCTATCTGCATTCGGAGGCGTATGCTGCGGGCGAGCTCAAGCACGGTACCATTTCGCTGGTGGTTGAGGGTACGCCGGTGCTGGCGCTGGCCACCCAGCGTGCCATCTATGAAAAAACCCTGTCAAATGTCAAGGAAACCCGTAGCCGCGGCGCGCGGGTAATCCTTTTTTGCTGTGAGGACGCGGCGGTGCCCCCAGACGTGGCCGACTATGTTGTGCGGCTGCCGCGGTATGAGGAAATCTTTATGCCGCTTTTGCTCATCGTGCCACTGCAGTTGTTTGCCTACTATATGAGCGTACTGCGCGGGTGCGATGTGGATAAGCCGCGCAACCTTGCCAAAAGCGTGACTGTGGAGTAAGCTGCTTGTGTAGCCCCCACATCCACCCTGTCAAAACCCCAGAAACAATCTGTCAAAAAGAGAGCACCGTGAGCGAAAAACCGCTCGCGCGTGCTCTTTTTTGTTCTATGATGGTATCCGATACCCTCCCTCCAACCTCCGCAAGCTTTACACAGGATGATGTGCCGGGTAGGGGAGGGTACAAATCGGAGTAGCCTGACGTCATTTGCCCAGGGAGCTTTCATCCAAAGGATGAAAGCTCCCTGTAAATCAAAAAGCTGTTCGTATGTCCTGCTTCAATTAAATATTTCAACAATATCCCTGCTGAAAAACAATATATTAATTGTGATAAATACGAACGCTTGTTTCTACATCATCAATTCTGCCATCAATGCGCTTTAGCTCCAAGAGAATTTCAACAAGCAATTCTTTTTCGGATAGAGAAAGCAATCTATTCTTTTCTTCTCTAATTTGTTGTTCTCTTTTTTCCTGTTGCCGACGAATTGCTTCTTTCATTCTCTCAAACATAAACATTCCTACCTTTGAGTGCCAGAGGGGCTTATAGCTTATATAAATCCCTGCTCCTGCCTTTATCCCGGCTTCGGCCTTTCTGTACTCCACTATAGCAGATTTCTTGTTGTTTCACAAATATTTCTTGACAGTATCGTCGACCCTGTCTGGATTATGCTTTCTTTTTCCTTTTTTGCTTACCCCGAATGGGCCATGGCCTGATTGACATCTTGGGGGGAATCGGGAAGTATGCGCCTTGTGGACAAGGCTGCCCACGCCCAGAAGCGCTTATCAGCGGCTTAGGAGCATTGCCGGATTCCCCAAAACGGCGGCTTATATCGGGCTATTGGCAGGGATGGGCAAGCATCCCAAGCGCACGGCTTTGGCCGTTTGGTTCGTACATATGGCTGACGACGAGGCAGCCGATGCGCCCGGAATGGCTGATATTGTGGGGACTTTCCTGAATAGAACACATACGGAAGTACCCATGGATACGGATAAAGCGTATACAGGCTGCTCAAAACATTTCTTCCGGCGTATCCTGAAACCATTAACAAGGGGATATTTTATGCTATAATAAAAATAAAAGGGGCTGGCCGAGATGCTTAGGGTCAATATGCCCTCCGGGGCAGCGGATATTCTGGTTCAACTTCACAGGCATGGTGAAAAAGCCTATGTCGTTGGCGGGTGTGTCCGCGACAGCCTGATGGGGCGTGACCCGCATGATTGGGACATCTGCACCTCTGCCAGGCCTGGACGGGTTAAAGAGATTCTCGAGGGGTATCGCATCATTGACACAGGGTTAAAGCATGGCACTGTAACGGTTTTGGATAAAACAGGGGCTCCCTATGAGGTCACCACTTTCCGGGTAGATGGCCTGTATTCTGACGGCAGGCGCCCGGACTCTGTAGCATTTGTGAGATGTGTCTCAGAAGACCTTGCCCGTCGGGATTTCACCATCAACGCGATGGCGTATAACGATGCCGAGGGTTTGGTCGACCCATACGGCGGGAAATCTGATCTTCAGCAGAAGAAGATTTTCTGCGTGGGAAATCCATTTACAAGGTTCGGTGAGGACGCTTTGCGCATTTTGCGGGCCGTTCGGTTTGCTGCACAGCTCGATTTCACCATCGGGCAGGAAACCAAAGACGCCATGTGCCGGTTACTGGGCATGCTGGACGGCATCTCGGCAGAGCGCATTGGTGCGGAGTTCCGCAAAATGATCTGCGCGCCGTATGCGGCCAAGGCCATCCGCATGAACAGGGATGTCCTGTATAAAATCGTGCCGGAGCTAAAGCTCCTGGATGGATGCAAGCAACACAATAAGTACCATAAAGAAGATGTGTTCTGCCATACGATAACAGCTCTCGCCAACGCAGAAAGCTGTGACCGGTTCCCTAAAGAATGGGCTGACGACCCTGTGCGTATCGCGCTGTTTTTCCATGATTTCGGGAAACCGGCATGCAAAACGGCCGACGAAAACGGCAATGACCATTTTTATGGCCATGCACCGGTTGGCGCCGAAATTGCAGGGCAGGTGATGCGCCGGCTGCGGTTCAGCAATCATGAAATCGAAACCGTTACGCAGCTCATTGCACACCATGATCTTGAATTCGCGCCCACCAGGGCATGTGCCCGGCGGATGCTCAATAAATTTGGGCCGGAACAGCTCAGACGGTTGCTGAAAATCCGGGAATGCGACAATCGGGCCCATGCCGTGGCTGCGCATCAGAGGTTTGAGGAGCAAGCCGTGCCCTTTGCGGCTATGCTCAACGAGGTGCTGGCCGAACAGCCGGCTTTCTCATTGAGGAATCTGGCCATCAATGGCAGCGATATCATCGCGCTCGGCATAAGGCCTGGGCCCATCATCGGAAGCCTGCTCACGGAAACGTTGGATGCTGTAGTGGAAGAAATCCTGCCAAATGAGAAAGAAGCTCTCGTCAAGTTCGTGCAGGAAACTCTCGCAAAATTGGCCAATAGATTTTGAGAAAAGGGAAAATAACATTTGACGCGTGGCAAATTTGAAACGGTTGTTGCGGCACCCGAATACGATTTTCTCCGCAACGACCCGCCTCTGGGAGGCTGCATCATGCTTTTGGCTTTTGGGGGCAGCCACGCTTACGGCACAAAAGGTATAAGGAGGCAGGCGGCCGCCCGAAGCGGTATTCAGGCAGAGGTGTTGAAATCCCCAGAGCCAGTGCTATAATAAGGTAAAGGGAAAAGGGCCTTGAATACATATCCTTTCAAACCATAGCTAAGCAGTGAAAGGAAACAGCAAACACACAGCATCCAAAAAGGGAAATAAGGTTGTATGTAAAACTGCAAAAACTTGTTATCGTAATTTCTTTCACTCTGGCACTCTGGCTTTCAGCCTTACCGTCTGCAGGGTTAACGTCACCTTGGCGGGCCTGTCGGCCGAGGCGGCTATGGGCAAGGGTGTGGCAGAGCAACTTTCTGTGAGTTATGGCACACGGCGGTTTATACTCCACGGCCCTTTTGCCCGCCTGTTTTGCAGGCAACCGGCGGAATCGCCTGTTTTCAGATAAATGCTCTGGTTTATGAAGAAGGGTTGTGGGCGGCCCCGATAGCCTTGACAGTCCCGTCAGGGCCGGTGGCCTTGCAAAATATCACTAAAGGACGTTTTTATGAAGGATAGTGGCAAGTGGAAATTGACTCAGCAAACGGCGTCCAACCTGATCGTGGTGCTGAGCGGGTTGACCTTTTATTTGGTGGGTACGCATTTTGACGCCGTGCGCGCCCAGCTAAGCGCGTTGTTTGGCATCATCGCTCCTTTTATCTGGGGCATCGCGTTTGCCTATCTGCTGGACGGCCCGGTGCGGTTTTTTCAAAAACTGCTGCATGGCCGCCGTAAGCTGGCGATCCTCATTGCCTACCTGTTGGCTGCGGTAGTCATCGGCGTGCTGCTCGGGCTGGTGATCCCGCAGTTGGCGGACAGCGTGATGATCCTTATCAATAATGTACCCATGTACCTGCAGCGGATGGACGTTTTCGTGGCCCAGCTTCCTATTGAGGTAGAGGGGCTGGAGGAGCTGCTGGGCTCCTACTCCGAGCTGGTGCAAAAGGCTACGGCCCTGATTTCCTCGCTGCTGCCGCGGCTTTTGGATTACGGCATCGCTATTGGCAGCGGAGTGGTTTCGGCTATTACGGCGGTCATCTCTTCCGTTTATATGCTGCTGGGCAAGGAAAAGCTGCTTCACCAACTGCGCAAGGTGTCGGTGGCCTTTTTGCCCGATACAAAGGCCACCCGCCTGATGGCGATCTGCCGCCATGCAAACGGCGTATTTAGTGGGTTTATCAACGGCAAGATCATCGACAGCGTTATCATTGGGGTCATCTGCTTTATTGTGACCTCCATTTTTGGTATGCCTTTCGCACTGCTCATCAGCGTTATTGTGGGAGCTACCAATGTCATCCCGTTTTTTGGGCCCTTTATCGGAGCAATCCCCAGCATCATGATCCTGCTCATCGTCAACCCCATCAGCGCGCTGGAGTTTGGCATCTTTGTTATCGTCCTGCAGCAGTTCGACGGAAACATCCTTGGCCCCAAGATTTTGGGCGATTCCACCGGGCTGCCTGCGCTTTGGGTGCTGGTGGCCATCATTGTGGGCGGCGGGCTGTTTGGGTTTGCCGGCATGCTGATGGGGGTGCCTACCTTTGCGGTGCTCTACTCTCTCAGCAGCGATATCCTGGCGGCAAGGCTGCGCGGCAAGGGCCTGGATATGCAGGGGAGGCCGCTGGCCCCTGCTGAGCAGCCGCAGGAACCGGCGCAGGCCGAAAGTACCGAACAGCGTCTCTAAACAAAAAGACGATATTTTGCACAAAAGAGGGGCGGCCCATGCGGGCCGCCCCTCTTGCTTTGCGCGGCAAAACGGGTTTGAGGGGGCGGCGGTTTTAGGTGGTTTCCCTTGGATTTTTGCATTGTAATTCGGGAGCGGATATGGTATACTATGCGGAAAACAATTGAGCCGAAAACAACCCGGAAAGAGCGGCCATCTGCCGCCGGCTTTCCACGGAATAAGAAAGAAGGAGATCAGAACATGGCCTATTATTTTGAAGAGCCGTCCCGGACGTTTGGGGAATACCTGCTGGTGCCCGGCTATTCCTCTTCCGAATGTGTCCCGGATGCAGTCAGCCTCAAGACCCCTCTGGTCAGGTACCGCAAGGGTGAGGAGGACTGCCCCCTTACTCTGAATATCCCGATGGTCAGCTCGATCATGCAGTCGGTTTCGGGCGAAAACCTCGCCATCGCTTTGGCAAAACAGGGGGGGATTGCTTTTATTTACGGCTCTCAAAGTATAGCGGATGAGGCTGCGATGGTTTCGCGGGTCAAAAGCTACAAAAAAGGCTTTGTATCCAGCGACTCGAATCTTTCGCCTGAGGCAACCTTGGCTGATGTACTGGCCTTAAAAGAAAAAACCGGCCATTCTACCGTTGCTATCACCGATGATGGTACCGCAAACGGCCGTTTGTTGGGCATTGTGGCCAGCCGGGATTATCGTATCAGCCGTATGAGCACCGACCTTAAGGTTGCCGAGTTCATGACCCCCTTTGATAAGCTGGTGACTGCACCCGATACCACGACCCTAAAGGAAGCCAACGACATTATCTGGGACAATAAAATCAACAGCCTGCCCCTGATCGATGCCGAGGGCCGGCTCAAGTACATGGTGTTCCGCAAAGACTATGACAGCCACAAAGAAAACGTCCATGAGCTGCTGGACGCCGGCAAGAGCTATGTCGTGGGCGCGGGCATCAACACCCGCGATTACGCCGAGCGGGTGCCCGCGTTGGTGGATGCCGGGGTAGACGTGCTCTGCATCGATTCCTCCGAGGGCTTTTCGGAGTGGCAGGCACGCACCCTTGCTTGGGTGCGTGAGCATTACGGCGATACCGTCAAGGTAGGCGCGGGCAATGTGGTGGATCGTGAGGGTTTCCGCTTTTTGGCCGAGGCCGGGGCAGATTTTGTCAAGATTGGTATTGGCGGCGGTTCCATCTGCATCACCCGCGAGACCAAGGGTATCGGCCGCGGCCAGGCAACGGCTGTAATTGAGGTAGCCCGTGCCCGGGACGAATATTATAGGGAAACCGGCGTGTATGTGCCCATCTGCTCGGACGGCGGCATTGTGCACGATTACCATATCACCCTCGCCCTTGCCATGGGTGCAGATTTTGTGATGCTGGGCCGCTACTTTGCCCGCTTTGACGAGAGCCCCAGCAACAAGCTGCGCATCAACGGCAGTTATGTAAAGGAGTATTGGGGCGAGGGCTCCAACCGGGCCCGCAACTGGCAGCGATACGACCTGGGCGGCGCCACAAAACTCAGCTTCGAAGAGGGGGTCGACAGCTATGTGCCCTATGCCGGCAGTTTGGCCGACGGCGTAACCACTACCCTATATAAGGTGCGTAGCACCATGTGCAACTGCGGCGCGCTCTCAATCCCGGAGCTGCAGCAAAAGGCCCGGCTTACCGTGGTATCCTCCACCAGCATTGTAGAGGGCGGCAGCCATGACGTTATCCTTAAAAACAACCCCGCCAACTGATTCTTTGCTGCGTTCATCAAAGGGCTTGTCTTGCGCTGGATACCGATAACACGCAGTTTCATGGTTCTTTTCCTCGCTTTCTGTTCCTTGCGGGCTGGTTCCGGCCAGTTTCGATTGACAGGTTTCCCGGGCCAGCGCCCGGCCCGCGGGCCGGGCGCTGGCTTGCGCTTACGGCTGCGCGGGCCGGGGCCGGACGCTCCGGGCAGGTCTATTAGTTCGGAAAAGCCGGCCTTTCCTTTTGTTGTCCTTGCGGGCTTTGCAACAGGACGCTGCCTGTTGCGTTAATTCTGGAACAGAAAGGGTTTACTTTTTGTATAAAATAATCCTTGACATAAACTGGAATATCTGCTATAATATGCAACTGTAAAGCAAAATGCTTTACACCGGAGGCGGGCCGGTTGCGCCAGGCCCGGGCAGGGAGGTGAGGGCAGTGGCAAAGAACCTTGAGATTTCTTATCTTTTGGATTTTTACGGTGATGTCCTCACCGAGAAGCAGCGGGACGTGATGGAACAGTACTACAACGACGATTTGTCCCTGGCCGAGATTGCGGACAATTTCGGCATTACCCGTCAGGGTGTTCGGGATTCCATCAAGCGCGGCGAGAGCATTATCCTGGAGCTGGAAAGCAAGATCGGCTTTGCCGCCCGCTACAGCGCAGTGCGGGAAGGGCTTGCCCGGCTGGAGAGCCTCGCACGGGACGTCCGCTTTTATAATGCCGGCCGCTACACCGGCTCGGACGAGATCGATCGCGCTGCGGGCGAGATGCTGCGGGTGATTGGCGAAATCACCGAATAACCGGCAAGGGGGCGAGGCAGAATATGGCGTTTACATCCCTGTCCGACCGGCTGGCCGGTGTGTTCAAAAAGCTGCGGGGCAAGGGCAAGCTCAGCGAGGCGGATATCAAGGCCGCCATGCGCGAGGTGCGCATGGCTCTTCTGGAGGCCGACGTCAACTACCAGGTCGCCAAAGACTTCTGCGCCGGCGTTTCCCAGCGGGCTATGGGCAGCGAGGTCATGGAAAGCCTCACCCCCGCCCAGCAGGTGGTCAAGATCGTCAACGAGGAGCTCACCGCCTTAATGGGCGGCCAGGAGGCCGCGCGCATCCACATCAAAAGCAAAGGCCCAACCATCCTTATGCTCTGCGGCCTGCAGGGCAACGGCAAAACCACCCATGCCGCCAAGCTCGGCAAGTATTTCCTCAAGCAGGGGCACCGCCCGCTACTGGTGGCCTGCGACATCTACCGCCCGGCTGCCATCGAGCAGTTGCAGGTGGTGGGCAGGCAGGCCGGGGTGCCGGTGTTCACCCTGGCGGGTGAACAGCCCGAGGAAATTGCCCGCAGGGCGGCCGCCCACGCAAGGGATCACGGCAATGACATTGTGTTGCTGGACACCGCCGGCCGGCTGCATATCGACCAGGAGCTGATGGACGAGTTGGGCCGTATCCGAGAGGCTGTTGCGGTGGACGAGGTGCTGCTGGTGGTGGACGCCATGGCCGGCCAGGACGCGGTCAATGTGGCCAAAACCTTCCACGAGGCGGTTGGGGTAGACGGTATCGTCCTTACCAAAACCGACGGCGATACCCGCGGCGGCGCGGCCCTCAGCGTGCTGGCCGTTACCGGCAAGCCCATCAAGTTCCAGGGCGTGGGCGAAAAGCTGGACGACCTTGAGGTCTTCCACCCCGGGCGGATGGCCGGGCGTATCCTTGGCATGGGGGACGTGCTCAGCCTGATCGAGAAGGCCCAGACAGACCTGGACGAAAAGAAGGCCGAGGAAACTGCCAAGCGCCTGCGCGAAAACCGGTTTGACATGAACGACATGCTGGACCAGTTTGCCCAGATGAAAAAGATGGGCGGCGCGGCGGCAATGCTCTCGATGTTCCCGGGAGGCAACAGGATCGACCCTGCCCAATTGGACGAAAAGGTCTTTACCCACATCGAGGCCATTATTTACAGCATGACCCCTGCCGAGCGGGAAAAGCCGTCTATCATCAACCCCAAGCGCAAACGGCGGATCGCGGCCGGCAGCGGCACCAGCGTGGAGGAGGTCAACCGGCTTTTGCGCCAGTTTGAGATGCTACAAAAAATGATGCGCCAGGCCAGGAAGAACCCTAAGGCCTTCAGCCGGCGCATGGGGCTGGGCGGTCTGCCCATGTAGGACGCGCCGCCCGCGCAAATTTGTTGGTATGGTTCCGCCGTGCAAAAAATGCGGCGCGGCCATGCAAAATACAAAGGGGCCCAACAAGCCCCTTCTCCCGCTTTCTTAGCGGCGGTTCCATAAGAAAACAAAGCCGCCCATTCTACTGGTTAGCCGCATCCGTTGCGTCAGGAAAGTTTGGAATACACAAAGTATTCCTTCGCTTTCCTTCCTTGTGGCTGTAGCCGCCCCGCGAATGTGCGGTGGATCGAATTTGATTTGGATTCTTTGTTTTCTTATCTCACCACCGCTTTTGGGGGCGGGCAGACAAAGCTACACAATTTTCAGGAGGTAATAGAAATGGCAGTAAAAATCCGGCTGCGCCGTATGGGCGCAAAAAAGGCGCCCTTCTACCGTGTGGTGGTGGCGGACAGCCGCTTCCCCCGTGACGGCCGCTTCATCGAGGAGATCGGCTATTACGACCCCACCAAGGACCCGGTTGTGGTAAACATCGACGGCGAAAAGGCCAAACAGTGGATCGCCAACGGCGCGCAGCCTACCGATACGGTACGGGTTCTGCTTAAAAAATCCAACATCCTCTGACCGTCTGGCCTTGATTGAGGGCAAAAAACAAACTGCTTAAAAATGGAGGGACATACCCATGCAGGAACTGCTGCTTGCTGTTGCCAGGGGCCTTGTGGATGAGCCGAATTCGGTGCGGGTTTCTGCCGAGGAACCGCGTGAGGACGGCACGGTCGTCTACCACCTGAGCGTGGCGGAGGGCGACATGGGCAGGGTCATTGGTAAGCAGGGCCGTATTGCAAAGGCCATCCGCATCGTTATGCGGGCTGCCGCGGTGCGCCGCGGCGAAAAGGCCATGGTTGAGATTGATTGAGCGTTGGCGCTTAAGGCAAAACGAGGGGGGCTGCTGCAGTTTGCCCTGCAGCGGCCTTTTTGTCGTTTAGGGCCCGCTTTTGGGACGCAAAAAGGGAGGTTACGGGCGTATGCGGGAGTATCTGGAAACGGGTAAGATCGTTGCCACTCATGGCGTGCGCGGTGAAATGAAGGTAGAGCTGTGGTGTGACGGCGTAGAGTTTTTGGCCCGCTTTAAGACCCTGTTCTTTTCCGAGAGCGGGGCTGCGCCCCGCTCGGTAGGCTCGGTGCGCCCGCACAAGGGCATGGCGCTGCTTACCCTTGAAGGGGTGAACAGCATTGAGGAGGCCCGCCCCTTTTTGGGCAGGGTCATCTACATTGCCCGCCGGGAGGCCCGCCTGCCCGCCGGCCGGTACTTTTTGCAGGACCTTGTGGGGCTCGAGGTGCGGGATGCCGCTACCGGCCGGGCCTACGGAAAGGTTACGTCTGTAACTCATCCCGCCGCGCAGGACATTTATACTGTGCTCACCCCGACGGGGGAGGAATGCCGTTTTCCCGGTGTACCGGAGTTTCTCAAGGGGCTGTACCCTGCCGAGGGCTACCTGTTGGTGGCTCCCATCCCGGGCATGTTTGATACGGCGGAAAGCGGGGACGCGCCGGTATGATGCGGATCGACATTGCAACCCTGTTTCCAGCGCTTTGCCAGGCCTTTTTAAACGAGAGCATCCTGGGCCGCGCCGCCCGCAAGGGCCTTGTTGAGACGCACTGCCACCAGATCCGGGATTATACCCTCAACAAGCAGCGCCAGGTGGACGATTACCCCTATGGAGGCGGCTGTGGAATGGTTATGAATGCCCAGCCCATCTACGATTGCTGCCAGGCCGTGATCGCCCAGGTGGAGGCTGTGGGCCGGCCCCGGCCGCATATCGTATTTATGACTGCTGCCGGTATTCCCTATACCGAGCAGCACGCCAAACGCCTTGCTGGATACGACAGCCTCCTTTTGGTCTGCGGCCATTACGAGGGTATGGACGAGCGGGCAATCGAGGAGCTTGCCGACGAGGAGCTCAGCATCGGGGACTATGTGCTCACCGGCGGCGAGCTTGCCAGCCTTGTGGTGGCCGACAGCGTGCTGCGCCTGCAGCCGGGGGTGCTGGCCGAGCCGCAGGGCTATCAAGAAGAAAGCTATTGGGACGGCCTTTTGGAATACCCGCAGTATACCCGCCCGGAGGAGTGGCGGGGCCGCCGGGTGCCCGAGGTGCTGCTGAGCGGCCACCACCAAAATGTGGCGAAATGGCGCGAGGAACAGAGCCTTGCCCGCACAAAAAAGCGCCGGCCGGACCTTTACAAAGATTGGCTGCAAAAAAATGGCGGGTAGGTTTTCCACCGATATATGCGGGGATGTTGAAAACCTTTGGGGTTTCACACAAGGTTGTGGAAAAATTCCTGGTAAAAAGATACAAATCGAGGCGCTTTGGCTTCTCGCAGATTCGGTGAACTGACAAAAATGCGCAAAAATACTGTACAATACCGGCGGATTACGATATGATAAGGGCAACGGTTCAGCAAGCCGGAGTGGATTGACACCAATAAACTTTGAGTAGATTAGGAGCGAATGCGATCATGTATGTGAAAGAAGTTACGGTCGAAAACCAGGTTGGCCTGCATGCCCGTCCGGCCACCTTCTTCATCCAGAAAGCCAACGAGTACAAGGCTTCGATCTGGGTCGAAAAAGAGGAGCGTCGTGTCAACGCAAAGAGCCTGCTGGGGGTTCTCAGCCTTGGCATTGTAGGCGGCACCACCATCCGCATTATTGCGGACGGCGCCGATGAGCAGACCGCTGTAGACGGCCTGGTCAAGCTGGTCAACAGCGGGTTTGCAGAGTAACCCAAACAGCAGCAGAAACCATCTGCAAGAGGGCGGGCCGTTGAGGCGCCGCCCTTTTCCTTGTCGCGTCATCCTACCAAAAGGAGGCCTGCCTGCATGACCAAAGCCGAACTCTACCAAAAGGCCAAAATGCTGCCCCTGCTGCCCGGGGTGTATATCATCCGGGATAAACGGGACGAAATTATCTATATCGGCAAGGCAAAGCGGCTGCGCACCCGGGTAAGCCAGTATTTCCGCGAGGGGGTGCCGCACGACGCCAAGGTCACCAAGATGATCCAGAACGCCTTTCAGTTTGATGTCATTGTATGCCAAAGCGAGTTTGAGGCCCTGGTGCTCGAGGCCAGCCAGATCAAGGCCCACACCCCCAAGTACAACATCCTGTTAAAGGACGACAAGGGCTATAGCTATATCCGCATCACAAAGGAGGAGTACCCCCGGCTCTCGGCCGTGCTGCAAAAGGAGGAGGACGGAGCCGAATATATCGGCCCTTACACCAGCAGCTTTGCGGTGCGGCAGATGGTGGAATCAGCGCAGGACTCCTTTTTGCTGCCCCGCTGTGGAAAAAGCTTCCCGCGGGATATCGGCAGGGGACGGCCTTGCCTCAACGCCCATATTGGCAAGTGTATGGCCGTGTGCGGCGGCCGTGTCAGCCGCGAGAGCTATTGCGAGGCGGTGCGCGGCGCGGTACACATGATCCGCTACGGTAAAAAAGATATTGTAAAAGGCCTTGAGCAGCGCATGCAGGAGGCCTCTGACCGGCTGGACTTTGAGGTTGCCGCCCTTTTGCGGGATCAAATTACTGCGATCCGCAAGGTGTCGGCCGGGCAAAAGGTGGTCATCAGCGAGGACACCAACATGGACGTCATCGCCCTGGCCGGCACCCCCCACGCGGTCTGCGCCGCTGTGCTGCGCTATCGCCAGGGCCGCCTTACCGATAAGCGCGAGTTCCTGTTTCATGACACCGCCGACCTTGACGCGGTGCGGGAGGAGTTTTTGCCTCGTTATTATCTGGACGGGGAAGATATCCCCCGTACCGTTGCGGTGGACGCCCTGCCCGAGAGCAGCGAGGCTTTATGCCGCTTGCTGGGCGAGACCCGCGGCAGCGTGGTACGCCTGTATGTGCCTCGGCGGGGGGATGTGGCCAAGCTGGTGGAAATGGCCTATACCAATGCGGTGGAGCGGCTTGCAAGGGAGAGCGGTCGCTATGCCCGGGAAGACCGCCTGCTGGACGAGACGGCGGCTGTGCTGGGCCTGCCCGCTGCGCCAAGGGTTATAGAGAGCTATGATATATCCAACTGGGGCGATGGGACCAGTGTCTGCGGCATGGTGGTTTTTGAGGAAGGGAAGCCAAAAAAGAGCGGCTACCGCAAGTTCAAGATGAAAACGGTGGCCGGCACCGATGATTACGCCAGCATGGCCGAGGCTCTGGCCCGCCGAGCCGCCGAGTATGCCATACAAGCCGAAAAAGGCAGTGCCAACCAGTTTGCCCAAAAGCCGGATCTTATCCTGCTGGACGGAGGCCGCGGGCAGGTGAGCGCCGTTGCCGCCGCCCTGGCCGGTACCGCCCTCGCGGATGTGCCGCTCTTTGGTATGGTCAAGGACGACAGGCACCGCACCCGGGCGATCGTTGCAGCCGGCGGCGGCGAGATTGCCATCAGCATGCACCGCGGTATCTTTACCTTTATAACGGCTGTCCAGGACGAGACCCACCGCTTTGCCAACGCCTACCGCCGCCAGCAGTATAACAAAAAGGCGTATGCCTCCAGCCTTACCCAGGTGCCAGGTATCGGCCCGGCGGCGGCTAAGGCCCTGTTGGCCGAGTTTAAAACGGTGGCGGCGGTACGTGCGGCAGATGTTGAAGAGCTGCGGCGTGCAAAGGGGGTTGGCCCGGCGGCGGCCAAGGCGGTTTACGACCATTTTCACCCGCTTGACAAACCGCCCTCCGAAGGCCGATAATGAATAAACAGGCAGTTGCCCCGCAAAGGCGGATATACCGGGAAATCCGGTCGGGCCGTCCGGCAAGGTACTCAAAAAGGCATCATTGCAGGATCAAAGGGAGGGGACGGTATGCGGGTTATTGCAGGCTTGGCCCGGGGCAGGCGGCTTGAGGCGCTGCCCGGCGAGGAGGTCACCCGTCCTACCATTGAGAGGGTAAAAGAAGGGATGTTCAGCGCATTGCAGTTTTCGTTGCCGGGAGCCCAGGTGCTGGATCTGTTTGCCGGCAGCGGGCAGCTTGGCATTGAGGCACTCTCGCGCGGGGCGGCCCACTGTACCTTTGTCGATCAAAACCGGGCGGCGGCACAGGTAGTGCTGCAAAACTGCCGGGCGGCAGGAGTGCAGCACGCGGCCCGGGTGGTGCAAACCGAGGCACAGGCCTTTTTAGCCCGCACAGCCGGCCGTTACCACATCATCCTGCTGGATCCGCCATACCGGCAGGATATCCTTACAGCAATTCTGCCTATGGCCGGGCGGGTTAGTGCGCCGGGCGGCATCGTACTGTGCGAGAGCGAGCTGGATGCGGCCTTGCCGGATGAATGCGGTGGCCTGCAAAAGAAAAAACAGTACCGGTACGGCACCGTGCTGGTAACCCGATACGAAAAAGAGCGCGCCGCGTTGGAAGGAGAAAACGAGCATGAATATTGATGAACTGCTGGACCTCATGGAGGAAACAATGGAAGAGGGGACCGGGGTGCCGTTCAGCGGCGGCAAGCGGATGGTAGACGTAGACCGCATGCGGGACATCATCGACGAGGTGCGGCTCAACCTTCCCACCGAGGTGCGCCAGGCCAAGGCCATTGTCAACGACCGGGCCGAGATCATCTCGGGGGCCAAGCGTGAGGCAGAAGCGATTGTAAAAAAATCTGAGGAGCGTGCCCGTATTATGCTCAGCGAGCAGGAAATTGTGCGCGCAGCCCAGCAGCGTGCGGCCGAGATCATATCCTCGGCCCAGAGCCAGAGCCGCGAGATGAGGGTCACCCTTACCGATTACTGCGAGAATATGCTGCGTGCTACCGAGGAACAGTTGGCACGCAGTGCGGGCGAGGTCAAAAATGTCCGGGCTAACCTGCGCCAAACTGCTAAAAACATCTGATGGGCCCCAGGACCTATATTGCCATTGATCTCAAGAGTTTTTACGCCTCGGTGGAGTGTGTGGCCCGTGGGCTGGACCCTCTTACCACCAACCTGGTGGTGGCGGACCCTGCCCGTACCCAAAAGACGATCTGCCTTGCCGTTTCACCCTCGCTCAAAGCCTATGGCATCCCGGGGCGGGCGAGGCTGTTTGAGGTGGCGCAGAGGGTGCGCCAGGTCAACGCGGCCCGCCTTGCGGCTGCGCCAGGACGCCGGTTTGCCGGCGGTTCGGCCTGCGTGCCGGAATTACGTAAAAACCCCGCGCTTGCGGCGGAATATTACATTGCGCCGCCTCGTATGGCCCATTATATCGAGCGCAGCACCGAGGTTTACGGGGTTTATCTGCGCTATATCGCACCGGAGGACATCCACGTTTATTCCATAGACGAGGTGTTTATCGACGCAACGGGCTATCTTGTTACCTATGGGCTTACGGCCCGCCAGTTGGCCATGAAGATGATTCTGGATGTGCTGGCCGCCACCGGCATTACGGCCACGGCCGGTATCGGGCCCAACCTTTACCTATGCAAGGTCGCTCTGGACATTGGGGCAAAGCATATCCAGCCGGACGAAAACGGGGTGCGTATTGCCGAGCTGGACGAGCAGGCCTATCGTCGGAGGTTCTGGGCCCACCGTCCCCTCACCGATTTTTGGCGGGTGGGGAAGGGAACCGCCAAAAAATTAGAGGACTGCGGCCTATATACCATGGGGGACATTGCCCGCTGCTCATTGGGCGGCCCGGGCGATTTTTACAGCGAGGAGCTTTTGTACAAGCTGTTCGGGGTCAACGCCGAGCTGCTCATCGACCATGCATGGGGCTGGGAACCCTGCACTATCCCCGCAATCAAGGCCTACCGGCCCGAGGCCAGCAGCATCGGCGAGGGGCAGGTGCTGCAATGTCCCTATCCTTTTAATAAAGCGCGGCTGGTGGTGCACGAGATGGCCGACCGGCTGGCGTTGGAGCTGGTAGAAAAGCAGTTGGTCACCAACCAAATTACCCTCACCTTGGGGTATGACATTGAGAACCTGGCCGACCCGGCCCGCCGCGCGCGATATAAGGGTCCGGTTACCACCGACGCCTATGGCCGCGCGGTGCCTAAGCACGCCCATGGTACCGAAAACCTCGAAGAATATACCTCCTCCTCTAAAAAAATCGTACACGCAGTGCTGCGCCTCTTTGACCGCATTGTAGACCCGGGGCTGCTGGCCCGGCGGATGTACCTTACCATGAACCGGGTAGTGGAGGAAACCGCCCTGCAAAAGGAACCCTCGGCTGAACAACTGGACCTTTTTACCGATTATGAAGCGGCGAGGGCCCGCCGCGCGGCCGAGGCTGCCGATCTCCTGCGCGAAAGGCAGTTGCAAAAGGCGGTGCTGGACATCAAAGGGCGGTACGGAAAAAACGCGGTGCTCAGGGGCATGAATCTGGTGGAGGGCGCCACCGCGGCCGACCGCAACAGCCGTATTGGCGGGCACAAGGCATAAAAGCCTGTTTAGGGTATCCCGGCGTATCACCCAACGCGGAAAGTTTGGGGTGCCGAATGGGTTCCAGGGCAAAAACAGGCAGGAAGGCGGGCCGAAAGGCAGGGGCGATGCCCGCAAAAAGGCGGGACAGCAGCATCCAGTTTCCTTGTTGTGTGGGTGGATTCCGGGTATTGTGCTGCCGCACAGCGGCCGGAAGGCTCAAAAATGGGCCGAACAATGGGAAAGGGGCAAGGAAAGATGGGCAACGAGCGGGATTTGTGTGCTTACGATGACATTATCGGTCTGCCACACCCGGTTTCGGCGCGTCATCCACAGATGTCCCTGCACGACCGTGCCGCGCAGTTTTCCCCTTTTGCGGCCCTTTCTGGATACGAGGATGCGGTGGGGGAGGCCGGCCGCCTGACCAGCGAAAAGATTGAGCTGGGCGAGGATGCCAAGGCCGTTCTAAACACCTGTCTGGCCCGCCTTGCGGCCTGCGATCGGCCTTGGGCCGCCGTCACCTTTTTTGTGCCGGATTCCCTGAAGCCGGGCGGTGAATACCGCATGGTAGCCGGGACGGTAAAAAGGGTTGACAGCGATACGCGCTGCGTCTGGATGGCCGACGGCGTGCGTATCCCTATTGAAGACATCTGGCGCATTGAGCTGCCGGAGGAAGGATGATCCTGCTGGCGGAGGGGGCTCAAAAATAACTCAAAAAGGGACGAAAAGGTGTTGACAAGTTGCCATACAGCCGGTATAATATACAAGTGCCGCAAACCAGGCAAGCACAAATGCGGCCCGGTAGTTCAGTTGGTTAGAACGCTAGCCTGTCACGCTAGAGGTCGTGAGTTCGAGCCTCATCCGGGTCGCCATACGCTGTTATAGCTCAGTCGGCAGAGCACATCCTTGGTAAGGATGAGGTCGTGCGTTCGAATCGCATTAACAGCTCCACAGAGCCCCCAAATCAGCAATGATTTGGGGGCTCTAATTATGAATAAAGGCCTTCACGTTGGCCGGGGAGGCGTCAGCGCCGCCGCTGGAGGCCGTTGGTGCGGCCTGCCGTCCGCCAAGGATCCTTGCGGCGCCTTGCCTCGCCATCGCATCACTTTCGCCGCTCTGCCGGCCCTACAAAGCTTTCGGGGCAAAAGCAAAAAGTCTTTTTTTGTTGCCGCCTGCTCCGCTTTGAAAACCATCTATGCCTTTGTTGAGCAATGCTTTGCATTTTGCTTACTGCTTTTTGTTTTGCCTGTCACGGATTTCGTGCAATAAGGCCACCGTAATATCCGCTGCGGCCACGGAGGCTTTTTGACAGTTTTTTTCAAAAGTATCGGCTCCGCCTTGTTGGGCGGTATCCGTAACACATCGGATAGAAATAAACGGGATGCTGTTTGCATAGCACACATGGGCAATCCCTGCAGTTTCCATATCTACCGTTAAAGGCGCGAATTCATCCCAGATTCGTTGTCTCCCATCCTCGGATATAAATGATTCGCCGGTTGCCATCCGCCCCCAAACCACCGTGCCGGACGGTTTGATATTGCGGATGGCAGCTTTTGAATATTCAACCAGCCTATGATCTGCTTTAAAAAAACGGGATTTCATCCATGGGTGGAATTCGGTTAAAATATCCGGGGCAAGGTCGTGATAGCATATTTCTGTGGAAATTACGGTATCCAAAATCTTTAGGCGGGGGTCCATTCCGCCTGCCGCTCCTGGGTTGATAATTGCATCCACATTAAACAAATCGATTAAAAGCTGGGATGCAATCGCGGCGTTTACCCGGCACACTCCAGAAAACAAGGCGACAACCTCTGTGCCGTCAATATGCCCTTTATAAAATTTCAGCATTGCCCGTTCGGTCGTTTTGCTGCCCTGTATCAAAGTTAGAAAGGGGGCGAGCTCCTCGTCGCTCGCACATACAATTCCGATGGGCATTGTCTTCCTCCTTTACCGTTGTATTATGCTTTGTCCTTCTTTGCAGCGGGCGGAGAAAAGCCGGTATCCTGTTCCAATGCAGCGTCTACATTTTGCGCTACACGATCCAGCAGGCCCATTAGCTGGCGTATCTCGTCCTTGCTCATCCCGGCAAACAGCAGCCTGCCGTACCTCCGCTGCAGGCTGCGTCCTTCCTTAACGATGGGGAGCGCGGCCTCGGTGAGGCGCAGATGAATGGTTTTGCGGTTGCCCTCGCGCTGGTAACGTTCCAACAGACCACGGTCTGCCAACGCCTCAACCCCTGCCGAAATGTGGGATTTTGCAAGATGCCGCTGCTCCACTATGTCGTGTGCGGTATCGTATTGCGGGTTGTTCGCAAGAAATAAGAGGATGTCCGCTTCGGTTTGGGCCATTTCATATTTTACGAGCAGCGGCATAAATAGCCGGCTGTACAGCTTGCTCAGGCCCCGGGAACGCGCAAAAAATGCAGGGAGCATGCCCGTACCTCCATCCCGCGACCGGACGCAATTTGCAGCTACAGCGTGCATCCCGCCGCTAAGTTTGTTCTTTTGCGAACATAATATACTGCGCGAGGGGGGCTTGTCAAGAGGCATAAAACAAGAGGACTATCCCCGTATAGTATGCCAAAGCCCGCAGGGGGGCATGATGAGGGCAGTTTGTCCCTTTTTGCCGGCCGGGCCTTGCCTGCCCAGGCAGGCGCCTTTCAAAGGGCAGGCCGCTTGGCAGAACGTAAAAAAGCAATATTCGGATTAAAGGGCCTGCCGGCAGCCAAACTAATGCAGAGGGGAGCTTTATGGCCGGTTTGCCGCCCGTATCGCTGGCAAAAATGCTTGCCCTATGTCCGGCCCATAACCCAAAAAGGGAGGAGGGACGCAGCATGACCCCCAAACGTCTTATTGCCGTATATGCTTCTATGCTGCTGCTTTTTGCGGTGGTGCTGGGGAGGCTTTATGTAATTGCCGGCAATCAGGAGTACGCCGGCACAGCTCAGGCGCAAACCATCACCACCCTGCCACTGCAGGCCGAGCGCGGTGGAATTTATGATACCAACGGGGTACCGCTGACCGGCTATGAACAACGATATTATGCTCTTTCTGTACCGGGCGAGAGCAGCTATACCCGGTTGTTTGGGCATGTGTCCTATGCGGGGCAAAACCTTTTATATCAAAGGCGCAACGCTGCCGCGCCGTTTTTGATCGAGGTGGACGAGGATTTGACCGGGGAGGGCATCTATACCTATCCCGCGCCTAAGCGGTATCTGCCTACCCCTATTGCGCCGCACCTGCTGGGGTATCTTGATGGCGAGGGCAATGGAGTGGCCGGGCTGGAACTGGCCTTTGACGAGACGCTGGCGGGCCAGCGCAGCAGCGGCTATGTGCAGTGCATTACCACCGCGCAGGGCAGGCTCCTTGCCGGGCAGAGCCCCCGATATACCCCGGCCGACAAGGCCGCAAGAGGGCTTCGCCTGACCTTGGATGAGCGGATCCAGCGTATCTGCGAGGGGGCGGCGCAACAGCAGATGGCCCGAGGCTGCATCCTCGTGCTGGAATGCGGCAGCGCCAAGGTGCGTGCCAGCGTGAGCATGCCGGAGTTTGACCCGGCCGATCTGCAAAAAAGCATTGAGGCGGACGACACCTCTTTTTTGAACCGGCCGCTCTGTCAGTTTAATGTGGGTTCGGTTTTTAAGCCGGTGCTGGCTGCGGCCGCGCTGGAAAAGGGGATGGGCTGGTTTTCCACCGAGTGTAAGGGATACCTGCAGCTCAACGACCATGTATACCGCTGTGCCAAGGGCATTGCGCACGGCAGGCTGAGCCTGCAGGACGCGTTGGAAGAAAGCTGCAACTGTTATTTTATTGAGCTTGGCCTGCAGATGGGTGGCGCCGCCATTGCAAAAACAGCGGGCGTTTTTGGATTTGGCCAGCCGCTGTACCTTGCCCGCGGACTAAAAAGCGCGGCGGGCAGCCTGCCTGCTGCCGAGGCCCTGCGTGACCTGGGCCAGTTGGCGAGCATCAGCTTTGGCCAGGGTGAGCTGCTGGCTACCCCGGTGCAGATTGCCGCGCTTTTTAACGCCATTGCGCAGGACGGCATTTATACGACCCCAAGCTTTTTGGAGGGGATCATAGAGGAGGGCAGCGGCCGGCTTCTGGAGGATTATTACCAGCCGCAAAGCCGCCGGGTCATCGGCGCCAATACGGCCAAAACGCTGCGGCAGATGCTGGTTGGGGTAGTGGAAGAGGGTATTGGCCAGGAGGCACGTCCCACCGCAGGGGGCGCCGGAGGAAAAACCGGCACGGCGCAGACCGGCCAGATGGATGCTGCCGGCAACGAGCTGATGAACTACTGGTTTGCCGGGTTTTATCCCGCCGAAGATCCGCGCTATACCATCGTGGTGCTTCAGGACGGGGTGGCCGAGCCGCAGGAGAGCTCGGCTGCGATTTTTGCGCAGGTGGCAAACGCTTTGGCGTATCTCATGGAGGGGGGCGGCGGAGCGGCTGAATGAGGCGGCCCGGATCACGAAAAAGAGCCGGAAAAGCCGGCAGGAAAAGCCTTTTTGCCGGGAAACGGGTTGACAAGAAAATATACAAAAGTTATAATCAGGATGTCTTTATAAGGCCATTATAGGCAGTGACGGGGCCAACGGCTCTGCAAAGCGAAAATCAGAGAGGGAGTTCCTGGGCTGAAAAACTCCTTTCGCCGGCAGCCGCAGCCACCCTTGAGCCTCCCTGCGAGAGCGGGGCGTAGCGCGGCGTTAACGCGGCAAAAGCGGCAGCGGGTGGTTTTGCGCGCTGCAACCTGGGTGGTACCACGGAGCATCCGCGCCTTCGTCCCTGTTTTGGGGGCGAGGGCTATTCTTTTTTTGGAAAATACCATACAGAATGGGGAAGAGAAGACAATGCAATGGACAGGACTCAACGAACTGCGCGAAAAATATCTCAGCTTTTTTGAGAGCAAGGGCCACCTGCGGCTGGACAGCTTTCCGCTGGTGCCCAAAAACGACAACAGCCTTTTGCTGATTAACAGCGGCATGGCCCCGATGAAAAAATGGTTTTTGGGGCAGGAGGAGCCTCCGCGTCATCGGGTGACCACCTGCCAAAAGTGCATCCGTACCCCGGATATCGAGCGGGTGGGTATCACGGCGCGGCATGGTACCTATTTTGAAATGCTGGGCAACTTCAGCTTTCAGGATTATTTCAAGCCGGAGGCCATCGCCTGGGCCTGGGAGTTCCTTACCAAGGTGGTGGAAATCCCGGCCGAGCTGCTGTATATCTCGGTGTACGAGGAGGATAACGAGGCGTGGGATATCTGGACGGGACAGATCGGCATCCCCGAAAGCCACATGGTCCGTTTTGGCAAAGAGGATAATTTCTGGGAGCACGGCTCCGGCCCCTGCGGCCCTTGCAGCGAAATCTATTTCGACCGTGGGCCCGAGCACGGTTGCGGCAGGCCGGGCTGCAAGGTAGGCTGCGACTGCGACCGGTATATGGAGGTCTGGAACCTCGTATTCAGCCAGTTCGATTCGGACGGCAAGGGGCAGTACACCCTGCTGGAAAAGCCCAATATCGATACAGGGATGGGCCTTGAGCGTCTGGCCTGCGTGATGCAGGGGGTGGGCAACCTGTTTGAGGTGGACACGGTACAGGCAATCCTGCATCATGTGGAGCGGATCAGCGGAAAGGCCTATGGCCAGGACGAAAAAACCGACATCTCGATCCGGGTTATCACCGACCATATTCGTTCCACTACCTTTATGGTCAGCGACGGCATCCTGCCCTCCAACGAGGGCCGCGGCTATGTGCTGCGCCGCCTGCTGCGCCGGGCCGCCCGCCATGGGCGGATGCTGGGCATTGCCCGGCCCTTCCTCACCGAGCTGGTCGAGACGGTCATCCGGGAAAACAAGGCCGGGTACCCCGAGCTGGAGGAGCATGCCGACTACATCAAGAAGGTAATTGGCACCGAAGAAGAGCGTTTTTACAGAACCATTGACCAGGGGATGAATATCCTCAACAGCCTCTTGGACGCCATCGAGCGTACGGCTGTGGCCGGCAAGCGCAAAATTCTCTCGGGCCTCGACGCCTTTAAGCTCAACGACACCTTTGGTTTCCCGTTGGACCTTACCCGAGAGATTGCGGGGGAGGCGGGCATCGATGTGGATGTGGAGGATTTCCGCCGTGAGATGGCAAAGCAGAAGGAAAAGGCCCGTAAGGATCGGCTGTCCCGCGATATTTCGGGCTGGAGCACCGATCTGTTCAGCGAGCTGAGCGCCGAGCCCACCCGCTTTACCGGATACGACACGCTGGAGGACGCCGCCACCGTACAGGCCCTCTCGGATGAGGAGGAGCTGCTGGACGCGATTTCCACCGACGACGGCGCGAAGGACGGGGTGTTGGTGGTGCTGGATCACACCCCCTTCTACGCCGAGATGGGCGGCCAGGTTACCGATACCGGCGTCCTGTCCGCGGGAGATACCAAACTCACGGTAAAGGCGGTCAAAAAGACGCCCAAGGGATATTTTGTGCATACCTGCGTGCTGGAAAGCGGCATGGTGCAGGTAGGCCAGCAGCTAACCGCCCGGGTAGACAAGGGCCGCCGTAGCGCCATTGCCCGCAACCATACTGCTACCCATCTGCTGCAACGGGCCCTGCGTGAGGTGCTGGGAGGGCATGTGCACCAGGCCGGCTCGTATCAAGACGACGAGCGGGTGCGGTTCGATTTTACTCATTTCAGCGCGGTGACGCCCGAAGAGCTGGCCCTGGTAGAGCACATTGTTAACCAAAAAATCTTTGAGGCGCTGGACGTGACGGTAAACAATATGCCGCTGGCCGAGGCCAAAAAAATGGGCGCTATGGCCCTGTTTGGTGAAAAATACGGCGAGATCGTGCGGGTGGTGGACATCAATGGCTGGTCCACCGAGTTCTGTGGCGGTACCCACGTGGCCAATACCGCCCAGATTGGCTGTTTTAAGATTCTCAGCGAGAGCAGCGTGGCTGCCGGCATCCGCCGCATTGAGGCCACCGCCGGCCTGGGGGTGTTGCGTCTGCTGGACGAGCGCACCGAGATGCTGCAAAACACCGCTGCGGCGCTTAAAGTAGGCAGCTTGAAGGACCTGCCCCTGCGCGCAGCGTCGATGGCCGGCGAGCTTAGGGGCCTGGCCAAGGAATTGGAGGAAGCAAAAGCCTCCCTGGCCGCCGGCAAGATCGACGGACTGTTTGAGGGCGCAGCCGAGGTGGAGGACCTGCGGGTGCTCACGGCCTTCTTCTCGGGCACCGCGCAGGACGCATTGCGCAGCATGGCCGAAAAGATTCGGGATAAGGCCCCCGACGTGGTGGCGGTGTTGGCCGGGGAAAGCGAGGGCAAGGTGAGCCTTGCGGCCTCCTGCGGCAAGATGGCGCTTGCGCGCGGGGTTAAAGCAGGCGTGCTGGTAAAGCAGGTTGCCATGGTTGCCGGCGGTAACGGCGGCGGCAAACCGGATTTTGCCATGGCCGGCGTCAAGGATGTTACCAAGGTGGACGAAGCCCTGGCGGCCGTGCCCGGGATTGTGCGCGGGCTGCTACAGTGAGCCGCTTTTTTGCCGGACGCCAGAGAGCAGACGCTGTTTTATAGGGGCAAAATCAGCAGCATCCGGGCGCTCCCTGTGCCCGGATGCTGCACGATCCATTAAAAAGGAGGGAATAGAACCGATGGACTGCCTGTTTTGTAAGATCGCCGCGGGCGAGATCCCCTCAACTAAGCTGTACGAAGACGGCACCCTGCTGGCCTTTTACGATATCGAGCCGCAGGCCCCGCTGCATTTTTTGGTAATCCCCAAGCAGCATATCGATTCGGCTGCTGCCCTGACCGAGCAGGATGCATCCCTGTTGGGGCACATCTATGCTGTTATTGCGCGCCTGTGCGCTGAGCAGGGCTGCGAAAACGGCTACCGCGTTGTGACCAATGTGGGCAGGGACGGAGGGCAGAGCGTGGGACACCTGCATTTTCATGTGCTTGCCAAACGCAGCCTCGCCTGGCCCCCGGGCTGAGC
>CAJTSP010000018.1:0-2482 GCA_910578965.1 uncultured Oscillospiraceae bacterium
CAGGAATACTTCAACCGTAAATCTGTAGCGGCGAATGTTGCGCTTGAAGGCGGCGTACAGGAGTGTATCGAAAGTTTACAGGACTTAAAGGCGAACAATGCGGAAGAAAGCTATCTGAAAGGGCTTGATAAGAAAATTGATAATGTAGAAAAACGGCACATCATAACAGAGCTTGGAACAGCACTTTTTGTTGTTTCCTCTACGCTGATATTAAAGTTTGGGATTGCTACGGTTGCGCTTGTTGGTTCTGCTCTGCTTATTCGCGGGGAGATTGATATTCCGCTGTTCTTCATGTTTCTACTTGTGGCTTCAAGGCTGTATGCTCCCCTTGAGGGTGCATTGCAAAATCTTGTTGCAGTAATTTCCACCAAGACGAACATAGACCGCTGTTGCTTTGCAAAAAGAATGAGAAAGTTTTGCAGGAAGAATGAAAAAACAAGGGCCGTAGAGGATGGGCTTTCCTTCAACAATCGTCCAGCCCACAAATGTGCCCCTGACAGCAAGTGTCCCAAAGGGCTCCGGTGATAAAACCGGGGCCTGTTTTTTATGCAAATCAACAAAAATACCAACAGAATGGAAACCGCCTGTATATCGTCTGGCTTTGACAGAAAATTTTTCCTAAGCTTTGGCTAAGGAGGGATTTTATGTCGTATTGTCAGGAACTTGGTACAAACGTGAAATGGCTGCGTAAAAAGGCGGGGCTTTCGCAGGAGCAGCTCGCTCTTGAGGCAGGGATCAGCAATTCATACTATCGTCTGATCGAGCATGGAGCGGCCAATCCCACGATTCAGGAACTGGAAAAGATCGCGCGGGTTCTTGATGTTTCTCTTGCAGACCTGCTCATAACCTCTGCGTCAGCCGGTGCGGCTATATGAAGGGAGGGGATGCTGTTTTGTCACAGCTCCTGCACCGTCTTGGCTTGTCGCCCAACGCCGTGGGGTTCTGGTATATTCTTTCCGCAATCGAGGTTATGCGGCAGGACACAAGAGCTGTAAGCTGCCTGACAAAGCGTGTTTATACTGCGGTCGCAGAAACCTATTCGGTCTCATCGGGGGCGGTAGAATCCGGCCTGCGGCACGCCGTATCTGCTTGCTGGAAGGGCAATCGTTCCCTGTTGGAGGAAGTCGTTGGTGTAACGCTGCCTGCACGGCCTACGGTGGGACGATTTCTGGCCGCTCTGCTGATGCACTTGGAAACAGACGGATCATTCTGAAGTCAGGAACACAGAAAGAGCCTTTAAGCAGCATTTTTTCGCTACTTAAAGGCTCTTTCTGTTTCAGGTACGCCTCCTGTTTCCGTGCTCCTCAATGATGAGATTGTCGCCAGTGCGGCGTTGGGCGTTGGGTATGTATTCCAACAAATCTGCCGCGGTGCAGCCGAGAACTTCGCAGATTCTGTCCAGGTGCTCAAGGCTGATCCGATCCGCAAACTCGTTGTACCAGTGGCAGATCGTTGACGGCCGGATGCCGGTTTCCCGTGCCAGGCGCGCCTGTGACCACCTTCTCTCACCAAGGATTCTGGAAAGATGAATTTTGATCATCTCATCGCCCCTGCCCCATTGTAGAGCCGGAGACAGGGGCGATGCCCTTTTTTGATAGAATATAACAGTATCCGTTATGAGAAATTTTGCACCAGAATCTCCCGGTAGCTGGACGCCGCTTGTGACAGGTTGTTGCTGCGGACCAGCGGAGTGATTGTATATCCCGGGTAGAGCGCCCGAGTTTCGGGGCACTCGTTGTAGGAGAGGAGGAACCGGCCCTTAATGCTGTGCAGGCAATTTGCCAGCCGTTGGTGATCCTCTGGAGTGAACTGCGCCCGATAGTACTTTTCCGTCCCATAGTAGGGCGGATCGCAGTAGAAAAGGGCATCGGGCCGGTCGTAGATTTTGATCAGCCGCTCAAAATCCAAATGCTCAATTATAACCCCTTTCAGCCGCTCCTGTACCGCAGAAAAATCAGCAAGCATGCCATCCAAACCACGCTTGGCAGTGGCAAAGGTTCCGCGGTCGCAGCCAAAACTCATTTTAATAAGGTAGAGGCTACGAGCCGCGCGCTGGATGTCCGTCAGGCCGCGAACCCGCTCCTGCGCCGCACAGTCAAAGAAAAGCTCGCGGGATTGCGGCAGCATACTGAGTTCCTCGGAAAGAGCCTGGGCATGATGCTGCAGGCAGCGGTAGATATTGATGAGCTCGCCGTCCGCATCATTGAACACTTCCAGCTGCTTTGACTTTTTTTCTTTGCCGAAAAGCACCCATCCTGCGCCGCCAAATACCTCAATGTAACGGAAAATGTCGGAGGGAAAACGCCGCAGGATTTCTGCCCGCAGCTGCTTTTTCCCTCCGATCCAGCCAATGTAACTATTCATGCAATCATCCTTTCCGGGGCGGAGAGATGATGCAAAAACACCGGCTATTTTTCAACTTCAGGCAGGCCTGCAAGGCTGGTAAGCAGGCTTGCGATGCCTGCCAGTGCCGCCGTGCCCA
>CAJTSP010000018.1:2492-28657 GCA_910578965.1 uncultured Oscillospiraceae bacterium
GTGCCCAACACGGTCGTCCAGTCAACAGCCGCGATGCTGGCCGCCGCCGGCAACATGGCCACCGCCGTTTGCGCTACTGTCCTGATCGCCCGGATGCCGGCTGCTTTCAGCCACGTTTTCCCCTTGTCATTCATGCGATTTTCCTCCTTCTTTTTTCATGTGTGTACAAACGAAAAATCATCCCACCTCCTCCATGCCCCAGCACATCTTTGCAGCCAGCTCCTGCAAGGCCACCGTGTCGCCGGTAGATACCGGGCCCACGTCGATTGCCCAGCGTACCACGAGCCCCAGCGCGTCCGCTTGCAGCAGCACGGCGATCAAGTCCCCGCGGGTGGCGGGGCCGATGCGCATGGTACAGCTGCTGCCCAGTGCCAGGCGATTGGCCATGTTAAGCAACTCTACCGGCCCGTTGCCGTGTTGCACCTCCACAGTGCCCAAAATGTACAGCTCCAGCTTATCGCACAGGGCCAGCAGCCGGTCGGCATCGGCCTTGCCGCCGCCGGTGATGCGCCAGGTGTGTGTCTCGCGGGGTACACGATCCTCTTGCCCCGGCGCGGGGGCAGGCAGCGGCTCGGCGGGAGCTTGTCCGCCCGCGCCACCGGCAGCCGCCCCCGCCAGCGGCCCCGTCACAAAGGCGGGGTAGTCCTTATAGGCCCGGTCGCAGTCCACCCGGCCGGCAATGCCCTCCGCGCTGCCGCTGCTCGTATACTGCCAGATGCCATACGGCAGCTTGCAGGTGTTGCGGCTTGCGTACTGCGCGCACCAGATGTCATAATCCCGCAGCCGCCTGTACTCCAGCCGGTTGTTGATCATGTCGGTGCTGGCATAAAGCCCCACATACCGCCCGCTGGCGGCAAGCGTATTCAGCCCCTCCAGCACCTTGTCCGTCCGGGCCTGCCTGCTCATCCCCAGGATATCCGGCTCATACTCCACATCGTACCAGAGGCCATACTCAAGGGTCTTGCCCTCCACCGCGCGCAGAAAGCTGGCGGCCTCCTGCGATGGCGTATACGGCCCCCAGTAAGCGTACCAGTATGCCCCCACCGGGATGCCGGCCGCCGTTGCTGCAGCGTAGTACTCCTCAAACCGCGGGTCGATTGTCCCACCGCCGTACCCCGCCCGGATGATGACAAAATCGAGTGTCCCGGCCCTGTGCTCGGCGGCAAGCTTTGCCCAGTCGATTTTTCCCTGATGCCTTGAAATGTCGATGCCGTGTTTCATCTTTCTCTCCTTTTTTAAGCCACATAGTATACATATACATTGAGATAGCTGCAGTTGATCGAGCTGTATCCGCTGCCGTGCGCCCTGTAAATGTCCCCGCTCAGGATCCCGGTGCTGGCGTTGTAATACAGGCTGTAGTTGCTCCAGGGCACGCCATTGTTGCTGGAGGTGGCAAAAAAAGAAAACGCCCGAACCCCAAAATTTGCAATGCTCAGGCTCCGGTAGATACCCGGCAAAATGGCCGCCACATTGATTGTCGGGCTGTTGGGGCCGATCGTTCCGATGTCCTGTATGCGCAGGGAGGGGATATACGGAGAGTACGAGCCTGTCACCTGCTGCACCGTTTTGCTGCCCTGCTTTACCGTCACGGTCACGCCGCTTTTAACATTTCCGGCAGCCAGACCGCTCGTGGTTGTTTTAAGGCTGCCGGTTACCTGCTGGACCGTTTTGCTGCCTTGCTTTACCGTCACGGTCACACCATTGTCAATATTGGCAGCGGTCAGGTTTTCGGTGGTCACCTTGCCGCCGCCGGCTGCCTGCTGTACCTTACTCATCTGCCGCCTCCTCCGGGCCGGCCTCGGCCGTTCCCACAATTTCTCCGTACTGCGCCTCGGTGATCCGTCCGGCCACCGCATATTGTGCAAGCCTCACCGCGTTCAGCCGGCCCAACCGGTACTGTACCCTCAAAAACTCAACCATCCGTGCTACCTCCCAACAGCAACTCCAGCATGGCTCCCTCTACTGCCGCAAGCCGCTCCTCAAGGTCCGGCTTGGCGCGTTCGGCCAGCTCTTCGGCCGTGTAGGGATGGTAGATTTGACACTCCTCGTACTCGTCCCAGGCCTCCCGTGCCGGCACCGCTGGCGTCACCACCACCCGCTGCCGCAGCCCGCCCGGGCGCAGGCCTTCGGTGCCCTTCAGCACCTCCCAGCCATATTCCGCCGGTGTTTCCGGCACCGCTTTGTGATGGACTGCAAGCCGCTGCGCTGATTCCAGCCACCCAAGCTCCAGGTCCGGCTGGGCCAGCTCGTTCCAGTTTTCGTCGTAAATTTTCATGCTGTCTTCAGATCCTTTCTTGCCGGTCAACCATAAAAGATCGAACAGGTTGCATGCACGCTATGATAGTTGGTCACAACATTGGTGTATCCAATAAGCGTACCAGGCCCGGTAATTGTGGCCCCGGAGCCAATGGATGCTCCGTTGAAGGTCATCCAAAAGGAGGCGCTGGAACCGTATGCCGGGCCGTCTTTGTCCCAACTGGCCCAAGAGCCGGTCAAAAACGCTTTAAAGGTTCCGGCCGGGACGTATAACGAGCAGGAGCCTGTTCCATCATTAGACCTGTCTACCTGTGCTGCGTTTGCCGAGGTGGACGGCCCCGTAAAAGTCCCTGTCACCTGCTGCACCGTTTTGCTGCCCTGCTTCACCGTCACGGTCACGCCGTTTCTGATATTCCCGGCAGCCAGCCCGCTTGTGGTCGTTTTTAAACTGCCGGTCACCTGCTGCACCGTTTTGCTGCCTTGCTTTACCGTCACGGTCACACCATTGTCAATATTGGCAGCGGCCAAATTTGTGGTGCTCACCTTGCCGCCGCCGGCGCGCTGCATTACCTGTCCCATCAGCGCACCCCCTCTTGCGGCACCCAAAGCCGGCACTGGACGCCTGCGCGTCCGCCGGCTTTGGCCGCTGTGCCGCAGCCGCCTCGCTGTATCCCGCACTGTGGGCGTTTCGGCGGTTGTGCCTTTCCGGCGGCGGCCCAGTAGAATTGTGCAGCCTGCTCAGGGGCTGCTGGTACAGCCCCCCCCCGTTTCCAGCTTTTACCATATACAAGATGCCCAATTTATACCGCTCCTTCCTCGTTGCCGCCCTGCTCTGTGGGACCTCCTGCCTCCCCGCCGCTCTCCGGCGCGCTCTTCACCGCAGCCCTGCGCAGCCGCAGCGGCAGATCTACTGTGGGATAGCTGCCATAGCAGGTCCATTTGAGCTGCCCGTCCAGCACCTCGCCCGAGTTACCCGCCTCGCACAGGGTGTCGAGACCCTCTTTCAGGGCGGTGTCGGTAGCCTTTACCCCGGTGGCGGGCACCTGCGGGGCTTCCAAATCGTAGGTCTCAAAAAGCCCCGGGCAGCTTACCGTTTGAGTGTAGGTACTGCCGCTCGCCGCCCATCCATCCGCCAGAAGGGTACAGCTGAAAAGCTGCACCTCGCCGGCAAGGTTGTCAAGCTGCAGCTGCAAATGCCCAGCCGTGTCGCCGTCCAGCTGGCCCTTGATGTGGGCAAACCACAGCTCAAACTCGGAGGCATATCCTTCCAGTTGCGCTCGCGCCTGGGCAAACAGCAACGCCGTGGGCAGGCCGGTCACCCCGTCCCGCATCAGGCCGCACATTGCCTCATTCATCCGCTCATCCGTAATGTTGGCCTGGGTAATTTCCACCGCCGCGGCCGGCTGGAGGATGGATGCCAAGACAACCTCGTCGTAATACTCATTGCGCACCGGCTGGGGCTTTGCGGGCGTGTCGGAGTATTCCCCATACCGTAGGGCCAGCCTGACCTCGTTGGCCGTCTTGTCGTATTGCAGCACCACCGCCACATACCGGGGCAGCAGGCCGCTGCCCACCTCGATCTGCATGCTGGTCACTGTCTTTTCCAGCACCGCAATGCCCCAATATTTCGCCGCTTTAAGCCAGGCGAGTCCAGGAGAAACCTGGATATCAAAGCCGCCGGCCGATGTCACTGCAAAGCAGTCATCGGACGAGAAAACACCCCTTGTTCTTGTTCCGCTCCACGCGCCGATCTCCTCGGCCGTGTACTCGGTATTGTCCAACGGCCATGCCGTCATAAAACCACCTCCAGTGCAGCTTCGATACTTTTTGTGCGCTCGTATACGATTTTGATCTTTGCGACCCGTACATTAACGGCGACCCCGTATTTTGCCGCCCGCAGCGGCAGAATATCGCCCAGCTCGTAGTCCTGTCCAAACAGCAGCATGCGCTGGGCCAACTGCGCTTTTACAGTCAAGCATCCCGCCGTCTCGATCAATTTGGCAAGGCCGCGGGCCTGCAGCAGGGCGTCATACTCGACATTGGTGAGAGTGTGCTGTGCACCGTTTTCGATTACGGTTTGGGAAAGATCCCGGGCGTCCACATACAGCTCCCGGCGCTTGCCATCGGCAGACAGATCCACCTCCACCATCCGGCGGGCCGCTCCTTCGCCCTGCCCACAGACAATGGCCACATTTTTGCTTCCAGACACATCATTTTTAAGCTTTATAGAGGCCAGATTTCCTGCCGCATCCCCAAAAAAGCCCACATATTCCGGGCTGCCGGGGACACTGCGGTCAATACCGCGGTACACCTCAAAACTCTCGGCCAAGGCGTCGTCCGCTGCTACCCGAAAACCAAGCCCCGAGGCTTTTGCGATATCTTTCACCGCGTCCAGAACGCTGCCCCAGGAGACCTGCCCGGCCAGCGCTGTGTCCTCAAAGTCCGCAGGCAGCTCCGGTGCAGTCAGCGGCAGCCCGCGCAGGTTATGCTGTACAATATCCCGCATGCCCTGTCCGGCATGGGTATAGCTTTCGGTATAGTACACTGCCCGCTCGGCCAGGCGGCAGACGGTAAGTCTGGCCCGCACGGTAAGCCTGGCCGTTTTGGAATTGTCGTCCACTTCTACAGATTGAATTAAAGCCAACAGCTTGGGCCGTTCGCTATTGTGCAGCAGATTCCCGGGCTGCAGCAGTGCCAGGTTGGCCACAGTGGCCCCACACACAAGCTTTGCCTCGCCGATGCCGCAGTACTCTTCCTGCCATTGAAGGCTGGTGACGCTTCGCACCTCGCTTAGGCGTTCCTTTTCGGCCGAATATACATATAAGCTCATAGACTGTGCCGCTCACCTCCCGCCGTGACCAGCGTGCAGCGCAGGTTCTGCTTGTTCGCCGCCGCGTCGGCCATAAAGATATTTCCGCCCGGTGCAACCCCCATGGAAAGATCAGAATCTGGTGTAATGTACTTAAAGCCATTGCTTTCGCTGCCGTCTGCTGTAAAAAAACGCACCGCCTGTCCGGCGTCCTTGTCTTTGTCGTGGGTGGAAATCCTCATCCGCTCGTTGGGAGCCATAATCTTATCGACCCTGATATACCCGCCGCGTTCGACATTATAGACTACCGGCTTGGAAACCTCGGCTGCGGCGTACAGGGTGAGGGTGATGGCCTGCTCAACGTTACCCGTGTTTTCCACCCGGCAAAAGGCGTTCTCGGTGTACTTTGAAATGTAAAAGCTTCCGCCGGTATAAAACGGCGTGTGCCATAACGCCCGCAGGCCGGAAAGCTGGTAGCTCTTTTGCTCGGCCGAGCGGAAATAGGGATAGGGAACGTAGAACTGAAATTGAAAGCTCTGCACGCCAAACCCGTCCTCAAAAACCGGGGTCTTTGTCGGCCAGCCCTCCAGATACCAGGTCCCGCCGTTTTGGATAAAGGCGAGCCTTGCCTCGTGCAGGGGCAAAACCGCCGCAAGAACCTTGGCACGGTTTGCTTCCACATCCCCAAAAACCGCCCCGTTGACCGTTACCTTTTTAGGCTGCACGCTCTGGCCGTTGACCGTGCTGCCGCGCTGGCCAACGCTTTGTGATGTGTTGAGCGATATGTCGGTTTGGAGGCCGGTAATTTTGGTGATCCAGAACTCGCTCTCATAGGCGAAATTGAGGATGCCGCCCACACTTTGGTAGCGAATCTTTGTATCCTGGTTCACGGAATCCTCCATTTCTGCCGGTCGAGCATGTCCTCGGCCTCGCGGGTAAGCTCGGATTCGGACAGGCTGTCGTGGGTATAGATGTTCTGGTAGAGGTTGGTGGTTGTTCCGCTCGCCCCGGCGGCAGCGGCAGCCGGGGCAGGCGCTGCCGCCGCCCCAACCAGCCCGGCCACGCCGCTTTGGAGCCAGTCAACGGACGCCCGCATTCTGGCTACCAATGTGCCGGGCTGCGCGCCGTCAGACAGAGCGCTCCACAGCCGGGCCATTGCACCTTGGGCGCTGGCAACCATCTGTGGGGTGCCATCCTCTACGCCCAAAGCCATGCCCTGGGGGATCGGCAGGCCGATTTCCCTGCGGGCGCGGCGGGATGGCGAGTGGATGTCCGCCGCGGCCTTGGCCGCCTCAATGGCATCACGCACGACGTCCACCGCAGCGGATATAACCCCCGACTTACCTTGTAAGATGCCATCGGCAATCCCACTGCTTATCAGGGTGCCGACGGATGGGAAATTATTTGCGGCAACTGCCTGCTCTGCCGTCTGTTTTGCGTTCTGGATCAGCTTTGTGGTCGCATTGTCCAGGCTGCGATTTGTAGCCACACCGTTGGATATTTTATCTACCGTATCTTTACCGGAGTTGACAACATTCGGCATACCAAGCTCGGTCAGAAGAGCCTGCGCGGCCACATTGCCGCCCTTTGCAAAGGTATTGCTTAAGGTGAGCAGCTGCTCATCGGTGGCCGTTACCAGCTCGGCCACTGTGGCGGCCGATTGTGGCCCGGCGTCCCGCAGCTGCTGCAAAAGGCCCTCGTCCAGCCCGCGCCGGCCCAACTCCACCAGATTGTCGGCCCAGGCGGCCACCGTCTCCTGGTTGGCCTCGAGGTTGGCAATCATCTCCTCGACGCTCACCTTGCTCTCGGTGTTGATCCGCTCGAACATCTCGGTAGCGGCGTCGGTATAGGCAGCAAGCGCATCCGTCCGGCGCTGCAGCTCAGCCTCCTGTGCCTCGGCCACCGCCTCGGCGTTATCGATCAGGGTTTGGGCCGAGGCCGTGTCGATCTCTCCCAGCCGGGCCTCAATTTCGGCCTTCTGGTCGCCAATGGCCTGCTCCTGCTCAATGTAAGCGGCGCGGGTGGCGTTGAGCTGTTCCATCAGCTCGTTGTATTCCTGCTGCTTTAAGGATTTATCCGCAAGCTGGGCGTCCAGCTCTTGCTGCTTGGCGTCCAGCTCCTGTCGGGCCTCCAGCAGCCGGGCTTCCTCCTCGTAAAGCTCGTTCTGCCGCTGGAGCAGGG
Source organism: uncultured Oscillospiraceae bacterium (assembly GCA_910578965.1). Lineage (GTDB taxonomy): Bacteria > Bacillota > Clostridia > Oscillospirales > Ruminococcaceae > UBA7177. The sequence goes on from CAJTSP010000018.1 coordinate 9,739, forward strand.
CATTGCTTTCTTCCAGAGCCAGTTTCGCGTCGATGTATTCCGCAATCTGCGTTTGATTGAGGTTTAAGAGGTTGTTTTCCTCATCGTAAGCAAGGTTTAAACCCTCCACCTGGTCGTTCAGCTGCTCCACGCTTGCGGCCAGCAGCGCCCGATCGGTGGCGGACTGGTTTTCTTTATCCTGCAGGGCCATGATCTGCGCCGCCAGCTGCCTGGCCGCGTCCGCCTCGGCGTTCATGCCCTTGACACTGTCCGCGTGGCTTTTTGCGTTTGATTCGGACGTCTGCCGCAGTGCCTGCTGGGCGTCCGACAGCTCCTCCACCGCGCCGGACTGCTGCTCGTAGGCGGCCGTTTCGGCATTGAGCCATTTGACCACCGCCGCCGTGCCTGCCACCAGCAGGGTGCAGCCTGCGATGACCCAGCCTATCGGCCCCATCAGGGTTTTAATCGCGGCGCTCAGCGCTGTGGTGGCCCCGGTCAGCAGCATTGAGGCGATGGTGGAGGCCGACAGGCCCGCGCTCATCCCGCCCAAGGCCACCGTTTTTGCCGAGATCACGCCGGTGCTGGCCATCTCGGCCACGATCTCCTCCTCGGTGGCGGCATTGCCCAGCTTTTGTATGGCCGCGGCGCGGGCCTCTGCCAGCGCCTTGGCGTTGAGGGTGGGGATTACAAGCTGCCCTGCCGCTTCAGCCGCGAGCATGGCTTTATTGGCCAGCTCGGTGGCGGCGGCAAATGACTTTATGACCCGGTCGGCCCCAAAGGCCAGCGTGACCCCTCCGACTCCAACCGCCAGCAGGTCGAGGTTTTCAACCACCGGCGGGATCGCTGCCGCCACCAGCCTCAGTGCCTTTTCAAACAGGCTGCCAAAGGTCTTGACGGCGTCCCGCATGGTGGGCCGGCCGAGCGCTTCCTGCGTTTCGTCCACCGACAGGATGATCGCCTGCACCCCGCGGGTAATGGCCGCGCCCATGTTGTCAAAGGTGGCGCTCCAGCTTGCGCCCGCCTCCTTGGCCGCGCCTGCCAGGGAAGGGAACCTGCTGGTGCCGCTGGCGATGGCGCTGTTGAGGGTGGAGATAAAGTCGGATGCGCTAAGCTTGCCGTCCGCCATCTGCTTGGTGACCTCGGCAGTAGTGACGCCCACGGCGTCCGCGTACATCTCGATGGCCGGGATGCCGGCGTTGAGCAGCATTTCCATGTGCTCCATGGTCACGTTGCCCTTGGTCTGCATCTTGCTTAAGGCTTCGGTCACGCTGGCAAAGGCGGCATTGCTGCCGTCGCCGTAAAAGGCCACAGCATCGCCCCAGCGGCGCACCGTATCGGTGGCCCCGTTTAGCTCCATGCCGCGGGAGACAAAGTTCTGTACCGCGCGGGAGGCATAGTCCAGCCCATACGCCGTGCCGGTGACGATCTCGGTGGTCTCGGCCAGAGCGGCATTGGTGGCGCTTGTGCTCCCGGTCATGGTGGTCATAACCCGGCTGAACTGCTCCATCGTGTCAATGCGGCCCATGGCCTTGTCCACCGAGCCGGCCACCAGCTCAAAGCCCTTTTCCAGCAGCTTGAAGACGCCGAGACCCGAGACAATACCATTGAGCTTGCTTGCTCCGGCTTGGAAGCCCTGGGTGTTTAGCTCGGTATCAAATATCAGGGAGCCGTCATAAGACACGATTCCATCACCCGCCCTTCTGTGATTCTTGTTCCATCAGCCGGCGCACTTCCTCGTTGCGCCGGCGCACCCGTTCAAGGGTCGCCTGCTCCATCTCCTGCGCCGTGCGGGCCGGGGCGCGCAGCTGCTTTTTGAGTGCCCAGCGCTTTTGCTGGGCCGCCAAAAACTCCCGCTGGTGCTTATCTTTGATCTCGCTGAGGTCGGCCGTGCGCCAGCGCATGACCTGCCCCATGAGGGTGGTATCCGGCAGGGCTGACAAAAGTGCCATAAACTCCCACCAATGCAAAAAGGGAGTGGTGGTGAGGCTGAAGCCATAGGCCGCGTAAAACCCGGCGTAGATCAAATCCGCATCCTGGTCGAAATCATAGGCGCGGGGTTTGTTGGAGTGTGAGCTGTCCGGCCCGTCCTCTTTAGCCTTGCGGCCGCAGCCGTAAAACCAGAGCAGCTTTTCCACCGCCCACTCGGCATTTTGGGGGATGCTCGGCCAGAGCTGTGCGAGGCCCAAGTAGAGCTTTTCTCCCTCGCTCATCTCCTCATCCTGCAAAATCAGATCGAAGCGGATCATGTTGCGATAGTCCGGGCTGATGGGGTGGCCGTCGATCTCCTCCGGCAGGCCGTTTTCCAGCAGCAGGTTCACGGGGTTTGCCCCTTTTTGGCGCGGCGGGTGGCCCGGTTGGGCGCGAACTGGCGCAGCCGTGCGCCCACAGCCTCGCCCTGCGCGGTGACGGCCGCTTTTAGTGCGTCATAGGTATCCAAAATGGCGCTCAGGCTGGTTTTTGGCCCCAGCAGCTTGTTGGCCGTGCCCTCGCCAAAGATGTCGTCGATCCAGTCGGTGATCTGCCGGCAGTTTGCCGCCACCCATTCCTGATAGGCCCTGAGATTGGCAAGCCCCACAGTGGTTTGAGGCATGGGCGGCAGCTGCGCCGCCTGTGCGACCATCTTCTCGTTGGCCCGGATGTACCGGTCAAGGTCATCCGGCGAGGTAATGTCAAAATCCAGCTCTGTGTCCAGCACCTTCAGCATGATCTGCTCCTCCTTTTGGGTGAATGAAAGGCAGCCCCCGCTTTCGGAGGCTGCCGCTTCGCTCTCATTGCGCCGGCCTTCAGGCCGTTTTGGTGTAGGTGTACTCGGCCGGGGTGCCCTTGGCGGTCAGGGTCGCCTTAAAGCCGGCGTTTGCCCCGGCCGCGCCGTTTGGGTCCTCATCCACCACAATTGAGATAAGGCCCTTCTCGCCCTTGCCGGTGATCCGGTTGAAGTACACAAAGGGCTTGATGACCGCCTGCCCGGTGCCGTATTTGACTTCGTGGGACAGCAGCGCATCCTGGAACGGATCGCCGCAGCAGCGGTCGCCAGTTACGTTAAAGGCGCGGGTGGTGCCGGTTTTGGTGGTCTGCTTGCCGCCGCGGATGTAGGTGTTTTCGGCCGTATTGGCCGACATGGTGCCCGAGTGCTCGGTAATGCCCTCTTGGGCCACCAGATAATCGTCCGGGTCGGTCTCGTTCTCAAAGCCCACCGCCAGCACAAAATCATCAGCGGTAACAACGCCGGCAAAGGTGGGCTGGAGCACCGCCTCGGCCATCAATTCAGATAATTTCATTGTTTATACTCCTTTATCATAGTAGATGAGCCGGCACTGGATTTGATACCGCGCCTCGGTGGCCGTGGCGTTGTACAGGTACCCGGTGCTTACCGGCTCCAGGCTTTGTGCCGTGCAGCCCGCCGGCAGCTGCGGCAAGGCCCGCTGCCGGGTCTTTTGGCGCATCCAGCCTGCCAGCTTCTCGTAAAAGCCGCTGTTTTCAAGGTTTGTCAGTTCGTCCTCTCCATACCAGTGGACGCTGGCCAGCACAAAGAGGTACTGCTTTTGCGCCGCGCCCCGGCAGTACCTCTTGAGTATCTCATCCCCCGGCGTAGGGCTGATCATATACTCGGGCGGCTTTGCAGGCAGGTAGTCCACCCGCAGCCGCCGGCCCTTGAGAAGTGGGCAAGCGTCCAGATATGCCTGCAGGGCCTCGATGATGGTGCCGGGCGTTTTGCCGGACGCTTTACTCATGGCCTTCAGCCCCCATTTGCTGTGCCGCGCCGCGCAAAATAGCCCCCTTCTGGTCGGCCTTCATCCGCTCGAACCAGTACGCGCCCCGGCGCGGGTCGTAGCTTCGGCTGGCGGCGGTGGTGTAGTACTGCCGCGCGGCATACGGCACGGTCTGCTTGATCCGCCCGCTGCCGATCACGGTGCCCAGGGTCGCGGATTTGATCAGCATGCCGGTGCGCTGGGGCGTGTAGGGCTGCATGAGCCGCAGCACCTCGCTGTCCACAAAGCTCTGCGCCCGGCCGAACATCAGGGAACGCTTCACGGCAAAGCCTGCGCTCCAAACAAGCCTTGCCGCCACGCCGCCTGCGGTGGTGGATACCCGCCTGAATGCCCCCTGCGGGGTGGTAATGGTAAGCATGTTTATTCCCCCTCCAATCGCCAGTGCCGCAGCGCCAGGCTGCCGCGCCGGTTGTCCCGCACCCGCAGCACCTTGATGCTCCCGGGGTACAGCTGCTTTATCTGTACCGAACCGCTCACCTCGGCGTCCGCAAGGCAGGGCACGATCATGTCGCCCGGCGCGGCGGCGAGCGGCACGTCTGTGTAGATGCGCACGACGGCATGGTCCGCCGCCGTTTCGCCGCCCGTGCCGGCCTCGGCCCCCGCCTGCATGTACCAGCTGGCCGCCGCAAACTGCCTGCGCGTCCAGACGTCCCGGCGCGTGGCCTCATCGTACTCGCGGTGATAGAGGGTGATCTGGGCGTTGCGTATCCCGTCCATTACCACACCCCCCGGTACATGAGGTTTACAGGCGCGCAGAGATGGCCCGTGCAGATGTTGTACAGCTCCCGCTGGCGGCGGGCCACCGGGTCCTGCTGCTCGGCTGCGTTGCTGCCGCGGTAGCCGATCCGGTAGCCGTCCACCTCCTCGCTGGCGATAATGCCGCCCCCGGTCGCCTTGTCCTGCGCGTCCCAGGCGGCAAGCCGCTCGGCCAGCTCGCAGCAGCAGATTGCCAGCGCCCGCTCCATTTCGGGCGGGGCGCATTCTGCCCGGCCCTGGGTGGCCCGGTCGATCTCAAGGCTCGCCCTTGCCGCAAATCGGTCAAAGGCGGTAGCGTCCAGCTCGCCGCAAAAGGTGTCCCGGTAAAAGGCATAGTCCGCATAGGCCATCCCTGCCACCCCCGCCTTAGCTGCCGGTCGGCACAGCCGTCTCAATCCGCTTGATGTACAGCGTCTTGCCCTTGCTTACCTTGACGCCGTACACCTTGCGGCCCTGCACCGCGCTTGCCCCGATGTACTTGCCGCTGCCGGAAAGGTCCTGCAGGTGCACCGGCACCTGCCACTCCGGCACCCGGTGGCACCAGTTGGGATGCCCGCAAATAAACTCGGTGGTGGTTTTCTTGCCGGTCACACGGGTGGTGCTCTCAAAATCCATGTTGCCGGACTCGAACACAGTAAAGCCCGCGATCCGGCCCACCGCGCCGGCCTGCACCAGCTCCTGCGAGAGGTCGCTCTGCTTAATGAATTTCTCATCCTGCATGAGCACCTCGAGGTATTCCGGCGCGACGATCATCCAGCGCCCCTCATTCGGCACCCCGGCCCGGCTCAGGGTCCGCTTGGCGGCAAGCGCCTCTTTATAGGCGGTCGTGGCGGTGCAGGCCGTCTTGGTAGCCGAGATGTTGGCGTCGGCGGCCGCCTGCAGCGCCTCCAGCGACTTTTTGTCCATAGAGAGGGCCAGCGCATACCCGGCGCTGTCCAGCCGATCGGCCACGATGCCGTCCGGCACGCTCGCGGCGTCAAAGCCGTCGACCAGCTCATTCACCGCCTCGTCCACGTCGATGTCAAGGTCCATGTAGGTGGTCGAGCCGGCCGTGGCCGCCATGCCGGCAGCCTTGTCGTAGGCACCGACCGAGACCTCGGTATCCCGTACCGGCACCTTGACCTTTCCCGCCTTGGGGTCGCCCTCATAGCGGTTGTTGAAAATGAGGTTATCTTTGGTCACGAGGGTCGCCCGCAGCTTGGCATCCACCAGCTGCGAGTACCGCTCCTGTGCAGTATGTGCCATATCTTTTTTGCTCCTTTCGGTTGCGGCCTTACAGCTTCAGGCCGGGGTTGATGGCGGCAAACGCGCTCGTTACGCCGTCCGCGTCCTGCTTGTACAGCGGCGCGGTGCCGGTGCCGGCGGCGTACAGCGGGGGCGGGGGCGTGGTGTCAAAGGCATAGCTGCTGGTCTTTTGCAGCTCCTCAAACAGCGCCTTGCCGTCCTCCTCGCGGTTTTTGCTCTCACGCAGCGCGGCCAGCCTTTCCTTGCCGGCCAGCGCCCGGATCACCGCAGCGTCCCGCCCCTTGTGCTTTGCAACCAGGCCGTCGAACCAACTGCCAAACTTGTAATCCTCCAGCTGGGCGGCGGCATCCTGCTCGGCTTTGGCCGCGCGGGCCTTGTACTCCTCGGCCTCCTTACGCAGGGTCTCAAGGTCCTTGCCCTCGGCCCGCAGCCCCTCAATGGTCGCGCCGGCGTCCGCCAGCTGGGCCCTGGCCGCCTTGAGCTCGGTATTCTTGGCGTCAAAGTCGGCTTTCGCCACAAACGCCTTGCCGATCTCGGCGGCAACGGCCTTGTCGATCTCCTCGGTGTAGGCATCCCCCAGGATGCCCTTCAGCCATTCCAGCATGTAAATGCTCCTTCCTTCTTGGTGGGTGGGCGTTCGTGCTGCTGTCCTTTTTTGTCCGGCCAGTCCCGGTTTTGCAGCGCCCGTTTTGTCCGGCGGGCGGCGGTAAATGAAAAATGCCCCCGCAAACAGCGGTTAACCGCCGTTTGTGGGGCATTATAAAAAGGGCCTCGGGAGGCCCTTTTTGGCAGGTAACTATTCTATGCCGTATTTCCGGCGTACCCGGTGGATGTCGGCAAGCATTTGCCGACGCAGTTGCTCCCACTCTTCTGAGCCTGGCCCATCGTCCAGGCCAAACGGGCCGGGGTCGTTTTTGTGTTCCTCCCAGATTTTATCCAATGCTTCCTCGTACTTTTTCCGGAGCGCCTGCATTTCATTGCGATAGGCGATGGGATCGTTCGGTTCAGGCATGAGATCACTCCTTTGGCTGGCGGGAATATCGGAACCGGAACAACCGCGCAAGCTCCCGCATTACGGCATCGTAACCCTCCGCGTCTATGTCAAAGCCTGTGCCATCTCGCTCAAAAGCAATTTGCGTAAAAAGGTTCTTAAATTGCCGAGCTGCATTTTCTGGCTTGACCGTTTCCGCAGTTCGTTCCATCCAATATTCATAAAGGGCATCAGATGCCTGCTGATATTGTACACCATACTCAAAGAAAAAGGCAACATCATCGCCGCTGAAACTGTACCCGGTTTTTTCAGTCGGGTGGTTGTGGTAGGAATACGAGCCTGCCAACGATACGCCTTGTTGCAGCTGGATATTCTCGGGGTGTACATGGGCGGCGGTGCCCACCGTGTGCCAGACCGTGCCATCGGTCGTGATGGTGATGTCCTCCTCGTGATCCAGCCCTTCCAGTGCGGCCCCGCGCTCCCGAAGCACGGCAAGCACCTTTTCTTTGTCCGAAAAATCCACCTGCCCTGCCCGGATCGGCGGCAGGTCGCGCTGTTCGTCACGGTCATCGCCCGCTGCCCGGCCAGTCAGTCGCCGCCCTAACTTCCTCACCGCCCAGGCGTCCCGGCTGGCGCGGTCGCGGCCGTAGGTGGCCACCATCGTGCGCCAGGGCTCCGGGGTCTGGCCGGTGGCCCGGCAAAAGGCGCTGTACTCCGCCCGCATGGCCTGCAGGCGGATCTGCTGCTGGCGCAAAAGCTCCGGGTCGCCCTCGGCCGCAAGGATGTCGTACTTTTTCTGGCTGATCAGGCTCTCCAGCTGCCGCTTGCGCCCCTTGGCCTCATACAGGGTAAAATGCTGCCCCCGGTAGGTCACCCCCGCCTCGTTCTCATCCAGGTACCGCTGCCGCTGCTCCTCGGTGTAGGACGGCGGGCTCTCGCCCAGCCGGATAGGGTACACCGTGTGCCGGCAGTTCCACCAGCCGAATTTGCGGGTAAGGCCCGCGTTGATCCGCTCGTACTCCTCGGCCGGGTACTGCCGCCCCTGGTAGGGCGCGTGGTCCGGCGCGGGGGCCTCGTGCGCGCTGATCTCCCAGCCGTTGGCCCCGATGGCGTCATAGTTCATCCGGCTGATCGCGTTGAACATCTCGCCCATCCGGTTGGTAATGTAGCTGCGCACCGCGTACTCAATGCGCAGGCTCCGCCCGTCCTTGCCCGGGATCACCCGGATGCCGCGCTCCACAAGCTCTTTGGTGGCCCGGCGCACCGCCGTCCCGAAATCGTATGTACCGCTGGCCGTCTGCATCCATGCAAAATCCATGATCTTGCCGTATGCCTCTTTCACCGTGTACAGCTGGCCGTCCGGCCCCGGGGCCCACAGGTTCGCAAAATCCGCGGCGGCCGCCCGGCGCGAAACCGTGCAGTAGGCGTCCACCAGCTGCCGCAGCTCGGCGTTTTCCTCAAACAGCACCGTCTCGTTTGCCAGCTCCTCAAACAGCAGGTTGACGGCCTCATCCGAGATGGCCAGCTGCCGGGCCAGCGCCGCTTTAATTTCCTCCTCGGCCAGGCCCAGCTGCTCGGCCCGGTAGATCTGGTATTCGGCGGTCGAGGTGATCGCCCCGGCCCCGCGCACCCGCCGGCAGATGTCCCGCAGCAGCTCCTCGTGGATCGGCTCGGCAATCGCCGCCGCCTTTTTGCGCAGCTCCTCCAGCAGGTCGTCATCGTAGGTCATTTAGCGCAGCCTTTCCAGCTCGGCGGGCATTGCATCCTGGCCGGGCATGTATTTTTCCCGGATTGCCGCAAGGTCTGCCTCGGTCTCCCAGGGCAGGTCGTACCGGTGGGCCAGCGCGATCTCGGGCTTGAGCAGCCCCAGCCGCACCATCTCGCAGTCCTCCTGCCACTGCTTGTCCGGGTCGTACAGCACCCCGTTGCCCCAGGTAATGGCAAGCTGCTCGGTCACGTCCCACTGCTCGCTGCCGCACCAGTTGTACATCTGCCCCAGGGCGTCGCACAGCACAAGGTACTCCCGCACTGCGTCAAACCAGATGCGCTGCAAATCGATCAGCGAGAGGTTGTAATCCCCGGCCGTGCTGGCGATCTCGTAGGCGGTCTTTTCCACCTCCTCGGCATCCGATAAGAGGCCCCGCTTCATCCCGATCACGTTCTCAATGCTGCGCAGGTAGCTCTGCTTGCGGGCCTCATATGCCTCAACCCGCAGCGCCGGCGAAAAGCAGGTCAGCCCGCCCTCGCCCACACGGTACTCCCCAAGGCCCACAAACACGTTGTCCTTAATCGCCCGCCGTTCATCCCCGATGTCTGCCAGCATATCGGCCGGGGCCATGATCCGGTGCTGCCCCAGCTCAAACTCGCGGGCCAGCAGCGCCTCGTTGCGGTTGGCATTGTGGATCAGGCCCATGGCCGGCTCGTAGATGCTCACCGCCTCGGCGCTGCCGTCCACACAGTTTGCCAGCGGGGTGCGCAGGGAAACAAGTCCCACCCCGCCCACCGGCTTTGGTAGGGTGCATTGGTCGGGCAGCGCCGCGTACTGCTCCAGCGTATCCAGCGGACAGCGTGTGCCCTGCTCGCCCTCCTGCCTGCTGCGGTAGAGCCGGTTTTCAATGGTCAGGTATCCCGCCTCGTCCGCGCTGCGCTTTTCTAATAAGGTATACCAACAATCGCCCAGCGCCGTCTGCTCGCTTGTGCCGATGGCCGTGATCCTGCCGTCCGCCGCCCGGCCCAGCACCACCGCCGCATCCCGCCGGATCAGCTGCGGGCGAAAGGCCACCCCGCCGTCCGGCTGTCGCTGGGGCACCGGCTTGAGCCAGGCCTCCCCCGCGATCAACATCCACTGCATTGCCTCGCCCCGCACCTTGTCCAGCGCGGCCAGGTTTGCGGCCTGCCATCCGCCCTTTTTTGTGCTCTCCCGGTCCAGGATGTTGCTGCTGTATTCGGCAAACATCCCTTTTTCCAGCTTGTGCACAATGGTATAGGGCAGCCGCTGGCAGGGGTCGCTGTCCTTGTCCGGCTCCCGCCGGTAGTACTCCCTGATCCAGCCAAGGATCGCGTCCTTCATCTTGTCGCTGGCAAGGTCCGCCGCGCCAAAAGGCCCGCGGGCCTCGGTCCCCCAGCTGCGCAGCGCCTCTATGATTTTCAGCATCTTATGCGCCCTTCCTGGTCCAGAGCCGGTTGGTGGCGTACCGCACAGCGTCGATGTGGTGGTTGTCCGCGTCCACATACGCCTGGACGGCCTCGCCCTCCCGGTTTGTCTCGTACTCGTATTCGGCAAACTCCCGGGCCGTGTCCGGGCATCGCTGCGGGTCTATGACGATCGCCGTAAGCCCCTGCAGCCATTTCATGCTCTGCGCCACGCTGCCCGGTCCCTTGGCCGCCTCATAGCAGCGCAGGCCGGCGGCGCGGTAATCCGCACAGCTCTTGGGCTCGGCGCTGTCCGCGATGATCTGTTCCCCCGCGGGGATGCGCTCTGATACCAGCGCGGCCGTCTCCAGGTTGTTCAGCTTCTGCCGCGTCAGCTCATCAAAGACGTACAGGGTGCGCCGGGCGGCGTCGTATACGGTGCGGTTGAACGCCCAAGGGTCCGGGTACCAGCCCCAGTCCACCCCGCAAACGGGGTCGCCCAAGCTCCGCACCTTGCGGTCGGTGATCTCCTCCAGCCGCAGGTTGTCAAACACTTGGGTGCCGTTGCCCACCGCCTCGCCCAGGTACTCGTGCCGGTACTTGGTGGGCTTGGTCTCCCGCAGATACTCGGCCTGGGCTAAAAACTTTGGCCCCAGCCACCCGGCCGGGGCGCTGCGGTAATCCGAGTGGTGCACCAGCTTGCCCGGCCGGCTTTCCAGCGCGTACCGGTTGGCCCAGTTTTTGGCCGCCGCAGGCGGGTTAAAGCTGAGCAGGGTTAGGCCATACTCGCCGCCGCGCAGCACCGACTGCTGCACGTTGCGCACCGCCTCCTCGCCGCCCCGAATCTGGTCGGCCTCCTCAAACCACAGGATGCCGATATACCCAAACGGCGCCTTGACCGATTTGATCTTGCCCGGGTCGTCCAGCCCGCGGAACAGGATATGCTGCCCGGTGGGCTGGCAGATAAGCTCCAGCGGGCTTTTGGTGGCCTTAAACTCGCCGGCAAGCCCCAGCCGGCCGATAGCCCATTGCAGCTGGGCAAACACGCTGTCCCGCAGGGTGTTGGAGTACTGCCGCACCACCAGCGCGTGGCAGTCCGGGTGCCGCAGCAGTTCCAGCACCAGCTCCACCGACATATAGCTGCTCTTGAGGCTGCCGCGCCCGCCCTTGGCCACTACCTCATCCACCCGGCCGGCCCGCACCTGGCGGTGCAGGTCGAAAAAGGCGGGGCCAAGCAGGTCCCGCAGCCGCACCTGCGTGCTGTCAGATGTCATCAACGATAACCACCCCGCCCTTGCTGCCGGCCTCGGCCTGGCTCTCCCGGTACAGCCGGATGGCCGCCAGGTCCCCGCCGCGGGCCTTTTCCACCAGCGCGGCATGCACGGCGGCCGTCTCCTCGACCTCGTATTTCTCGATCAGGGCGTCCAGCAGCTGCAAAAACGCCCGCTTGCTCTGCCGGGGGTATTGCTCCCGCAGCTGCCGCAGGTCGGCCGCGATGTCAAACTCCTGCCGCTGCCGCGCCTGCTCGATGCCCTCCAGCAGGCCCTGGATGCTGCCCGATTTTGTCCTCATCCCGCCGGCCCTCCCAATGCCCCCCAAAACGGCCCTGTAACCGCCGCAAATGTTAAGAGGCCAGTTTCCCGGCCTCACCCTGCAAGCAAAAATTAAACGCCTTTGCGGCGCGATTAAACGGTATCCCGCCGCAGGGCGGGTTTTTCTTTGGATATGCTTCGCCATCCGGGGTCAAAAGCGGCTGCTTTGGCCCCGGTTTTTTGGTGGAGGATGCCTCGGCCGGTGCGTTGGCCTTGCGCCCCCTCCGCGTTCTGTCCGCCGCCATCCTGCCGGGGGGCGAACCAGCCTCGGCCCTCTGCGCGGTTTCCTGTCGGCCTTCCGGCCTGTCATTCAATGGTAAAGCTCAGCCGGATGATCTGCTCCCGGCCGTGCAGCGGTATGCGCACCTCCGCCCGCCGGTCGTGCCGGTTTACCTTGCGGATGCTGCCGGCCAGCTCGGCCAGCGGCCCCTCCACAAACACCAGCCCGCCGTCCGGCATCTTTACCGCCCGGCTTGGCGGCAGCGGCACGTCGCTGTATGTCATGCAGAGGATCTGCGCCTCTTCCTCCAGCGGCAGCGGCGTCGGCCTGCCGCCCGCCATCCCCAGCCAGCGCAGCACCCCGCTCTGGCCGCTGATCCGGTAATAGATGCCCAGCGGATCCTCACAGCAAACGAACAGGTACCCGGGGAAGACGGTATACAGCCGGCCCTGCCAGCCGCCGCCCTTGCGGATCATCCGCTCCTCCTGCGGGCAGTGCGCGTCCACGCCCCGCCGCCGCAGCCGCTCGGCCAGCCTGGCCTCCTGCCCGGTGCGCACCTGCAAAACGTACATCTTCATGGCGCGGCCTCCTGCTGGTGGCGGTCCAGCACGGCCACCAGCTGCTGGTAAAGCTCCGGGTGCTCCGCGCCCAATGCGCTGAAGAACTCCGCTTTCAGCTCATCGGCCGCGACAGCAGCATCCTCTTTGTTTTGCAGGTCGATCCGCTGTTTATAGGCCACCGCCTTGGTCATGCCGTTGATCTCCCGCAGCAGCTTGTCCAGCGCCACATCGTTCCAGGCTTCCTCCGGCTTTGAGAGGACGGCCTGCAGCATCCGCTGCGCGGTCACCCGGTTGATGACCTCGGTGTACTCCAGCTCCGGCACCTTTTGCGCCTCTGCGGTCAGCGCCTTAAAGTTTTCCTGTGCAAAGTGGATGGCCTCCATCTCCTCGACCAGCTTCCGCGCATAGTTGCCGATCGCGGTTTTGCTGATGTCCACGCCCTGCCCGGCCAGGTATTCCCGGATGTCCTCGTACCGGTATTCAGCAACCGCAAGCACCATCGCGTCCACCGTGCTGCGCAGCTCCGGGGGCAGCTGCGAGATTTTGCTGCGGCTCCGGTTCTTCCTCCGCATAGCTTAAACCCCCTTTACAGGTCTACCAAAGGGTCTTTAAGTACCCCGCGCTGCAGCTGCGCGCCCTTGGGTGTCAGCTTGGCCTCCAGCTCCTCCAGCGGCACATCCGAAACGCTGGCAGCCGCGTGGCCTTCGGCCGTGCGCACATCCAGATACCCGCTGTCCGACAGGTAGTTCACCGCGCTGCACATCGCCCCGCGGCTCATCCCCCCTGCCAGGGCCAGATGCAGGCTGCGCAGCCGGGTATACTGGTAATCGTTGCCAACAAGCGCCAGCGCGCGGATCAGGGTGCCGTTGTCGGCCGCAAGCTCGCCCGCCTGCAATTTCTGCTTCAGCTCATGTTCAACCATTTCGTCCGCCGCCTCCTATGATGTATCGGTACAGCTCATCCATCTTGCCTTCCAGCCTCATGATCTGGCGCAAAAAATCCTCGTTGCGCAGGCAGGTCTCTTTTATTTCCTTGATGTCATCGCTCAGACCCTGGATTTCTGTGCGCATCTCGCTGCGCACCTCTTTCAGCTCCCTGCGCACTTTCTCAAGGTCGTCCTTGTGATCCTTGCGCGGCGTGTAGTTTTCCCGCACCTCTTTGATGTCGGTGGAGTTTTCATCGATCCGCTTGAAGATCGATCGGCTGACCAGTGCGCCCACGACCCCGAGCAGGGCTGTGAGCAAAATGCCAATCAGCCACCAGGTCCCCGCATCAAATACCATCTGCCCCGCCCCCAAAAAGAAAAGGTATGATCCTCTCGCTATGAGAAAATCATACCTTATTCATTGTGAAGCCGTACATAGGAGGCATTTCACAAAAGCACTTCCAAAGCTAATCCCAAAGGCTCATTTGGCCGGGGCCGGGCGCAATCCGAAGCTCCTTCAGTTTGTCCTTTACGATTTCGCGGATATACCGCTCAGTCAGCCCCCATTTCCGGGCAAGCTGGATGCTGTTCCCGCCGTCAAACTCCCGCCGGATCATCTCGTCCCGGACCGGCAGCACCAGCTGCTCGGCTTTGGGGATGTACAGATTGCTGGTGCCGCCGTAAACGTCCACCAGGCGGATAAAGCCCTCCATCCCGATCAACTCGGCCAGTTCCCGCGCGTTCCCATTCAGATCCTCCAGCCGCAAAGCCTCCAGCAGCTCGTTCCTCATGGCCCTGCCACCTGCCGCTCACGCCGGCCGGCCGTACTGTGCAGATATTCCAACTCCTTGCGCGTGGCCATGCTTTTCAGCGCCTCGATCAGGGCGCTGCCCTGCTGCCAGGTCAAAAAGCGGAACGGCTGCTGTGGAAACGCTGTTACCCCAAATTTCTTTTCTACAAACCCGCACATCCGGTACCGCAGCGCCACACCATTCGGGGCCGGGTCAAACCGTTCGATCTCACTCATCAGGTACCAGGCATATTTTTGCTGCCTGGCGGTCATGCCCCCGGGCAATTCCTCGTATTTGCGTTCTCGCTTGCGGGCCCTGGCCCGCGGCTCAAGCGATGCCGCACGCCGGGCAAGCTCCTGCTCCACCAGCTTGCCCTCCTCCGCGGTCAGGGCGGAAACGCCCTCCTTGCCGGTCAGCGCCGCCACCAGCGCGTGGAGGTCGTCCTCGTGGCCATGCCCCACGATCCCAAGCCTTGCCCCGATGGCATAGATCCGTTGCTTGGCCTTTTTGTCGATCTGCTGCTCGCCCATGTGGGCAGCCCCCCCTTCAGCTTACACTTCGGGTTCCGGGTCGGTCACGTCATAGCTGAAGCCATCCGTGGTTTTGACCCACGCATCAATCTTGTCCAAAAATTCGCCCGGCTGCTTTTGAAGCGCAGCCTTGTCCAGCTTTTTGCTCACCCGGATAAACTCGGTGCGCCCCATGGCCTCCAGCAGCGCAATGGTGTCCGCATCCGTGAGGTTGAGTTTCAGGCTGCTCGAAAGCCGGTACCCCACTGTGCCAAAGGTCAGCACCCGGCTCTTGCCGGTCAGCTCCGAGCGGTGCGCATCCACAAAGTCCTTGATCTCCGCCTCCAGACGCTTAAGGCAGTTCTCAATCGGCTGGGCGTTATCCCGGCATTCCTTTTTCACAGCCTCCACCCGCCGCGCCTGCTCGACGTTCAGTTCGGTCAGCGCGTGCTTGCACTCCCGGATGTCCTGCAGGGCGTCGTCCACCGCCTGCCAGCTCTTCAGCGCCGGTTCTGTCACTACTCGTTTGCGTCCCATACTTAAGTACCGTCCTTTCTCAGATTCGTCCCACCGATGTCCCTGACGCCGCAGCCCGCAGGCCGTTGTAGGAAATGTCTCCATTGTAAATCGCATTTTCTACGGCGCTCTTTGCCGCCCGGATACTGTGCTGGCTGCGGCAGATGCTGGCGATCAGGCGCAGCTCCTCCCGTTTATCCTCCCCGGCAAACATTGGGAACAGCAGCCTGATGTCCTCCATCGTCAGCTTGGCGGTGCTGTAACTGTGCTGCAAGGCAATGCGGGTGTAGGTCTGGCTGGTGACCTTGCCCCTTTTTACCCGCTCGTACAGCTCGCTGTTGCCGATCAACACCACACCGTTGCCCGCCGTCCCGCTGATCTTGTCCTCGTCCGGCAGGATGCGCAGCTCATCCAGTGATGCACGTTTGAGCAGCTGGGCTTCGTCCACAATAACGACCTTGTTCGTACCCCGCAGCTGCCGCCGGATGTTCATCCACATCTGGCTACTGCCGCCCGATAGGGGCAGGCCCAGCTCTTCGCAAAGCAGCGCCCCTACGCCGGCCAGACCGGCAGTGCTTGGGTGCAGGCTGATGTACACTGTACTGGATGGGTTGTTCCGGCGGTATTGCGTGGCCGCTTCTGTCTTGCCGGCCCCGGCATCCCCGTGCAGCATGACCAGCGCCCGGTTGATCTGTGCGTAGCGGATATGCTGGTAGACGTTTTCGCTGATCGTGGTCGGCTTGTACGATTCATCCAGCTGGTAGGTGGCCGCCTGCTTCCTGGATGCGTCCGCCTCGGCCTCCTGCCGCAAAAATTCCCGGAGGTTGTTCTCGAACTTTTCAACATCGCCCGGATACTTGCGGTTCAGATACTGGCTTGTGGTCGTGTCCGAATAGCCGATCTTTTTTGCAACCGCGCTTTGCGCAATGCCTGTGCGCTTTATGTATTCGCGCAGCTGCTCCGTCAGGGCCTCATCGTACACCTTTTCCGGCTTAGTATTCGTCATACTCATCATCGCATCCTCCATTCAGCGTGTTCCGGTTCATACGGAAAATATCCATTTCACCCACGGCCACCGGCAGCGGCTCGTCAGGCGGCTGTACCAATTCGATCCTCCGGGGCTTCTTTTGCGCCACAGGCCCGGCAAGGTTTTCCTCGGCAAATTCGGTCAGCAGGGCCAGCGCCTCCTCCGGGCTTGCGTCCGGCAGGAAGGTCTGTGCCGTCTCCAGCACCACCCGCTGAAACCTTGCCTTGGCCTGCTGCTGCCGCGCGATCTCCTCCTGCGTGGCCCCATACATCGCGTCCATACCGTCCCGGGGAGCCTCCAGCATAAACGCGCCCTGCTCGTTGTACACCCGCACCTTCGACAGATCGTCCGGGTCGTACCGCACATACACCTTTTCGCCAAAGTGCAGCGCATGCAGCTCCTCGGCATTGAACCAGAGCTTTTTGCCCCGGATGTTCAGTGCCACGCCATCCCGCGTTACCGTCTTGAGCTTCGAGGTGCGCAGTAGCATCAGGCGCAGCACGTCCTCATCCACCCTGCGCAGGTGGGTCAGGTGCTCGTTGTACACGTCAATGCGCCGCTTGCCCTTGTCCTCCGGCACCGAACCATAGTATGGCTGATAGTTCAGGTAGCCGCCGATCAGCAGGTCCACCTTCTGGCGGAACTCCTCATCCGTGGGGATCTTCCCGCGCTTCAGGTTCTTTTTCAGCGCCTCCGGCTTTTCGTCCGGGCCGCCGCCGGTATAGGTCGGAAACAGCTTCATAATGGATTCCTTTACATCCAAAAAGCTGCGCTCCACCAGCTTGGCCCGCGAGTTCTGCACAATGGCGTTTGTCATCCGCAGGCCCATGTAATCCACGATGGTTTTAGGAGCAAAGGGCACGCTGCCGTCCGCCAGCACCCTTTTGGCCCGGTGGCCCCGCCCGCCAAAATCAAAGGTCAGGTACTCGCGGCCATTGTCGGTGTACAGGTTGTTGTTCGGCATCCCATACTCAAGGCAGCCATTGCGCAGCGCATAGATGGTATTCTGGCTTTTGTTGCTGTCAAAAAAGATGTGCCAGCCCACAAATATCCCACTGCGCACGTCCACCCAAGCCGTAAGGCTCGGCCGGTGGGTCTTGCCGTCCGGCCCCATCGTCATAACATCGCAGGTGTAGGTGTCGCCCACCCACCAGTCGTTGCTGTCGATGCTCTCATACTCGCGCCGGGTATACACGCTTACCTCGTTGTAGTAGGCGCGCATTCCCTTGCGCTTGATCACCCGCACCGCCAGCGGGATGCTCATGGCCGCGCGGTAGAAGGTGCTGTAAGCAGGGAAGGGCAGCGCGTCCGGCGCGTGCTTCTTTGCCCAGCGTTCGGTGTACTCGATGCACTGGGTGATCGCGTAGGCCCGGCCATTCTTGCCGTCCTCTAAATAGTAATAATTGAATATTTCCCGCACGTCCGCCCGCAGCTCGCTCCGGCCCCTGCGCGCCTTGCCCCGCTGCTCGATCACATGGTCAAGGTCGTCCGCGTCCAGCGCCCGCTTTTTGCGGTAGAGGGTCGGCACGCTCAAGGCAAGCTCCGGGTGTTCCACCTTCATATGCTGCACAAACCTGCCATCCAGTACTCCCAGCGGCTGGCCCGGCTGGCTGCGGTAGTCCTCCCATTGGGCGACCATCTCGCGCCAGAACCGGATCTCCGCCCGCTCGGCCTCGGTGTAGCTGTCCAGCGGCTTGCGGCTGGGGGATGGAGCGGGCTTGTCCGTTTTGGCTGCTGTCGGCCCCGGCTCGGCCAGGGCAGCGCTCTCGGCCGCCTGCAGCCCGCGCTGCTCGTAGTATTTGACCTGCGCTTCATGCGGCAGGGCCGACAGCGGGATCGCGTATTCGGGGCGGTTGCGGCTGTTTGTGACTTTCGCCGCAGGCATGCGCCCACGCACAATCTGACGTCGTATAGTTTCCTTGTGACAGCCCATGAGGTGTGCTGCCTGCTCCGGGGTTAAAGTAATATTCAAAAATATCACCTGCCTTTGACCTGCCATCTTCAGGCGCGGGGTGGTCAGCCCCCGCACGACAGCCCCGCAGGGCTGTTTCGGCTTATATCCACTCCGGCGGCTGCGGAATGTGCGCCCAGCAGCGCACCGTGATCCCCTCGGCCTCCGGGTATTCCTCCAGCATCCAGCCGTCGCCCGGCGAGTAGACGGCCAACTGCTGGCTGTTTACCAGCGGGGTAAACTCATCCGCCCAGCCGTTGGCGATCACCAGCACCAGCTCGCAGGGGTCGGCCGGCAGGGCGTCCGTGCAGCGGATCCACTCGCCGGTTTGCTGCCGCAGTGCTTCCACCGCCTGCCGGATCACGGCGCAGCCGTGGACAGAGCAGTTATGCTCATGGCCGCAGCCCAGGCAAAGAATTTTATCAAGACGCCCCTTGGTCTCCAGCCATTGCAGGGATTTAATAAGCTCTGCTCGTTCCATCTTCTATGTAACCCTCCTCTAAAGCCTTCTTAATTGCCCGGTTTTCGGGGTTTACGCCGCGATAAAAACGCATCTCGCTGGTGGGGTCGATCCGCCACTCGGCGGTCCAGACCGTCCAGCCAACGGCGTCGATCAGGGTGGCATAGCGCGGGCCAAGCTGTGCCTGGATGCAGTGGATGATCACGCCTATACCCTTTCTGACCTGCCATCTTCAGGCGCGGGGCGGTCGGCCCCCGCGCGACAGCCCCGCAGGGCTGTTTCGGCTGTTTATTCCTCGGGATCAAGCTGTTCGGTATCCTCCTGCCGTGTCCAAGTCACCTCGGTATGGCCACAGCGGGTGCAGCGCAGGACACGAACGGTCACATTTTTGTACCGCTCCACCTCCCGGTAGCGGCAAGGGTCCAGCTCATTCACCCCATCCGGCCGGATGACCACCCCGGCCGGAAAGCTGCACTTGTGCAAGCCATCACCTCG
>CAJTSP010000019.1:0-21332 GCA_910578965.1 uncultured Oscillospiraceae bacterium
GAATTGGCCTGACGGCATGTTACCCTTTGTTAAGGGATGCAAGAAAAAGGAGAAGCTATGCCAAGCAAAAACCAGGGCCGGCTGGCCCAGGATATGAAACGCGAGGTCATTGGGGTCATCGGCCAGATGAAGGACCCCCGCCTTGCGGGGGGGCTGCTTACGGTCACCCGCCTGTCGGTCACCCAGGACCTCGACCTTGCCAAGGTGTATATCAGCGTCCTTGGCGGCGACGCGGCCGGCGCGGTGGCGGCCCTCAACCGGGCGGCCGGGCATGTGCGCAGCGAAATTTCGCGGCGCATGCATATCCGCAAGGCGCCCCGCTTTGCCTTTTGCGAGGACGACGGCGCGGCCTATGCGGCCCATATCAACCAGATGCTCGCCGGGCTGCGGCCGGCCGGTGAGGCCGGCGGGCCGCCAAACGAGCCGGACGGGGAGGATACCCCCAACCCCTGACCCCAAAAGGCGGGCCGGGAACCATCGCCCGGCCTGCCGTAAGCCGCGGCGCAAGGCTCTTTTTGCAAAAGACGCCCGCCGCATCCAGATGAGAGGAGGCCCTGCTCCATGACCGAACAACTGAAAATGGAAGAGGCCATCGGCCGGCTCGTCAAGGCCGAGGATGTTCTTCTGCTCTGCCACAAAAACCCGGACGGGGATACCATCGGCAGTGCCGGAGCCCTGTTTTGGGCGCTTAAAAGCCTGGGCAAGCAGGCCGCAGTGCTCTGTGCCGACGGTATCCCGGACCGGTATGGCTATATGGAGCTTACCCCGTTTGAGGGGCAGTTCACCCCCCGCTATGTGGTGGCGGTGGATGTGGCAAGCATCCAACTGTTTGGCGATTCCATCCGGGATTATACCCGGCAGATCGACCTTTGCATCGACCATCATTCCTCCAACGCAGGCTATGCTCTCGAGACCCTGCTGGACGCCGGGGCGGCCGCCACGGCCGAGATTCTCTACCGGCTCATCCCCTCGATGGGGGTGCACCTCACCCCCCAAATTGCCGACTGCCTGTATACCGGCCTTTCTACCGATACCGGCTGTTTCCGGTTTTCCAATACCACCGCCAACTCCCACCAGGTGGCGGCGGGGCTGATCGGCTCGGGCGCACGTCTGGAGGAGCTCAACACCATTTTGTTTGAGAGCAAGTCCCGCGAGCGGATCGAGGCCGAGCGGATCGCCCTGGATCAATTGGAATACCACTTTGACGGCCGCTGCGCCCTGATCTACCTCACCCGGGAGCAGATTGCCGAGAGCGGGGTTGAGCCGGACGAGCTCGAAAACATGACCAGCCTGCCCCGGATGATCGAGGGGGTACAGGTGGGCCTTACCCTGCGCCAGCAGCCCGGCGGCAGCTACAAGATCAGCGTGCGCACCCAGGAAGGGGTGGACGCCTGCGCCATCGCCCAGCGGCTGGGCGGGGGCGGGCATTCCCGCGCGGCAGGCTGCGAGCTGGAGGGAAACCTCTGCAACACCAAGGCGGCCATTTTGGCCGAGGTGGAGCGGGAGCTTGCCGCGGCGGACAAGGAGCGGGAGCAGGCATGAGCCTCACCGGTATCCTGGTTGTGGACAAGCCCTCCGGCTGGACCAGCTTTGATGTAATTGCCAAGCTGCGCGGGGTGTTAGGTACCCGTAAATTGGGGCATTCCGGTACGCTGGACCCCATGGCCACCGGGGTGCTGCCGGTGTTTGCGGGGGCGGCCAGCAAGGCGGTGGATTTACAGCCAAACCAAAACAAAACCTACCTTGCCACCCTGCGGCTGGGCCTTGCCACCGATACCGGCGACATTACCGGCGCCGTGCTCAAAACCGCCCCGGTCACCGCGGGCGAGGCCGAGCTGCGGGCGGTGCTGCCCGGCTTTGTGGGCCAAAGGATGCAGGTTCCGCCCATGTATTCCGCCGTCAAAATAGGGGGGCAGCCCCTTTACAAGCTGGCACGGGCCGGTAAAACGGTCCAGCGCGCCGCCCGGCCCATCGTCATTTACAAGTTAGAGTACCTTGGCCGGCTTTCGCCCAGCGACCACCGGCTGCGGGTCGAGTGCGGCAAGGGCACCTATGTGCGGGCGCTGGCCGAGGAGCTTGGCGCGGCGCTGGGCCTGCCGGCCACCCTGGCGGCGCTGCGGCGCACCCGGGCCGGCCTGTTTGACGAGGAGCAGGCCCATACCTTGGAGGAAATTATCGCGGCCAGGGAAACCGGCGGCGAAGAGGCGCTCGGGAGGCTTTTGCTGGGGGCGGACGCCGTGTTTGCCTCCCTGCCGGCCCTGACAGTGGACGAGGGGGCTGTGGCGCGCCTTTTGAACGGCGCGCCGGTTTACCGGTGCGCCGCGCCCAACGGGCAGTACCGGCTCTACACCGGGGCGGGCGTTTTCCTTGGCCTTGGCCGGGCTGAGGGCCGGGCGCTTACGGCGCAGAAGCTGCTGATCGAAAGGAAGTGAGCCGGGTGCGCTACCTCAATACCCTTGCCCCTCTCAAGGATACCCGCGGCACGGCGGTGGCGCTGGGGTTTTTTGACGGGGTACATACCGGGCACCAGGCGGTCATCGGCGCGGCGGCGCAGTATGCCGCTGCCCATGGGCTGGCCCCGGCAGTGTTTACCTTTGCCCTGCCCGTAAACAGTGCTCTCAGGGGCGGGCGGGTTTTTTCGCAGGACGAAAAGCATCGCCGCATTGCGGCTTTGGGGGCCGAATGGGTACTGGAGCCACCTTTTGAGGAGTTCCGTGCGCTCTCGCCCGAGCAATTTGTTGCGGATGTGCTGCTGGGGCTGTACCACGCAAAGGCGGTTTTTTGCGGCCAAAACTTTACCTTTGGCAAAAACAAGGCGGGCAATGTGGCGCTGCTGCGCCGGCTCTGCGGCGCAGCGGGGGTAGAGGTGTGCACCTTGCCCACCGCCCTGCACGAGGGCGCGCCGGTGTCCTCCACCCGTATCCGCGCGGCGCTGGCCGGAGGGGACATCCCGGGCGTTACCGCCATGCTGGGCCAGCCCTACCGCATCGATTTTGCGGTGCGGCGCGGGCACGGGCTGGGGCGTACCCTTGGCTTTCCCACCATCAACCAGGTTTACCCGGCCGGTTTCCAGATGCCGCGATACGGTATCTATATCACCCGGGTGAGCATCGACGGGTCATGGTACCCCGGGGCTACCGGCCTGGGCACCCGCCCCACTGTAAACACTACCGGCGAGGGCCCCACCTGCGAAACCTTTATCCAGGATTTTTCCGGCGACGCCTATGGGGAAAACCCGGTGCTGGAGTTCTGCCGGTACCTCTGCCCCAGCCGCCGGTTCGACAGCTTGGAGGAGCTGCGTGCCTGCGTGCAGGACGCTGCGGCCGAGGCAAGGCGGTACTTTGCCCGGCAGGGGGTGGAGCCAACGAGCCTTGCCGCCCTTTAGGCAGCAAAACCCCTTCTTTTACCCTGCGGCCCCTTCAAAAGCCCTGCATCTGTAAAAAACGCCCTGCAAAAAGCGGATGCCGTTGCGCTGACGCGCGCGTTTACAAAAGGAGGTGCGGCCCATGCCGTCTTCTGTGCAAGCCCCGGAGCGCCCCGAGCCGGCCGGGCCGGTTGCTGTGGCAGATGCCGCTGCCCCGGCCCCCCTGGCCGAGCCGTCGGTCCCGGCCGCCCCGGTGGCTTTGGCTGACCCGGCCGCCCTCGCCGACCCTATGCCCCCTGCCGCGCCGGCCCCGCTCAAAACAAAGCGCGGGCTCAAAAGGCAAACCGCCTTTTGGCTGGCCGCTGGGCTGCTGTTTGCGCTGGCGTTGGGGTTGGGGATTTTGCAGGCTTCCTGCCGGTACGACCTTAGGGGGGACGAGCTGTTCAGCTATGCCCTCGCCAATAACGAAAAGCCGTTTAAGTTTTTGGGTGATGCCTGGTCGCAGGATACATACCATAACGGCTGGCTTTCCGGCAGCGACATGCGGGCCTATTTACAGGTGGATGCCGGCACCGGCTTTGACTACGCCATGGTCTACAAGCACCAGCGGGAGGACGTGCACCCGCCCCTTTACTACATCCTGCTGCACACGGTCAGCAGCCTCTTTGCGGGCAGCTTTTCGCCTTGGCTGGCCCTGTCGGTCAACCTGGCGGCCTATGCAGGCTGCTTGTTGCTGCTTTGGGCCCTTGCCCGCCGGCTTGTGCCGCCTGCCCGCGGGGGCGAATGGGCGGCGCTGGCTGTCCCGCTTGTTTGGGCGGTGCTGCCCTGCACCGCCCAAAACCTTGTGTTTATGCGCATGTACATGCTGCTCAGCTTTTGGGTGCTGCTCTTTGTATATCTCGTTTGCGGTATCCTTTTGCGGGGCGCCTTAGGGCCCAAAACCGCCCTGGCGCTGGGCCTGGCCGTGTTTTTGGGCAGCCAAACCCATTATTACTTTTATGTTTATGCGGGCCTTGTGGCCTTTTTGGCCGGGCTCTGGATGCTCCTTGAGCGCTGGCCCCTCAAGGCCCTTGCCCTTTATGCAGGCAGCGGCTGCGCGGGGGTGCTGTTCTCGGTGGCGGCCTACCCGTATATCTTCCGGCACGCGGCCGACATGATGCGCACCAACGGCGGCGATACCCGCACCCTGCTCACCGGGCTGGTGCGGGCCGCCGAGCTTATGTTGGGGCAGGATATTGGCGAAAAGCGGGCCCTGCTGCTGGCAGGGCTGGCCGCCCTGCTGGGCGCGGCGGTGCTGGTGCAGCGCCGGGGCGCGCTGCCAAAGCTCACCCGGGCCGACGGCGCGCTCTTGCTGTTGGGCGTTTCGGCCCTGCTGGCCGCGCCGGTCATCATGAAGCTCTCGGCCATCCAAAGCAGCCGCTACCTCGCGCCTATCTACCCGCTGCTCACCCTTTGCGCCGTAGTGCCGGCCGCCCGGCTGCTGGCCGCTGTGCGCCTGCCGGGCGAGGGGGGCGTCTCCCTCTTTGGCCGCTCGTTCTGGCTGGCGGCCTCCCGCAGCCGCCGGCAGGCGGCCGCCTTTGTGCTGGCCGGGCTGCTGGCCCTGGGGCTCTGGGCCCCGGCCTGTCTTGGCGTCTGGCGGCAGAACCGGGCCGAACAGCTCGCCGCCCGGCAGTGCGCCGAGGCGCTGGGCGAGACCGCGCAGGCCGACTGCGTCTGGGCCGCGCCCGAGGCGGATTACCTTTTGGGCAATGAGTTCTGTGCGTTGGCTGGGTTCGACGAGGTTTGCCCGGTGAGCTTTGACGAATTGGCCCGGCGAGGGCTGGGCTCCCTTTTGGAGGGCCGGGCCAGTGACGGCGGGCCGGTCTGGGTCTGCATCCCTGCCACCGGCGAGGATCCGGCCGGCCGGCTTGCCGCCGCGCTGGGCGGGGAGTTTGACGCGCTGGCGCCTGTCGCCTCAAACGGCAACGCCGTATATTACCGGTATACCCCGGCCGGGTAGGCTTGCCGCGGGCGCCGGGGGCTGCGTTTGCAGATGTTTACAAAACAGCTTGGAGGGGAGGACGTGCCATGAAACGGCAGCAGCCGGCCTGGTACCGGGCCTTTTGCCAAAAAACCGCCCTGTTCAGCGGGGCCGAGCCCGCGGGGATTGCCCGGCCCGGCCGGGGGGCCTGGGCCGGGCTGGGCCTTTTGGGGCTTTTTTGCCTTTTGACCTACTGTTATACTGACCTGCCGCTTATTGTGCGGCACAGCCTTCACCTCTGGCGGGCGCTGGGCAGGGGGGAGCTGCTTTCGTTCTATCAAACCGCCACCCTCCTGCCGGTAGGTGAGGCCCTGCCCCAAACCGGCGAGGTACCCTATGATATCTGGGTCTACCTGCTGCTGGCGGTTTGGAACCTGCCGGTGTTTTTGTGGGAGCTGCTCAGCGGCCATACCCTCGAAACCAGCTTGCTGGCCCTCCTTTGGGCGAGGCTCG
Organism: uncultured Oscillospiraceae bacterium; assembly: GCA_910578965.1. GTDB lineage: Bacteria > Bacillota > Clostridia > Oscillospirales > Ruminococcaceae > UBA7177. The sequence goes on from CAJTSP010000019.1 coordinate 5,838, forward strand.
GCCTGATGCTGCCCTTTGCCGGCTGCTTTTGGGCGCTGCGGGGCGTTGCGGATACCCTGCGCTGCTCGCAGCAGCAGGCCGAATGGGCCTGCTTTGGCTTTGCCGGCTCGCTGTTTGTGGTCAACGGGCTGTTTTGCATCGGGCAGATCGATATCTTCAGCGCCTTTTTTGCCCTCATGGGCTTTTGGGCCTTTGTGCGGCAGGATACCCCCAAATTCATCGGCTGGTTTGCGCTGGCGGTCACCTTTAAGATGTTCGCCCTCTTTGCCTTTTTGCCGCTCTTGCTGCTGGCCGAAAAACGGCCGCTGCGCCTGGCGGGGCATACCCTTGCGGCCTGCTCGCTGAGCTTTGCCTCCAAGCTTTTCTTTTTCCGGGATAAGATGGCTACCCCCACCCAGTTTGACGAGCGGCGGTTTTTCCGTTTTTTGCTGGCCGGCCGGATAGACACCGAGCAGCACCTGTTCTCGGTTACGGCAGTGCTGTTTGGGGCGTTGCTTGTGCTCTGCTGGCTGGCCCGGCCTAAGCCGGAGGATAGGCCGCGCTGGGCAGCCTGGGCGTTGCTGGCGGGCTATGGCTGCCTGTTTTTGGGCGGTACCAGCTACCCCTATTGGGCGGTGGTGCTGGGGCCGTGCGTCGGGCTGCTGCCGCTCTTTTTGCCGGCCGGGGCAAACGGCGTTTTGCTGCTGGAGCTGGCGGCCTCGGCGGGCTACTGGCTGCACGGCCTTACCCTTTACAGCCCCATCTACAGCGGCGCGCTCAGCCTGCGGTGGACGCTGGCCGGCCGGCTGCTGGGCGAGCGGGCCGAGGGCAGCCGGCTGCTGGAGCTCTGGGAGCTGCTTTCGCCCGGGGCGCAGGCCAATTTGCAGATGCTGGCCGACAGCGCCTTTTTGCTTGGCTTTGCCGGGCTGCTGGTTTTGGCCTGGCCCGGCCGCGCGCAAAAAGCTCCCGGTGGGCCGGCCCCGGCCAGCCGGTTTTTGGTCTGGCTGCGCATTGCGGCTGCCGCTGGCTTTGCGCTGCTGGCGGTTGCGGCCTGCCTGCTGTAGCAAAAGGGGGCGGGGCCGCCTTGCCCCGCCGTAAAAACAGGTCGGTGGGGGCAAAAGGATGGAACATATGCAGCAACAATATGAGGGCCGGCCTTTTTTGCAGGGGCTGGCCTGCCGGGCTGTGCTGTGCTGCAGCGTTGCGGCGCTGGGGTATCTGGCCGTTACGGCGCTGGCAACCTTGGCCCGTAACGGCGGCCCGGGGGATGAGATCGTGCGGCTGGGCCGCCAGGCCCTACTGCCGGGGGCCGCGGGCGCTGCTCTGCTCTCGCTGCTCTTGGCCGGGGCGGGCCGCCGCCTGCTGGGCGACCCGGCCAAAGCCCGGCGGCGGCTGGATATTGGCTGCGGGGCGGTGTGTGCCCTCTGCTTCTGCCTTGCTTTCTGGTGGGGGGTACAGTGTGATTTTATCCCGCGGGGCACCGATATGGAACGCATCCGGCAGGCATCTCTCGACCTCCTGGGCGGGCAGTACAACGGCCTGGCAAACGGCTATTTTACCTATTACCCTTTTCAGGTTGGCACGGCGCTGTATTTTGAGGGGGTCTTCCGGCTTTTTGGCACCACCGCTACCTGGCCGGTTTCGCTGACCAATGCGCTGTGGTGGGCCCTCTCGGTATATTGCGGTTACCGGATTACCGGCTGCATGGGTGGCGGGGACCTTTTGCCCCAGGGCGTCTATTTGATGCTGGCAGCCCTCTGCCTGCCGCCGCTGCTCTATTCGCCCATCTTTTACGGGGACGTTGTAAACATCGGCGCCAGCTTTTTGGCCGTGTGGTGGGCGATGCAGCTTTGCCAGCGGCGTAGGCTGCGGTACTTTTGCGGGGTGGCGGCCGTTTTGGCCGCGGGTACCATTGTGCGAAATACCTTGCTGATCCCGGCCCTGGCCATCCTGCTTGTGTTTGCAGCCGGGTACCCGGCCGCCCCCGCGCCCCCCAAACGCTGGGCGAGGCATCTGCTGGCTGGCGCCGGGCTGCTGCTGGTATTTGGCCTCTGCTTGAATTCCGGCCTGCTTTTGAACCGGTATATGCGTTTTCGCGCCGGGCTCAGCCTGGGGCCGGGCCTGCCAAAATCTAGCTGGCTGGTGATGGGCTCCAAGGAAAGCGCTCGGGGCTGCGGCTGGTACGACGGATGGCCGGATTGGGTAGTGGAGGCCTCGGGTGGCGATATGCGGCTCGCGGATCAGAAAAGCCGCATTGAGCTGCGGCACCGGTACGAGGGCTTTGCCCGGGACCCGGCCTATGCCGCGCGGTTTTTCCACCAAAAGATGGCAAGCCAGTGGGCCGATCCGACCTTTGAGAGCTTGTTGAGCTATTCCCATATCTGGGACGATGCCGGCCGCATCGAGGGCAGCGGCTTTTTGGCGTCGGTGTACGACGGCGCGCTCCGCCCCTGCGCAATCCTCTGGATGGATCAGTATCAAAACCTGATTTACCTGGCCGCGCTGGCCTGGCTCCTGCGGGAGTGCTTTGGCAAGGGGGCCGGGCAGAGGGCGCCGATATACGCGCTTTTGCCGGTCGCAGTGTTTTTGGGCGGGTTTTTCTTTTACCTTTTTTGGGAGGCCAAGGGCCGCTACTGCCTGCCCTTCTTTTTGATGCTGCTGCCGGTTGCTGCCTGTGGGGTTCCGGTATTCGGGCAAACGGCCGGCAAAGCCGCCGGATGGCTGCAAAAACGCAGGGCGGGCGCGCGGCGCGGGGCTACGGCAAAAAACACGGGGCCGTCCCGGTTTACGGGGGTAAAGCTGCCGTGTGCCGGCCTGCTTTCCCGCCCTGCCTTTGCCGCAGCTTTTTTGGCAAATCCCATCAAAAGAAAATAAGTTGTAATTTCAGGCATCCCGTGGTATAATGCTATGTACGACCGCGGCCCGGCCTGGGGAGTATGCCCTGTAAGGGGGGATCGCTGTGCCCTGTGACAAGGCGCAACCCCCCTGCAAAGGGAGCGTCCCGGTTTGCCCAGGCTGAGCCGATGGAGCAAAAACGTGCGGCATATCCTGCCGCAGAGAAAGAGGGATTTATCGGCAATGGAAGACAAGAAAAACATTATCGAATCTGCCCGGGTGCACGAGACCGACACCGGCTCGCCCGAGGTGCAGGTGGCGCTGCTTACTGCGCGCATCAACCACCTCACCGAGCATCTCAAGGAAAACCCCCACGACCACCACAGCCGCCGCGGCCTGCTCAAGATGGTTGGCCGCCGCCGCAACCTGCTGGCCTATCTGCAGAAAAAGGACATCGGGCGTTACCGCGCTTTGATTGCCAAGCTGGGCCTGCGCAAGTAACAAAGGTCGAACGGGCAGGCGGGCCGCGCTGTTTTGCGGCCCACCTGCTTTTTCCTGTCCCGCGGCTTTTGGGGGCAAGGGCGTGATTTTAGCAGCGAATCGGGTACAAAAAGCGTGCTGGTGCGCGGCCTTTTGCGCCGGATTCCTTGCTAAAGCCATGCTTAACGGCCCCTCAAAATAGATTTTGAACAACAGGAGGTACAAACACATGGCACTGGAATTTTCTTCCCGCAAGGAAACCTTTGATCGTTATAAGGTGTTCGAGACCACCCTGGGCGGCCGCCCGCTGGTGGTCGAGACCGGCAAGATGGCCGGACTTTCCAACGGTAGCTGCCTTGTGCGCTACGGCGAAACGGTGGTGCTCTGCAACGTTGTGATGAGCGCCAAGCCCCGCGAGGGCATCGACTTTTTCCCTCTGAGCGTCGAGTTTGAGGAAAAGCTCTACTCGGTGGGCCGCATCCCCGGCAGCTTTATGCGCCGCGAGGGCCGCCCGGGCGAAAAGGCGGTGCTTACCAGCCGGGTCATCGACCGGCCCATCCGCCCGCTCTTCCCCAAGGATATGCGCAACGACGTCTGCGTCACCATGACCGTGATGAGCGTTGACCAGGACTGCAGCCCCGAGATCACCGGCATGATCGGCACCTCCATCGCCCTCTCGGTCAGCGACATCCCCTGGGCCGGCCCCATCGGCGGGGTGTTCATGGGCCTGGTGGACGGCGAGCTGGTGGTCAACCCCACCTTGGAGCAGCGCGGCAAAAGCGATCTGCAGCTCACGGTGGCCGCCACCGAAAACAAGATCGTGATGATCGAGGCCGGCGCGAACGAGGTGGACGAGCACACCATGCTCGAGGCCATCAAAAAGGCCCACGCCGAGATCAAGGAGATCATCAAATTCATCCACACCATCGTGGACGCCATCGGCAAGCCCAAGATCAAGTTTGAGCCGGTCGAGCTGGACCACGACCTCTTTGACGCGGTGATGGCCGCCCATCTTGATGACTTCAAGGCCGCCATGGACACCGACGACAAGAACGTGCGGGACGCCGCCCTGGCCCCCCTGATGGACACCATCGCCGCCGAGCACCCCGACCTTGACGCCGCCACCCTCGACCTCATCAGCTATAAGATGCAGAAGTTTGTGGTGCGCCGCTGGCTTTTGGACGAGGGCAAGCGGGTGGACGGCCGCGGCATCAACGAGATCCGGCCCCTGGCCGCCGAGGTGGGCCTGTTGCCCCGCGCCCACGGCAGCGGCATGTTTACCCGCGGCCAGACCCAGGTGCTTACCGTATGCACCCTGGGCAACACCAAGGACAGCCAGCTGATGGACGACCTTGGCACCGAGCCCTACAAGCGGTATATCCACCACTACAACTTCCCGCCCTACTCGGTGGGCGAGGCCCGCGCCCCCCGCAGCCCCGGCCGGCGCGAGATCGGCCACGGCGCTTTGGCCGAGCGCGCCCTGCTGCCCATGATCCCCAGCCAGGAGGAGTTCCCCTACACCATCCGGCTGGTCAGCGAGGTGCTCTCCTCCAACGGTTCCACCAGCCAGGCCTCCATCTGCGGCAGCACCCTGGCCCTCATGGACGCCGGCGTGCCCATCAAGGCCCCGGTGGCCGGCATCAGCTGCGGGCTTATCACCGAGGGCGAGCGCTGGATGACCATGCTGGACATCCAGGGCGTCGAGGATTTCCACGGTGATATGGACTTTAAGGTGGGCGGCACCCACAAGGGCATCACCGCCATCCAGATGGACATCAAGATCGACGGCCTGACCTACGAGATCATCGAGGAAGCCTTTGAAAAGTGCCGCAAGGGCCGGCTGTATATCCTGGACGAGATCATGCTGCCGGTCATCCCGGCCCCGCGCGAGAATCTTTCCAAGTACGCGCCCAAGATGCTCTCGATGGTCATCAGCGTGGACAAGATCAAGGACGTCATCGGCAAGGGCGGCAAGGTCATCCAGGAGATCTGCGCCAACTGCAACTGCAAGATCGATGTCGAGGAGGACGGCCGGGTCTTTGTGTCGGCCATCGACATCGAGGACGCCAACCGGGCCATCCACACCATCAAGACCATCGTGGAGGACCCCGAGATCGGGGCCATCTACAAGGGCCGGGTCACCCGGCTGATGAACTTTGGCGCGTTTGTGGAGATCGCCCCCGGCAAGGAGGGCCTTGTGCACATCTCCAAGCTGGATTCCAAGCGGGTCGAGCGGGTGGAGGACGTGGTCGCGGTGGGCGACGCCATTGTCGTTAAGGTTACCGAGATCGACCAGCAGGGCCGCATCAACCTGTCCCGCAAGGATGCCATTGCCGAGATCGAGGCCAAGCGCCGCAACGGCTAAGGTTTGCATCCCTTGACAAAGGGTAACCCGCCGTCAGCCTGGCTCCGGCGGCATGCCGCCTTGCCATCGCACCACTGGCCCTGCCCTGACGGTTCTGCGGAGTTTTTGGGGCAAAGGTTTTTCGTTTGGGGAAAAGGCTTCTTTGCTCTTTCCTTTCCCCACCCTTTTGCCCAAAAACCATGCTCCCCTTTGCCAGGCGATGCTTTACAAAGCGAATATCAGACGGATCTGGGGGCCAGCGGCCCCCAGCCCCCCAAACCGGCCGCTGCGAAGGGCTTTCGCGGCGGTCGGTTTGCTTGCCAGGTGGCGTTTTGATTTGCCGGCGGGCAGGGCGGCGACGCGGTTTTTCCATAAAAAAACACCGCCCTGCGCCCGGTTGACCCTTGTGGAAGCGGGCGGCCATGGTTTATAATAAAAGTTACCGGCAGGTGGATTTCGGGCGCTGGGACGCCCTGGCGGGGGCGGACACGTCCCGGTGCGAGCCTGCCGAAAAAACCGCTGCAAAAAAACGGGCCGCTTATCATTTTAGGCTCGCTGCCCCATTCCTTTTCCGGTGCGTTTTTTGCGGCCGGCCGGCAGGGGCGGTTTACACCGGGCGGAAGCAGGCGGCGCCGCCCGGCTAAAATTTTGCCGCCGGGGTGTACCGTTATGTTTACTGCATTTTCCTGGCCTACAGCCCTTGCCATGGGCCTTGTGCTTTTTGCTGTGCTGCTTGGGGGGGTGGCCGGCCGCGGCCGTACCCTGTCCAGTCGCAGGCTTACCCGGTGCGCCATGGTGGCTGCCGCCTATGTGGCCCTCTGCCTGATCTTCCAGCCCGTCAGCTATGGGCCGGTGCAGGTGCGCCTGGCCGAGGCGCTCTGCCTTTTGCCGGTGTTTGGGCCGGAGTACATTGCCGCGTTGGGCCTGGGCTGTTTTTTGGCCAACATGTTCGGCTATGGCATCCTGGACGCTGTTTTTGGCACCCTCGCTACCCTGCTGGCCGGTCTGGTGACCTGGAAACTGGGCGGCCTGCGTGTCCGTGGCCTGGCGCTGCCCGCCAGCCTGCCGCCGGTGGTGTTCAACGCGGTGATCGTGGGGGCTGAGCTGGCGTACTTTTTTGCCGGCGGCAGCGCGTTTTGGCCCGCGTTTTTGTGGAACGGGCTTACGGTGGGCCTGGGCGAGGCTGTCGGCTGCTGTATCGCCGGCGTTGCATTGGTGCAGGTGATTGAACGCCGCCCGCAGTTGCGCCGCATCTTCTGCAAAGGGTAGGTCCGCATCCGGCGCAGGCAATGCGCGGAGGACGACGCTCCGGCCCGGCCCCACACAAGACCGAGAGGACAAAGGTGATGCCCTGTGGAACCGCCTGCCGTAACCGAAACTGCCTACCTGGCGGGCTTGGTCAGGCGCGTGCAGAAAAACGACAGCGAGGCTTTTGCCGAGCTGTACGCCCTTACATACGAGCGGCAGTACGCCTTTGCCTGCCGCTACTTAAAGGACGACCGGCTGGCACAGGACGCCCTGCAGGAAGCCTACATTGTAGTGTACCGGAACCTGCCGGGCCTGCATGAGCCCAAATGCTTCCTTACCTGGCTGCGCTCGATCCTCCAGCGCATCTGTTACGATCTGGCTGCCAAGCGCCGGAAGCAGCCCGCCGGAGTGCAGGCAGAGCAGCTCGACCTTTTGCCGGATGAGCTTGCAGACCCTGGCCGGCTCAACGAGATTGGTGAGATGCGGGACCTTGTAAGCCGGCTGCCCTACCGGGAGCGGGAGGCTATCATCCTGCGATACTTTGCCGAGATGGAGCTGCGGGACATTGCGCAGGCAATGGACTGCAGTGTCAGCTCGGTGACCCGTTACCTGCGCCGTGGGTACGAAACACTGCGCGCCAATTATCAAAAAGGAGGGTAGCGGCATGCGGACGCAGCGCCATGCAAAGCCGGAGCTTTCACAGGAGCAGGCCGGCAATATGCTGGAGGGGATATACAGCGCCTGCCGCCTGCCGTTTGACCGGGACGCCTATGCCGCCCTTGCCCAAAAGGCCCGCAGGGGCCGGGCGCTGCGCCTGGCCGCCTGTGCTTTGCTGGCAGGCGTTGCCGCGGCGGCCGTACTGGGGGCGTTGGGCGTGTTTGCCGCCGGCTATCTGCATAACGTGGGAATACAGCCCTCCCCGGCACTCCCCGGCCAAAAGCCGCCGGCTGCCACAGAGGCCTGGATCGAGGCGCAGCAGTTGGTTTTGCGGCTGGAGGCGGGGGATTATCCCATCGATTATTCCCGCGTTACGGCCACCCTGCGGGGCGGGGACACGCCGCTTGAGGTGTCCTGCGATGAGGCAAAGGCGCTTTTGCGCCTGCCCTATGCGCCGGGGGACGCCGTATACGAGATAACCCTCTTTGACGCCGCCGGTGCGGATTACCAGATCGTTGTTACGGTTACGGAGTAGCCGCCAAAGGGCCTCCCGAAGCTATCCCGGCGGGAGCTGTCCGGCGGCAGGGCCGGCTTTCCTGCCCGAAAATTTTGGCAGGGGTGAGCAGTTTGTCCTTTAAGATAAGACTTTATTGGTAGAGCGGTATTTCAAAGGTATGCGCCGCCCCGGCAAAAGGCATGCGGCCGCTAAAACGGCCGGCGGGGTTTTGCCTGCCCCAAAAAGGCAGTCTGGCTTGGCGTCTGTTGCTCGCCGCCGGGCAAGGAGGAATGCACCATGTGCGAATGGTTTGGCAAAAAGGCGTTTCGCCTTATTTGCGGGGTGCTGGCACTTGGCATATTCATAGGGTATCTGCCCGGCTTGGCCGCCTTAGCCGCAGGGGCGCCGGCCGGGGCGGCACAGGCGCTTAAAAAGGCCGGGGCGCCCCTGCTTCTGGAGGAAATGCCGGCAGCCGGTTCCGCGCCGCACATCTCGATCCAAAACCCGGGCGAGGGGGAGGGGACGGAGCTTGGCGAGGAGGCTACGCCAACGGCCGGCCCGGGCGGGCATCGCTGCTGTATCCTGCACTTTATCCTGCTGCTGGCGGCTTTTGTTCTTGAGCTTTTGGATCTATCCTGTGCCAAAAAGGGCCAGAGGGACATTTTTGAGGCCCGCGCAAAACTGAAAAGCTATCACCCGCAGGGCCGGTGAAGGGCGCTCCTCGCGCTGCCTGCGGCAGAATCCCGATGTATCCAAGTGCCCGGCAGGCGGGCCGGGCCCGATTTGATAAGACAATAGGAGAAAACAAGATGTTTGCACATACCTCTTTTGGCTGGTGTTTTTGGGATTTCCCATCCCTTGTTGTGCTGCTTGCTATGGCCGTCGTGTTTGCGCTGCACCGCGTCCGGCAGCGCAGGCGCCAAAAAAGCTATGAGGATGAGCTGGCCGACCGGATGGCCGGCGACATCCTGCGCAAGGGCTGACGCTGCCCGCAACTGGAGCCGTCTCTTGATGATAAAAGGCGCCCCCTCTTATCGCATTGCCGCTGAGAGGGGGCGCCTTTTTTGTATCCCTTAGCGCCTTTTTACGGGGGCCTGCCGCTTTTTAGGGGGATGCCCGGTCCGGCGGGGGTATAAAGACGGCCGGTTTGGCAAAAATTTGAAGTGGTTCCCTGCTCTGCTTCGTCTTATAGGGTAAGCGCCGGAGTCCGCCAAAGGGGCGGCTTCTGGCGGGGAGGCCGACGCCTGCCCCCAAGGGAGGAGAGCTTCAGCATGCAGCAGCAAAGCAAGCCCCGGCGGCCGGTGGACCGGGCCTGCCCAAACCCGTCCGCCGGCCTTACCGACGCCCAGGCCCGTGAGCGGGCCGAGGCCGGCTGGGCCAATACCCCGCCGGCCTCACTGGGTAAAACCACCGCCCGCATTTTTTACGACAATATCTTTACCTTTTACAACCTAATTTTTGTTATCCTGGCCGCATGCCTTTTTGCGGTGGGCGCCTACCGGGATATGCTCTTTTTAGGGGTCGTCGTCTGCAATGCGGGCATCGGTATCGTGCAGGAGCTGCGGGTGCGGGCGGTGCTGCAAAAGGCCGCCGTGCTGGAGCAGGCCCCGGTGAGGGTGGTGCGCGGCGGCCGGGAGCTGCTGCTGCCGCCGGCCCAGCTTGTGTTGGACGATGTGGTGCAGTTTGCCGCCGGCGGCCAGGTCTGTGCGGATGCAGTAGTATTGTCCGGCATGGCCGAGGTCGACGAAGCCTTGCTTACCGGCGAGGCCGACCCGGTCAAAAAACAGCCGGGGGACAAGCTCTTTTCGGGCAGCTTTGTGGTAGCGGGGGAGTGCGCCGCCCGGCTTGACCGGGTGGGGGAGGACAGCTATGCCGCCCGCCTTACCCAAGACGCCCGGCGGCAGAAGCGGCGGCGTACCGGCCTTGCGCGCGACCTCGACCGCTGGCTGCGGGCGGTAGGGCTCCTGCTGGTTCCCTTTGGCGTTTTAATGGGGCTGCGCCAATGCTCGCTGCCCGGCGCCAGCCTGCGCTACGCGGTAAGCAGCACGGTGGCGGCCCTCTGTGGGATGATCCCGGAGGGGCTTTACCTGCTGGTAAGCGTAGCGCTGGCGGTAGGGGTGCTGCGGCTGGCCCGGCGGCGTACCCTGGTGCATGAGATGGCCTGCATCGAAAACCTTGCCCGGGTGGACGTGCTTTGCTTGGATAAAACCGGTACCCTCACCGAGGGCAGCCTGCGGGTGGAGGAACTGCTGCCCGTAAGGGACGCCCTGCCGCCCAAAGAAGCCGCCGCACTTTTGGCGGATGGCTCGCGTCAAACAAAAGCTGCGGCCGGCCCGGCCAAGGCCCGGCTGGCCGCGCTACTGGGCGGCTTTGCGCGCTCGGCTGCCGCCCCCAATGCCACCATCCGGGCCCTTGCCCAAAGCTTTGAGGCGCCGCCCCTTGCCAGCGCCGCGCAGGTACCCTTTTCGTCCCGGCGCAGATGGAGCGCCCAATTTGTGCCGGACGTTTTGCCAAGCGGGCCGGGCGGGCAAAGCGGGGCCGGCGGCATGTGGTACCTGTTGGGCGCGCCCGAACGGCTGGCCCCGGGGCAGGATGCTGAGCTGCTGGCCCCCTGGCTTGCGGCCGGGCGGCGGGTGCTGGCCTTTGCGGCCGGGCGAAACGCGGTGAGCGGCGAAGCCCTCACCGGCCGGCATACCCTCTTGTGCTACATCGTTTTGGCCGACACCTTGCGCCCGGACGCTCAAAAAACCCTGCGTTATTTCCGGCAGCAGGGGGTGGACATCAAGGTGCTCTCGGGCGATGCGCCGGCCGCCGTGAGCCGGATCGCCCAACTGGCCGGGGTGCCAAACGCCGGGCAACTGGTGGATATGGGCGCCCTGCCAAAGCAGGGCCCGGCTGATTGGGCTGCTTTGGCTGAGGGGCATACCGTTTTTGGGCGGGTGTCGCCGGAGCAAAAGCGGCAGCTCATTTCCGGGCTGCGCGGGGCGGGGCATACGGTGGCCATGCTGGGGGACGGCGTCAACGACCTGCCCGCCCTTAAAGAGGCCGACTGCAGCATTGCAATGGCGGCCGGCAGCGAAGCCGCGCGCCAGGCCAGCCAGGTCGTGCTGCTGGATTCGGACTTTGCGGCTCTGCCCGCCATCCTCTGCGAGGGGAGGCGGGTTATCAATAATATCGGGCGGTCGGCCTCCCTTTTTTTGGTCAAAAACATCTTTTCATTTTTAGCGGCGGCGGTACTGCTCTTTACCGCGCTGCCCTATCCCCTTGTGCCCGTCCAGATCACCCTCATCAGCGGCCTGCTCATCGGTGCACCTTCCTTCCTGCTTACCTTTGAGCCCTGTTGCACCCGCCCAAAGGGCCGCTTTTTGCCGCTTGCGGTGGGCAATGCTCTGCCGGGCGGGCTTACCGCAGCGGCCGCCATGCTCCTTGCATCCTGGATGGGCAGCCGGATGGGGCTAAAGGTTGGTGAAATATCCTCCGCCTGTACCCTGCTGGCAGGGGTAAATGGCCTATGCGTTTTGGGGCTGCTCTGCTGGCCCCTCACCCGGCTACGGGCGGCGGTGATCGGGCTGATGACACTGGGCTTTTTTGGCGCTACTACCTTTTTGCCCGGCTTTTTTGGTATCCAGCCGTTTACCCGCCGGGGCTGGGGGCTGGTGTGCGCCTTAGGGGCGGCCGTTCCGGCGGTGCAGTGCGCGTTGGTCTGGCTGGTCCATCTGTGCAGGACCCATTTTGAAGGAAAGAGGGCGGGCTCCCGGTGAAGCTTCCCAAAACCCATGCTTGGCGGCCGTTTGCCCGGCTGCTGCGCCGCCTGCTGGCCCTGCTGGCCGGGCGCTGGCGGCTGGTACACGCTTTTAAGGGGCCGGCCCCGGCCGGCCCCTGCGTGTATGTGGTGCATCACCAAAACCTTGCCGGCCCGGTGGCGGCGCTGGCCCTGCTGCCGGGCGAGCCGCACCCTTGGGTGCTACATCCCTTTTTGGAGAGGCGGGCCTGCTTTGGGCAGTACTATGGCTATACCTTTACAAAACGGTTTGGCTGGCCGCGCCTGCTGGCCCTGCCGGCGGCGGCCTTAGGCGCGGCTCTGGTGCCGCCGCTCATCCGCGGCTTTGGCGGCATCCCGGTTTATCGTGCCGCGCAAAAGCGCCCGGGCGACGGCCGGTTGCGGCAGACTTGGCAGTTGTCCCGCCGGGCGCTTGGCCGGGGCGAAAGCCTTGTGATCTGCCCGGACCTTGCCTATGACAGCCCCGCAGCCCATACCGGCGCGCTCTACCAAGGCTTTCTCGCCCTCGGGCGGGATTATCAGCGCCGGCGGGCGGAGCCGCTGCCCTTTGTGCCGGCTGTTTGCGATAAGGCCGGCCGCCGGCTGCTGCTGGGCGAGCCGGTGTTTTTGGAGCCGGGCCGTCCGCTGGCCCAGCAAAAGGCGCAGGCGGCTGCCCTGCTGGCCAGCCGCCTCAACGGGCTTGCAGCCCTTTCGGCCGAGGGCGGCGGCCCGGTGGGGGTGCTGCCCGGGGAACCGGGCGGGCTTTCGCCTGCGCCGGACGGCGCCGCGTAAGCCAAGCCAAAAAACAGAACAGCCCAAAAGGGCGGCCCCCGGCGGGAGACTCAGAAAACAGACGGGCCGCCGGCCAAAGGGCCGGCGGCCTGCTGTACATGAAACAAGGCGCCGTGCAGAAAAGCGCATGCAGAACGGGAGATAGCCCGTTTGGGAGGATGCGCCAAACAGCGCCGATTCATGGCGTAAAAAGAGTATCCGGGCAAAAAACCTTGTTTTGCCTGCTGTACCCGTACCTTTGGCCCCAAACGGGCGGGGCGGCGGGGAAAAGGGCACCGCATGTCCTATTATACCACTGTCCCTTAGCTACTGCAAGAGTTTAACACAAAAAAATGTCGCTGACACGCCGGATAAAACCGGCATGTCAGCGACTGGGTGCTTTTTGGGGCCTTTTTTGCCGGCGCCAAAAGCGCCATAAACCAAGCGGATATAGGCTTTTGCGGGACTATGATAAAACTTTAACAATATCTCGGCCCTGCTTTTGGGCAAAAATCCAGGAGCACCCTCCAATTCGGCTTTGGCCTTGCAAAGGCACATTTAGGGGGGATCGCAGCGTTGGGCCGGACGAAAAACGCCTTGCATCCGGTTTCAAGGCCACAAAATATGCCAAGCCATGGCCGGGGGCTCAGGAGCCTCGATGCGCGTTTGTCCCTTTTGATGGCCCGGCCAGCGCGGCTGTGAGCGCTTGCAAAAACGCATCCACTGCGCCAGCTTCGGTGGCCCAGCCAGTTACAAGCCGGATTTCGGTGGCATCCTCGCCCCGAGGGCCTATCTCCTCCCAGTGGAAGCGGCCGCGCAGCCGATCCAGCACAGCGTTTGGCAGGATGGGGAACTGCTGGTTTGAGGGGCTCTCGCAGGCAAACGGCACCCCCAGCGCCCGCATGCCGTCCCGCAGGTGCACAGCCAGCGCGGTGGAATGCCGCCCTAGCTCCTCGTAAAGGCCGTTTTGCATCAGGGCCTCGTACTGGATGCCCAGCAAAAAGCCCTTGGCCAGCATACCGCCCCGCTGCTTGAGGATGTAGCGGAAATCGGCTTTCAGCGCGTCGTTTACAATGCAGAGCGCCTCGCCGAACAGCGCTCCATTTTTGGTGCCGCCAATGGTAAAGGCGTCGCACAAGGCCGCGCACTCGGCCAGGCTTGCACCGCCCGCCGCCAGGGCGCTGGCCAGCCGCGCGCCGTCAAGGTAAAGGTAAAGGCCCAGCTCGCTGCACACTGCCCGCAGCGCCCGCAGCTCGCTGCCGGTGTATATCGCGCCGGTTTCGGTGGTGTTGCTGATGTACACAAGCTTGGGCTGTACGTTGTGCTCGTTTGGATGCGCGCTTACCGCCTCGCGGACGGCCTCAGGCAGCAGTTTGGCATCCGGGCCGCAGGGCAACGCCACGCACTTGTGGCCGGTGGCCTCCACCGCACCGGTCTCGTGCCCGCACACATGGCCAAGGGCAGTGGCCAGCACCGCCTGATGCGGGCGCAGGAAAGCGCAGATGGCGGTGGCGTTTGCCTGGGTGCCGCCCACCAAAAAGTGCACATCCGCGCCCGGCGCGCCGATAGCCGCGCGGATGAGTGCCCGGGCGTTTTCGCAGTGGGGGTCGGTTCCGTAACCAAAATTGCCCTCGGTGTTGGCGGCGCTGATCGCAGCCAGTATGGCTGGGTGGCACCCTTCGGAATAATCATTGGTAAAACGAATCATGGCAAAAACTCCTTTTACAAAAATAAGGTTTGGGTATCCTGCCTATATTGCGCACTGGACGCGCAGGGTAAGCAGGGCAAACGGTATAATCGGAAACTTTGCGGGCTGCCGGCAGGGTAGGCGAGGCGAACGTCATAAGATAGGGTATAATTGGGCGGTTTCGCCGGTTGCCCCGCAAGGGGCGAGGCGAACGTCATAAAAATAAATGATAATAGCCGCTTTGCGGCTCTATTCTACCATAAACGCGCAGCGTGAATGGTAGAATGGGCGGTTTCGCCGGTTGCCCCGCAAGGGGCGAGGCGAACGCCATAAAAATAAATGATAATAGCCGCTTTGCGGCTATTATACCACAGTCGGGTGCGGGCTTCCAGCCCGGAGCCCTTTGTGCCGGACCTGCTTTGGCCCAAAGCATTTGCAGGCGTCTGCCCTTTGCCGCCTGCCGTATCCCCGGCCGGGGCTCCGGGCTTTGGGGCCGGTCCGATACCGGGCTTTTACAGGTTTTTGCCGCGGTTCCAGCCCTTTCCTTTGTCTGCTGAGACATTTTGTGCTATAATAGCTAAGGACTCTGCCCAAAACGGCAAAAAGGGGAGGCGGGCGGCATGCGTGTCGTAGTTAAGGTAGGCACTTCGACTCTGGCGCACCCTACCGGGCGGCTGAACATCCGCCATGTGGAGACCCTGTGCAAGGTGCTCAGCGACATCAAAAACGCCGGGCATCAGGTGATTTTGGTCTCTTCGGGGGCAATCGGCATGGGAGTGGGCAAGCTGGGGCTGGCAGCCCGCCCGTCTGACATGCCCGGCAAGCAGGCCACCGCTGCGGTAGGCCAGTGCGAGCTGATGTACACCTACGACAAATTGTTTAGCGGGTACAGCCACACGGTCGCTCAAATTCTGCTGACCGGGGCGGACGTGGAGCACGCCGGCCGCCGGCAGAACTTTGTAAACACCCTGGCCCGGCTGCTGGAATTTGGGGCGCTGCCCATCATCAACGAAAACGACACGGTGGCCACCGAGGAGATCAGCGTGGGTGACAACGACACCCTTGCCGCCATTGTAACGGCCTGTGCCCGGGCCGACCTGCTGGTGCTGCTGAGCGACATCGACGGCCTTTATACCGCCGACCCCCGGCGCGACCCCGCGGCCCGGCTGATCCCGGTGATCAAGGAGATCACCCCCGAGCTGCTGGCCCACGCCGGCGGCAGCGGCAGCGCGCTGGGT
>CAJTSP010000019.1:21342-28324 GCA_910578965.1 uncultured Oscillospiraceae bacterium
GGGTACAGGCGGCATGCAGACCAAGCTGCGGGCCGCCGCCATGGTCACCGCCGAGGGGGCGGATATGGTTATTGCCAACGGCGAACACCCCGAGCGCCTTTACGACATTGTGGAGGGCAAAGAGGTGGGCAGCCGGTTTTTGGGCAAAAGGGAGGGGTAGCCTTGCGTACCACACAGGACATCTTACAGGCTGCGGCCAAAGCAAAGCGTACCCTTGCGCTCTGCAGCACCGCGCAAAAAAACAAGGCCCTGCTTGCCGCGGCGGCCGAGCTGCGGGCTTCGGCGGGGGAGATTTTGGCCCAAAACCAGGCAGACCTTGCCGCTGCGCGCGGCCGGATGCCGGAGATTATGCTGGACCGGCTGGCCCTGACAGAGGAGCGGGTGGAGGGCATGGCCGCCGGCCTTGAGGCGGTGGCCGCCCTGCCCGACCCGGTGGGCCGGCTGCTGGAAGAGCGGCGCCTTGCAAACGGCCTTGCGCTGCAAAAAATCGCCGTGCCCATGGGCACGGTGGCCATCATCTACGAGAGCCGCCCCAACGTTACGGCGGACGCCGCCGCCCTTGCGGTAAAAAGCGGCAACGCCTGCGTGCTGCGCGGCGGCAAGGAGGCCTTTGGCTCGAACCTTGCGGTGGCCCGCGCGCTGCGCCGGGGGCTGACCGGGGCCGGCCTGCCCGAGGACGCGGTGAGCCTTGTGGAGGACGCCAGCCGCACCTCGGCCGCCGAGCTGATGACCGCAAACGGCCTGGTGGACCTGCTGATTCCCCGGGGCGGCGCGGGGCTGATCCGCGCCTGCATCCAGCAGGCTACCGTGCCCTGCATCCAAACCGGCACCGGCATCTGCCATGTGTATGTGGACGCCGAGGCCGACCTTGCTATGGCGCTGGATATTTTGGACAATGCCAAAACCAGCCGCCCGTCGGTCTGCAACGCGGCCGAGGTCTGCCTGGTACACCAAAAGATCGCCCCGGCCTTTTTGCCCCAGATGAAGGCCCGCCTTGTGGACGGGCGGGCCGCCAGGGGCCTTGCGCCGGTGGAGCTGCGGCTTTGCAGCAAGGCGGCGGCCATGATCCCGGGCGAGGCCGCCGGCCCAAGCGACTTTGACACCGAGTTTTTGGATTATATCCTCGCGGTGCGGGTGGTGGGCAGCCTTGAGGAGGCCATGGCCCACATTGCGGCCCACTCCACCGGCCACAGCGAGGCGATTATTACCCGCAGCGAGGCCGCTGCGTCGGCCTTTGCCGCCGGGGTGGACAGCGCGGCCGTTTACATCAACGCCTCTACCCGCTTTACCGACGGGGGCGAGTTCGGTTTGGGCTGCGAGATGGGCATCTCTACCCAAAAGCTGCACGCACGGGGCCCCATGGGCCTGGCCGAGCTTACCAGCTACAAATATATCCTGCGGGGCGCCGGCCAAACCCGGTGACCCCCCGCGCGGGGGATACCGCCGGCAAAGAGCCCGAACGGGCTTTTGTTGTGCCGCCGCGCCCCTGCCCAGATAAAGGAGGTTTTTTGCATGCAGATGAACCCTGTTGACCGGGAGGAGCACGCCCGCCGCCAGCGCCGCCGCCGCCGCCAGATTTTGGGGCTTGTGGTCTGTGTAATGGTGCTGGTGGGTATTGGCTCCACCCTGCTGGGCGGGTACCGCGCGGTGGCTGCCCTGTTTGACGATACCGAGCTGCGCGCCGAATATGAGGATCGCCTGCGCACCCTTGTGATGTACGACCCGCTGCCCTTTGCCAGCCTGGACCAGTTAGACCAGACCCAACTGCGGCAGGCCTGCATCTGGGGGGCAATCTTTAACGCGCAGCGCACACAGGGCAACCTCAACGGCTATGAGCGCGACCCCGAGACCGAATCCCTGATCCTGCCGGCACTGGAGGTGGATACCTTTTTGGCCCAACTGGCCGGGCCTGACTACCAGATCCAGCACGAGAGCTTTGAGTCGGATGGGATGATCTACCGGTACTCGGAGGAGCTCAAGGGGTACCTGATCCCGGTTACGAGCGAGCAGGGACTTTATAGCCCCAGCGTGGTTAAGATCAAACGGGAGGGCCGCACTATGCGGGTAACGGTGGGATATGTGCCCCAGTTTAATACCACCGGCGAATTTTCCATGACCTTGCCGGACGAGCCCACCAAGTATATGGATTATATCTTTACCAAGCCGGACAAGACCTTTTACCTTACCGCCTTAGAGGCCAGCGAGATGAAGCCGGCCAGCTCGGCGGTACAGAACCTGCCGCAGCAGGATTACCAGCAGGATTTTGACCCCAATGCGGCCCTGCGCGAAAACATGGACGAGGACCTTTTGAACGCGGTGGATAATGCCGCCTCGAGCTCGGCGCCCGAGGGCGGCGAGGGTGAAGGTGAAGAAGGAGAGGAAGGCGGCGACGGCGAAGAGGGCGATGACGGCGGGGAATAGCCCCGTAGAGCACCGCGGCTTCCGGCAGGCGCAGGGCGCTGCTGCCATAAAAACGGATATGGCTTGAGGAAAGCAAATGGGCCCCGGCGTGTAGGACGCCGGGGCCCTGTGTTTTTTCTCGGCGGCGGGGCCAGCCAATAAAGTATTTGGGAGCGGCTGCGGCCGGACGCGTTAGCCTGCGGCTTTGTGCAGCTTGCGCAGCCTGCGGCGCAGCCCGTGCGTTTGCCCCTTGCGGCGCGGGGCGGCAGGGAGTATGCTGGGTACGGATGAAGGCGGGGCGCGCCCAAGCATCCGCGGCCCCGGGGCCGGAGCGGTTTAGGGGCTTTTCAAAAAAGAAACGCCGGCCCGGGGGTCCCCAAAAAAAGATACAGGTATTGGCCCCGGCGGGGCCAGGCCTATCCCAAAAGAAACGCCGGCCCGGGCGGGGAGGCCGGGGCGCGGCGGCGAAAGGAGCGATGCCTATGAAGATTACGGTGGAGGAACACCCCGGCCTTGCCCAAACCGAGGTGGTAATCCGCTGCCCGCGGCTGGACGCCGGCACCACCCGGCTGGTGGAGCTTTTGCAGCTCTCCAACGCGCGGCTTACCGGCGAGCGGGAGGGGGAAACCTGCCTGCTGGACGCCGGGCAGGTACTCTACATCGACACGGTGGACCGCGGCACCTTTTTGTATACCGGTGAGGGGGTGTACGAAACCCGCCTGCGGCTGTACGAGCTGGAAGAACAACTGGCCGGCCGGGAATTTGTGCGGGCCAGCCGCTCTACCCTCGTCAACTTTGCGCAGGTGCGTTCGCTACGGCCCGAGCTTGGCGGCCGGCTGCGGCTCACCATGGCAAACGGCGAAATTGTAATTGCCAACCGCCAGTATGTGCCGGCCATCAAGGCAAAGCTGGGGCTGTAGCCGCGGCCCGGCGGCCTGTTTTCGGGTACGGGGGCGCTTTGGCCCCCACTGCGCGGCCCCTACCGTGCAGTCCCCGCCGTGCAGCCCTGCTATGCGGCTCTTGCCATACGGCCCCTGCCGTGCGGCAGGCCCTTTTTGGCCGTGGGGGAGGGACGCGGCCGCCCCCGCCCCGCAAAAACCCGATTTTTTTGCAAAGGAGTGTCAAGCCATGAAAAACTTTTTTGAGATCGTGATCGCTATCAAGGAGCGCGCAGCCCTGTGCTATACCGGGGCCATGTTTTTTTACATCTTCTTTTTGCTGGTGTACGGCCAGCAAACCGCCGATGTGCCAACCCTCATCTCGCTGCTGCTGGTAAGCATTGCGGCGGGCAGCCTGCAACTGGTCGCCTTTTCCTCCCTTGTAATCAAAAAGCTGGGCTATGGCTGGCGGCTACTGGTGTTTGCCGTGCCCTTTTTTGCCATCCTTACCGGGGTGGCGGTGGCCTTCCACTGGTTCCCGGCCCAAAGCGCCGGCGCCTGGGTAAGCTTTATCCTGATCTTCTTAGCCATCTTTGCCGTGCTTACGGCAGCTTTTGAGATGTATTACCGCCTGTCCGGCAAGCGGTACGACAGCCGGCTGGACTGGTACCGCCGCAACCAGTAAGCGGCCTGAACGGAGGGAGCAGGGAGCGGCGGCGGGGCCGCCGTTGCCGGCCTGGAAATACAAAAGCACCCGGACAGCGTAAGGCTGTCCGGGTGCAAAGAAAGGGCCGATAACCGCATTTTACATCTGCTTTATGCGTAATGGTACACAGCTTTTTTTGTTTTAAAGTAGCAAACCGACATGATTGCGCTGAATACCTCTGCTGTAGGGAGCGCCAGCCATACCCCGTCTATTCCCAGCAGGGACGGCAGGATCAGCAGCGGGATAATCAGAAAAATCAGCGTGCGGAACAAAGCCAGAATAGCCGAGGTCTTACCATCGTTAAAGGCTGTAAACATGGAGGACGCAAACATATTAAACCCCATGAGCAAAAACGCTGTACAGAATATCCGCGTTCCATAGGCCGCCATATTGATGACATTCTGCACTCCATTGCCAAAAAGCAGGGCAATCGGTTTTGCCAGAGGGAACGCAAGAAGGAATGTAGCCACCGACATAACGCCAATGATTTTTAGCGTTGCTTTATACAGCCGTTTCAGATTATCAGTGTCCCCTTTGCCGTATTTGTAGCTGATAACAGGAGCGATCCCCTCTAAAAATCCCATATAAGCGGCAGAGAGGATCGTCTGTGCCGAAAGGACGATTGCAGCAGCGGCCACGCCGTTAGAACCGGCAATCCCCATCATAATGACATTCAATGCCACCATTGTCACGCTGCCCGCCAGCATCCCAACCATTTCGCTCATGCCATTTCCGCAGGCTTTCAGGAGCGCCTTCCCATTCCATTTTGGACGGACAAGACATAGAATATCTTTTCGCCGGAATGCAAACCAAAACAGCCCTGCCACACCTTGGACAGCGTAGCCCAGCCCTGTTGCAATAGCAGCTCCGGCAATTCCCAACGGGAATACGGCCAGCAGCAGATAGTCAAATATCATATTGAGGACGCCGCCTATAATGGAAAGGGCAAAACTCAAATCTGGCCTGCCTGCCACCACAAAGAACATTTGAAAAACCGCTCCACACATTGCCGTCGGCATTGATGCAAACAAGGGTATGGCATAGGCTTCACAGAGAGGGTATAGCGCATCGTCCGCTCCCATCATGCGAAGGACAGGGCTGCGGTTCAGCAGCCCCACAAGGCAGAGGATCGTGCTTACTGCCACGCAGAACAGCAGGAAAAAAGAGAAATTTTCTTTTGCCTCCCGCTCTTTTCCCTCCCCGAGCTGTTTCGCTACCAAGGCGCTGCCGCCAGTGGCTACCATCGCCGCCACCGCAAGTGCAACCGCCAGAAATGGCATCACAATGTTGACAGCGGACAAGCCATCTGTGCCAACCCAATTTGCAACGAAAAATGCGTCTACCAGGCTGTAAATATTCATAAATAAACTGGACAGCATGGTTGGCATAGCATATTTGATCAGCGTCTTGGCGGACACAGGAAAGTCCAGCGCATTGGAAGATTTTACCTCAAATTTCATGACATCTGATTTAGAAACGAGCAGCGTTTTACGGTTCTTCAGCTTCGGCCACCCCCTCAAACGCCTCTCTTAAATAGAGGGCGAACTGCTCTAAATCCGAGATAAAGCCAAGCCCGCGTTCCCGCGTCATTCTGTCAATCGCCTTTTGTTCCGCTTCATAGATTGGTGCAAGAGTTTCATCGGCAAAGGCTTTCCCCTTTTCTGTCAGCCGAATATATAAATCGCGTTTACGTCCGGGGACAGGCTCTAAAATAACATAGCCGGCAGCCTTGCATTCTTTGATAACGGTGTTTAATGTTGTGCGTGGGATAAGCCAGTCATCGCAGATGCTTTTTTGTGTATGCGGCTGCCCATCATCCACAGCATAGAGAAGATAAAGTATATTTACCTTTACACCATTCCATTTTGCCCCAACATCATACAGCCCATCAATTAAATTCATGGAGGTGAAAATCCGCCTCATATCTGCACTTTGTTCCATAGCAGCCTCCTGTAATTCTAATTCGTATTTTATTATAATACGAATTAGAATTATAGTCAAGCGGTTGATAGGAAAGTTTACCCTTTGTTCATAAGATGCAAGCAAAAATCCCGTCACTGCAAAGGTGACGGGATTTTATACTTTATGCGCGGATGGCTTGCAGAGCCACGCAGCCCGGGCCGCCGTGGGTTACAAAGGCGGGGCTGAGGGGCAGCACCTCGATGGGGGTTTGGGCAAAGGCCGCGTGCAGCAGCCGGTGAGCCTGCTGGGCCAGCTTGGGCGTGCCAGCGTGGGCGATGTAAAGCCGCCAGCCCTCGTTTACCCCCAGCTCCAGAAAGCTGTGGATGGCCGCGGCCGCCGCCAGCGAAAAGCTGCGCCGCACCCCCGCCAGGCTCAGCCGGCTGCCGGAGGGGGTTTGGGTGAGCAGCGGCGCAAATTTAACCGCCTGCCCCACATAGGACACCAGCGGCGAAAGCCGCCCACCCCGCCGCAGGTAGCCAAAATCTGCCGGGATCAAAAAGCTCTTGGCGGTGGCCATTAATTCCTCGGTACACTGCACAATTTCAGGCAGGCCGGCCCCTTCGGCCGCCATCCGCACCGCGTTTTGCACCAGATACCGGTGCGGCCCGCAAAGGGTGCGGCTGTTAAGGACTGTAATCTGCTGGCCTTTGCAGAGGCTCGCGGCGGCCACGGCGCTGGAATAGGTGCCGGAAAGCCCGTCCGCCATGGTGATGTTCAGGATGGTATCCCCTGCATACTGCTGGTACAGCGCGGCAAGCTGCCCGATTGCCGGCTGGCTGCTCACCGGCAGATGCTCGTCGTCGATCATGCCGATCAGCTCTTGCGAGGAAATCTCGTCCAGCTCCAGATAGCTCTTGCCGCGGATGGCCACCGAAAGGGGGGCCACCGTAAAGCCGGCCTGCTTTGCCTCGGCGGAGGAATATAGGGTAGAGGTATCGGAAAAAATGCGGATCATGGCGTTGCCCCCTGCTTGGCATATACGGCTCTTCAAAGCTGCATATAACAATTTTTTACACTATTATACATGGTATTAAAA
>CAJTSP010000020.1:0-19828 GCA_910578965.1 uncultured Oscillospiraceae bacterium
GCTGGGGGCGGCGTAGTCGTTTCGCCCAGGGCCTGCCGGGCCTCGGCGTAGGAAAGCTCAAGGGAAAAAACGTCCTCTACCCAGCCGCCCTGGGCAAAATCCCCTTTTGCGCAGGTATCTTCCAGGGCTTTTTCAAAAATCTGCCGGATGGTACGGGCGGCAAGCTCCCGCTGCAGGGTGGCGGTGCCAAACAGCACAAGGTCAATCGAGCGCTGATGCACAAACAGCAGGTGCCGGTAGCCGGCTGGCAGCAGCTCGGCCCCCAGCCGCTTCGCAACGCAGCGCTTTTCCTCATCCGGCAGGGGCCGGCTCAGCCGCCAGAAAAAGCAGCAGCAGGGGGATTCGGCCGGGATGCCCCGCTCGTCCAAAAACCACAGGGTGCCCTCGTCGATCCGGCCGGTTACAAGCTCCTGCAAAATGCGTTTTTCCAGCACACAGCAGAGGCCGGCGGCCCTGCGGCGATATTCCCGCTCGCCCTGCTCGGCATCCACCGCGTCAATCGCCTTGTTGATGGCACGTAAAAAAGCCTCTTTTTTGACCGGCTTGACCAAAAAATCCAGCGCACCCAATTGCAGCGCCTTTACCGCGTAGTCAAAATAGCTGTACGCCGTTGAAAAGATGACCCGGCATTTTGGATTGACCGACTTGACCTGCTCCATCACCTCAAGGCCGCTCAGCCCCGGCATCCGAATGTCCAAAATGCAGATGTCGGGCTGTTCGGTCAGGGCCAGGCGCACCGCGTCCACGCCGTTTCCGCACTCCAAAACCCCGCCGATCTCCAACCTGGAGTGCTCCACAAAAAACCTTAATGCCTGCCGTTCAAGCGGCTCATCGTCCACAATCAGGAGCTTATACATGGTGATCCTCCCTGTTTTTGCCCGGGGGCAGCAATTCGGGCTGCCCTGGCGGGATCCGCAGCCGGACGAGGGTTCCCTCGCCGGGGCGGCTCTCGATCAAAAACACATCCCTGCATTGGGTGAAAATCTCCAGTCGGCGGCGGGTGTTAAAAACGCCGATGGCATTGACCTGCCCCACGGTACCGGCATCCTGCCCGCTGGTCAGCCGCCGCAGGGTTTCTTCGGCCATGCCCGGGCCGTCATCCCGGATGCGGACCTCATGCCAGCCGTCCGGCAGCCGGCAGACGGTGACCTGCAAAAGGCCCGGCCCAAGCTTTGGCTCAAGGCCGTGCAGCACCGCGTTTTCTACAATGGGCTGCAAGGTAAAGCGGGGCAGGTACACCCTGCGCGCGTCCGGCTCGCTGTAGTCCAGCACAACCCGGAACCGGTCCGGGAAGCGGCATTGCTGAATCTTTAGATACTCCGCAACCATCGACATTTCCTCGGCCAGGGTGGCCGGCGTCGTTGCGTCCTGCAGGTTGTAGCGCAGCAGTTGCGCCAGCGAGCCGATCATCCCGACGGCCTCCTCCCCACGGCCCAGGGTGACGGTGCGCGAGATCGCATTAAGGGTGTTAAACAAAAAGTGCGGGTTGGTTTGAGTCTGCAGCGCCAGGAAATGCGCCTGCTCCAGCAGCTTTTCATACTGGACGCTCTTAAGCTGCTCGTTCAGCAGTTGGGTCTCGATGTTCTTTTTCTCTTCCAGGTCGCTCACCATCCGCCGGATGCTGCCGGTCATCGTGTTGAAGGTGCGGGCCAGCAGCAGCATGGTGCTGTCGCCGCCGGCCTCGGGCACCGCTACGCCGTAGTTGCCCTGGGCTACCTCCAGGCAGACCTCGTACAGCCGGGCCAGGGGATGATCCAGGTTGCCCACTAAGGAATAGATGCCGATGGCCACCAGCCCGCCCAGCAGCAGCAGGGCCGCGCACTGCACCGCAAGGGTTACCTTCAGCACCCGGGTAAGCACGGCGCTGCGGTGATAGCAGCCTGCAATATGCGCGTCCAGCAGGGCGCTGCAGTAGCCGCCCAGGTATTCGCTGATCGTCTGCGCGTCACGCAGGCTCTCGTATCCGCGCGCCGCCTCGTTTTCTGCCAGCGAAAAGGCGGCAAAATTGCATCTGGACTGGTAAGAGTAAAAAGCGTCCTTGATCGAGCGCAGCAGCGAGAGCTCCTGTGCCGAGGTGCAGTAGGGCGCCAACTGCTCCAGGTTTTGCTTAAATTCGGCAATGCCCTCGTTGTGGCGCGCAAGGCTCGCTCGGTTGCCGCTGCGCAGGTAAGAGGCCATGGCCTCGTCGCACTGCCCAAGGTTGGTGTGCAGCGCAGAGGCCCGGTAAAAAACATTGATATCGCTGGTGTAGTTTTGGGTCACCAGCCGATAGGCGGCATACATCTGTACCGGAACCAGCATCGAAACAATCAGCACGCAGGCAAACACCCATTTGAGTTGTACCACCGACGAGCTGCGGCCCAGGCCAAACCATTCTTTTTTCATGGCGCCGCCTCCTGTACGGCTCCCACAAAGCCGGAACGGAGCCGTTCCCATTCCTCCGGCGGGGCCGTTTGGGCGGCCTGGGGAAGCAGCGCGACCTTTTGCTGTGCCAGCAGCGCCGCGGCCTCGGCCTGGCTCTGCGGCAGCAGCGCCATATGGTATTCTTCTGCTGCTGCCGCGCAGTCTGCAATGATGTTTTGCAGCTCTACCGAAAGGCCCCCCAGCGTTACCCTGCTTGCAACGATCAGGTCGGGCGAGCGCGGCCCGTCGAACAGCGATACATAGGGCAGGATGCGGTAATATTCGCAGCTTACATACTCCATAAATGCCAGCTCGGCCCCGTCCACATAGCCGTGGCTGATCGAGAGCTCCAGCGAGGCGCTGCTCAGGGTCACGGCCGAAAACCCAAGCCCGCAAAGCTGCTCCAGCATCCGGCTGTCATCATAGCTGTGCAGGGTCAGGCCGGCCCCGTCGCTGCCGCTGTAAAGCGGGTGGCTGTTGTTGGCGATGCAGCGGTAATCCGGCGTAAGGTGGGCCAACACCGCCATCTGCAGCCGCTCCAAAGCGGCGCTGTCCGCCTGCATGGGCTGCCCGGCCGGAAGGTCGGCGCGGCAGGTCCCATCGGGAAGCGCCAGGCAGGGCGTAACCGAAAAGGCAATCCCGCCAAACTGCAGTTGCTCCAGGCTGCTTTCGCAACTGCCCAGCTCGGCGTTGGGAAACACCTGTACCCGGATGCGGGCGTTGGTTTTTTGCTCTACCAGCCCGGCAAAATATTCGGCCGCCTGGGTGCTGGGGTGGCCGGGCGGGTAGGGTGAGGACATCCGCAGGATAACGTTTTCCGAGGCCTGCGCGGGCCGCAGGGCAAACTGGGCCCACAAATGGCTGGCAGCCAGGATCAAAACCGCAATTAGGGTAAGCGATGCACAGGAAAGCTTGAGCTTCATAGCTGTTTCCTTTCGGCTGGGCAGAGGGGACGGCCCGGCAAGGCCGTCTTGGGGCAAAGGCCCCTCTGCGCTGGCGGGGCAGGCGGTTCCCGCCCCGTATATCCTTCCCTATTATAGCAAACGGCCGCAAGGGGATGCGCATCGCCCTGGCTTGCGCAGCGCCGCCCGGCGCGTGCGGCTCGGGCCAAACAGGCAAAGGGGCGCCGCGAGCCACGCGGCGCCCCTTGAAACCCAAAAATCATTCAGGAATAGCGATCTTGATGCAGGCCTTGACCACGTTTGAGGGGAACAGCGCGCGGCGCTGCGGCATGTGGATGTCCTCGGGATAGACGATCGCAAAATCGCCGGGCTGCATCAAAACGGCGGTCTCATAGTCGCGGTCGTACAGGAAATCGTCCTCCTCCTGGCAGTACTCGGTCTTGGGCTTGCCGGCGCGGTCGATGGGGGTGTAGCAGAAGTATTCGCTGCCCTCGGCCACATAGTGGACGTCGATGTACTTCAGATGGCCCTCAAACCAGCAGGTATCGATGGTGCGGGTGGTGTAGCGCTGTACCAGGATACGGATGTTCTGGTTTTCCTTGGCGTTCAGGTTCAAAACGCTGTCGGTCGAGAGCACATTGCCCTCCAGATCGTACCGGCCGTCGGCCATGGTACGGATGTCATGGGTCTTCAAAAACTCCAGGGCCTTTTTGATGTCCTCCCCCATCGCGTAATACTTTTCGCAGTGGTTCAGGGTACCAACGATCATCTTTGCAACACTCCTTTTTCATTGAGCCCCGGCAAACCCTCCTGTCGCCGTGCGCAGCGTTCAAGGCGCGGCGCACGCCAGAACGGCGGCCGCTTTGCCCTGCGGAGGCCCGCCTCTGCGCAGAGAAGGTATCCAGGCGGATGTGCGGCGAAAAAACGCCGCCTGCATTGGCTTTATTATACAAGGGGGCAAGGGGCAAACGCACTACAATAACTTGCCCGCACGCTGTGAAATATTGCTCAAAAATTTTTTCATCCCCTCAAAATGTTGACCGGCTTACCAAAGGCCGGCGGCATTTGAACCGGGCAAAGGGGCTCAGCGGATAAAATTGGTCCACAGATGTTCTTCCTGCTGCGGCATCGGCACGCCGGCGGCGCGGCCGGCGGCAATGCAGTGCAGCAGCCAGGCCATATTGCGGCCCAGTACCCGCATGATCTGCAGCCCCTCCAGGTTCCTTGCGCACGTCCTCGGCTCGGCTGCCGTGCACGCTGTTCCAATACTGGCTGGATACCACAGGCATCCGGTTGATGGTAAAATATTTGTTCAGCTCGTCAAAGGTGGCCGAGGCGCCGCCCCGCCGGCAGCTTACCACGCAGGCGGCAGGCTTATAGCACAGCCGGTCGGGGATGGTCTTAAACATCCGGTCCAGCAAACAGGATACGGCCCCCGCTGCAGCGGCGTAATGCACCGGGCTGCCTACAATCAACCCATCTGCGGCCGCGGCCTTGGGCAGGATACGGTTTAAGACATCGTCGTCAAACGCGCACCGGCCGGCCCCGCCCGCGCAGCCCCCGCAGCCAATGCAGCCCCGCACCGGCTGTGCGCCGATCCAGGCGATCTCGCTGTCCACCTGGCATTCGGCAAGGCTTTGGGCCACCTCGCTCAGCGCCGTGTAGGTGCAGCCCTTTTCGTGGGGGCTGCCGTTCAAAAGCAGTACCTTCATACAAATACCATCCTTTCCAACGGGCGGCAATCCGGGCCGGCTGCCGCCCAAACCCTGCGTTTTTGCCCGGCAGGTGCGTTTCATCGGCCCCTGTCCGGTTCGGCTTCGCCCGGTAAGGCCGCGCTGCCCCCGGATAGGCAGCGTTTGCCTTTTTAGTATAAACTCTGGTATAATACGAGGGTAAAGAGAAAATATTGCCCAATTGCCGGGGAATGCCCGGCCGGGGCTGCGGTGCAGGCCGCCGCCCCATGCAAGGCGGGAAGGGGCGGCGGGTATGGCGCGGCAGTACAAGATCGGCGAGCTGGCGCGGCTGTACCATCTGGACCCGGATACGCTGCGCTATTACGAAGAACAGGGCCTGCTGCATCCCGGGCGGGCGGCCAACGGTTACCGGATGTTTGGCCCGCAGGACGTCTGGCGCCTGAACATCCTGCGGGAGATGCGTGGCCTTGGCGTGCCGCTGGCAAGGGTCCGCCCCTATCTTGAGGGGCAGGACGCAAAGCTGGCGCTGCGCCGGATGGAGGAGGAGCTCCGGCTGCTGACCCTCCGGCAGGAAGAGATCGGGCGGGCGATCCAAAGCCTTGCAGAGCGCTGCCGGGCGCTGGAGGCTGCACTGCGCCGCCCGGCAGGAGAGGTGTTTTTGCAGGAGCTTGGGCCGCGTCGGGTGCATGTTCTGCCATGGGGGGCCCATGGCGCGGAGGAGTTTGACCTTCTCCTTTACCGGCTGGCGCAGCAGTTGCAGGAGGCCGGTTCCGGGCCAGGTTGCGCTTTTGGCAATGCCGAGACAGGGGCGTTGCTCAGCCTGGCCGCAGCAAAACAGGGGCATTGCCAGGAATATGAAGGGGTTTTTGCCGTTCACCCGAGGGGAGAAGCCGAGATTGAGGGGGGCAGATACCTTTGCCTTTGCTGCCGGGGCGGACGCGAAAAGAACAGCAGCCATGTTCCGCGGCTCCTGGAGACGGCCGGGCAGCAGGGCTGGTACCCCGCGGGGCCGCTGCTGCAGATGATCCGCACAGACCTGCTTGTATCCAGCGGCTCAGAGGATTGTGTCACCGAGCTGCAGCTTCGGGTTGTGCCGGACGCCCGGGCAGGGCTTTGCAAGGCGGGCAGGCCGGCCGGAGGCGGGGCATAGAAGTATGAGGCAAGGAGCAGGGTAAAGTGCAAAGGGTAAAGAGCCGATCTGGGGCCTTGTCCCACCATCAAATGCCCCGCATTTGATGGATGCGATGTTTCTGGATTTTTTGCCCTTTGCAAACTGGTTGGCAAAAAATGCGAAACATCGGGCCAGCCCCCCTTTATGCCGCACGAAAAAATCGTGCGGCGGGGAAAATCCGACCAAAAAAGCGGGAGGCCCCGCCTCAAAAGGCAAAAAACACAGCAAGAAAGGCCGCGGTGAGATAAGAAAACAAAGGCTCCAAGTCAAATTCGCTCCACCGAACAGTAAAGGAAAGGCCGCCGGCGTGCAGAACACACGCCGGCGGCCTTTGGCATATGGAATTTTTTTCTCTCCGCCGCACAATCCTGTGCGGCGGGTAAAGGGGGGATGGGGCAAGGTGAATTGCTGCGTAGCGGCAGGACTGCGCCCGCAGGCGCGTGTCGAAGGCCCCGCCGCAAAGCGGCGGTTCCAAGGCCGGAGACGGAAGGCGCCCTGGAGCAGCTTTGGCCCCCATATTGGCTATTGGCCCTTTGGGCATAGGGGACCCCTCATACCGAGCGGAAGCCCTTGCCGATGACCTCGGAGGAGTTGACGATGGTAATAAAGGCGCCGGGGTCGGTTTTGCGGATAAAATTGCGCAGCAGCACGGTTTGGCGGCGGGTCAGCACGGTGGTGAGCACCTCCACCTCCCGGTGGGTAAAGGCGCCATAGGCGTTGTGCACGGTGGCGCTGCGATCGAGCTGCTCTAAAATGAACCGCTTGACCTCCTCGGGCTTTGCGGTCACGATGGTGACCTGCTTGCGCAGGTTGATGCTCTCGATCATGCCGTCTACCATAAAGGTGCGGGCAAACAGGCCCAGCATACAGTACAAAAAGGTGCGGATGCCAAAACAGAACCCGCCCGCCGCCACAATGGCGATGTCGCTTACCAGCAGCGCCCGGCCGATCTCCAGCGAGGTGTGCTGCGAGAGGATCATGGCCAGGATGTCGGTTCCGCCGGTGGAGGCCCCTAAGTTGAACACCAGCGCGCTGCCTACCGCCGGCAGCAGCACCGCAAAGCAGAGCTCCAGCAGGGTATCGTTGGTAAAGGGGGCGCGCATGGGGTAAACGGCCTCGCACACCGAGACAAAAAACGAGAGCGCATAGCTGGAATAGATCGTACTGCCCATCCTGCGGGGGCCCAAAAACAAAAGGCCCAGCGCCACCAATACCGTGTTGATGAGGAACAGAAACCCGCCCACGTTGCCTTGGGGGAAAAGCGACGCCAGAACGATCGAGATGCCGGTGGTGCCGCCGATGGCAAAATGGTTGGGCGTCTTAAAAAAATGCACCCCCGCCGCCGTGGCAAACAGCCCGGCGTTCAGTTGGAAGAACCACCAGAGCGACGCAGGCTCCAGCGCCTTTTTTGCCGCGCCGCGTAGCCGCTGCGTATCCATCTTATTTTGCCGCCTCCAATGTTTTGGCAAAGCTGTCCTTGAGGGTCACGATCCGGTTAAAGACGCCCGGATGCTTGGAATCCGGCGTAAAATACCCCATCCGCACAAACTGGAACTTTTCGCCCGGCTGCGCAGCGCCCAGTGGCGCCTCCAACTTTGCATTCGGCAGCACGGTCACCGAGCTGGGGTTCAGGTAGTCTTTATAATCGGCCCCCTCGGGAATTTCGCCCATATTCTCCATCGTAAATAGGTTTTCGTACAGCCGCACCTCGGCGCTTACGCAGTGTGCGGCGCTTACCCAGTGGATGGTGCCCTTTACCTTGCGCCCGTCTGCCGGCATGCCGTTGCCGGTTTCAAGGTCGGCGGTGCAGCGCAGCTCGGTGATATTGCCCTCGGCGTCCTTGAGTACCTCGCTGCATTTTACGATGTACGCGCCCATCAGCCGCACCTCGCCGCCCGGCTTGAGGCGCTGGAATTTGGGCGGCGGCAGCTCGGCAAAATCGCTGCGTTCAATATACAGCTCCCCGCTAAAGGTTACCTCGCGGGCAGAATCGTCCGCCGCCGCCTTGTTGGGGTTGTTGGGCAGGGTAAAGGTCTCGGTTTTGCCGGCCGGGTAGTTGGTGATCACCAGCTTTACCGGGTCGGTCACCGCCATGCGCCGGGGGGCGGCAAGCTCCAGCTCGGTGCGGATGCAGTATTCCAGCAGCCGGCTGTCCACCAGGCTGTACACCTTGGCCACCCCGGCCTTTTTTACAAACTCAAAGATGCTGGCCGGGCTGTAGCCCCGCCGGCGCAGCCCGCACAGGGTGGGCATGCGGGGGTCGTCCCAGCCGTCCACAATGCCGGTCTCCACCAATTCCCGCAGATACCGCTTGCTCATCACCGTGTTGGTCACGTTGAGGCGTGCAAACTCCCGCTGGATGGGGTAGGGCCCAAGATGCAGGCTGTCGATCACCCACTCGTACAGCGGGCGGTGGTTTTCAAACTCCAGGCTGCACATGCTGTGGGTGATCCCCTCGATAGCGTCCTGGATGGGGTGGGCAAAATCGTAGAGCGGGTAGATGCACCAGGCGTCCCCCTGCCGGTGGTGGTGGGCCCGCACGATCCGGTAGATGGCCGGGTCCCGCAGGTTCATGTTGGGGCTGGCCATGTCTATCTTGGCCCGCAGGGTGCGGCTGCCGTCGGCAAATTCCCCCGCCCGCATCCGGCGGAACAACTCAAGGTTTTCCTCGGGGCTGCGGTCCCGCCAGGGGCTGGGCCGGCCCGGCTCGGTCAGGCTGCCGCGGTACTCGGCCATATCCTCCCGGCTCAAATCGCACACATACGCCTTGCCCTCTTTAATGAGCTGCTCGGCATACTGGTAGCACTGCTCAAAATAATCGCTGCCGTAATAGATGCCGCCGTTCGGCTCGGCCCCCAGCCAGCGCAGATCCTCCTCGATGCTGCGCACGTACTCGTCGTCCTCGCGCACCGGGTTTGTATCGTCGTACCGCAGGTTGAATTTGCCCCCGTACTGGTGCGCGATGCCCCAGTTGATCCAGATCGCCTTGGCGCTGCCGATATGCAGGTAGCCGTTCGGCTCGGGCGGGAACCGGGTGTGGATCTCCTTTACCTTGCCTGCGGCGAGGTCGGCGTCGATGATGTCGGTCAAAAAATTGCTCACGCGCTCCTGCATGGTTTCCACTCCTTTATTAAGGGCCCAGGGGGCCTGCCGCCGGTTCCGCCCCCTGGGCGCCGGATATGCCGCTCGGCCCTGCTTTGGGGGCGGGCGGCATAAAACGTTCGCAGACTATCTTACACTATTTTGCCCGGGTTTTCAATGTTTTGAGGGGCTTTCTGCATTTGGGACGCCCGTTTTGCCCGGCAGCAGGCCCCCGCCCCCTTTGTGCGCTTTGCGCAGGGCTTTTGCGCCCTTTTGGCAAAATTTTGGGCAGGCAGAAATTCTTGACGCTTTCTTAACAGCGCCTTAGCGGAACCTTTACGGCTTTTTCATGGATTTTGTCGGTTTGCTGTGGTAAGATGGTGCGGATAAAAATTTGCCGCGCGTTTTTTATGGCTATTTTACATAAAAAACGCGGCGGCCGGCACAGGCCCCCTTTTTGGCGCGGCGCTGCCGGCGGGAGGAAGCTGCATGAGCTACAGGGTTGGGCTGGACATTGGCTCCACCACTATCAAATACGCGGTGCTGGATGAGGCCGGCCGGCTTGTGGACAGCCGGTACGAGCGCCACTACAGCCATATCCTCGAAAAGGCGCGCGAGCTGCTTTGCGGGCCCATCGCGGCCAGCGTGCCGGGGGGCAAAGCGGCGGTGGCCATATCCGGCTCGGCCGGCATGGGCCTCGCCGAGGGCTGCGGCGCGCCCTTTGTACAGGAGGTGTTTGCCACCCGTATTGCCGCCAAAAAATACGAGCCACAGGCGGACGCAGTGATTGAGCTGGGCGGCGAGGATGCCAAAATCTTGTTTTTAACCGGCGGTACCGAGGTGCGGATGAACGGTAGCTGCGCCGGCGGCACCGGCGCCTTTATCGACCAGATGGCTACCCTGCTGAAAATGACACCGAACGAGCTGGACGCCGCTGCCCAAAAAGCCGAAAAAACCTACACCATCGCCAGCCGCTGCGGCGTATTTGCCAAGAGTGACGTGCAGCCGCTGCTCAACCAGGGCGCCAGGCCGGAGGACGTGGCCGCCAGTATCTACCAGGCAGTGGTCAACCAGACCATTGCCGGCCTTGCGCAAGGTAGGCCGATCACCGGGCGGGTGCTGTACTTAGGCGGGCCGCTCACCTTCAGCAAAACCCTGCGCCAGAGTTTTGACGCTGCGCTGGGCCTCGCAGGGGCCTTGCCCGAAAACAGCCTCCTCTTTGTGGCGCTGGGCGCTGCGGATTATGCCAAGGAGGAGTTTGAGCTTGCCGCGCTGGCCGCCGCCGTTGCCGAAAAGGGCGGTGGCAGGGGCGGCTACGCCAGCCAGCCCCCCCTCTTTGCCAATAAAAAAGAATATGAGGAATTCCACGCCAGGCACCTGCGGGCCAGCGTGCCCCGGGCGGCTTTTGGGGCCGGGTGCGGGCCGGTGCATATCGGCATTGACGCCGGTTCCACCACCGTCAAGCTGGTGGTCATCGACCAGGATGCCAACATCCTCTTTACCGATTACCAGCCGAACCTTGGCAGCCCGCTGCCCCTCATCCGGGCCACCCTGCAAAAGCTCTATGCCGGCCACCCGGGCCTTGCGGTAGCCAGCGCTACCGCCACCGGTTACGGGGAAGAGCTGGTGAGAACCGCTCTCCACGCCGACTATGGGGTAGTGGAGACGGTGGCCCATTTTACCGCCGCCCGCTGGTTTTTGCCGGAGGTCGATTTCATCATCGACATCGGCGGGCAGGATATGAAATGCTTTAAGATCGAGGACGGCGCCATCGGCAACATCTTTTTGAACGAGGCCTGCTCCAGCGGCTGCGGCAGCTTTTTGCAGACCTTTGCCGAGGCTTTGGGCTATGAGGTCAAGGATTTTGCGGCTCTCGGCCTTTTTGCCGAGA
The DNA here is from genome assembly GCA_910578965.1 of uncultured Oscillospiraceae bacterium. Lineage (GTDB taxonomy): Bacteria > Bacillota > Clostridia > Oscillospirales > Ruminococcaceae > UBA7177. Next base: position 11,143 of record CAJTSP010000020.1, read on the forward strand.
GCCCGGTGGACCTTGGCAGCCGCTGTACCGTTTTTATGAACTCGAGCGTCAAGCAGGCCCAGAAGGACGGCGCATCGGTGGAGAACATCTCGGCCGGGCTTTCGATCAGCGTGGTTAAAAACGCGCTGTACAAGGTCATCCGGGCCTCCAGCGCCGAGGAGCTGGGCCGGCGCATCGTGGTGCAGGGCGGCACCTTTTACAACGAGGCGGTGCTGCGCGCCTTTGAAAAAGAGATGGGCTGCGAGGTGGTCCGGCCGGACATTGCCGGCCTGATGGGGGCCTTTGGCGCGGCGCTCTACGGCCGGCAGCGGGCCGGCCAGGGGCACAAGAGCAGCCTGCTGGACGCCGATGCCCTGGCGGCCTTCAGCCAGACGGTGCAGAGCGTGCGCTGCGGCGGCTGCACCAACCATTGCCAGCTCACGGTCAACCGGTTTGCCGACGGCAGCCGCCTTGTAAGCGGCAACCGGTGCGAAAAGCCGGTCACCGGCAAGGCCGACGCGGGCGGGCGCAACCTGTACGAGATCAAGCGGCGGCTGCTTGCAGCCTACGAGCCGCGGCCCGGCGCGCGGGGCAGCATCGGCATCCCGATGTGCCTGAACCTGTACGAGCTGCTGCCCTTTTGGCACGCCTTTTTTACCCGGCTTGGCTTTGCGGTTTACCACGGGCCGTTTTCGAGCCGGCAGCTCTACCTCGACGGGCAGGGCACCATCCCCAGCGATACGGTCTGTTTCCCGGCAAAGCTGGCCCACGGGCAGGTAAAGGCCCTTACCGGCATGGCGCTGGACGCCATCTTTTACCCATGCATGACCTATAACCTGGACGAAGGGCTGTCGGACAATCACTACAACTGCCCGGTGGTGGCCTACTATCCCGAGGTGCTGGCCGGCAACTGCCCCGAGCTTGCGGGGGTGCGGTTCATCTTTGACTATGTGGGCATCCACCGCCCGGCGGATTTTGTACATAAAATGGCCGCGATCCTCAAAAAGCACTTTGCGGACATCACCAAAAAAGAGGTGCAGGCTGCGGCCGACGCCGGCTATGCCGAGTACAAGCGGCATATGGATACCTTGAGGGCCGAGGGCGCGCGGATCATCCGCGAGGCGCGGGCCGAGGGCCGGCGGATCATCGTGCTGGCCGGCCGGCCCTATCACATCGACCCTGAGGTGAACCACGGCATCGATACCCTCATTACCCGGTACGGCGCGGCGGTGATCACCGAGGACAGCGTGGCCGCCTATGAGCAAAAGCAACCCACCAGTGTGCTCAACCAGTGGACCTACCATGCCCGGCTTTATGCGGCCGCTCGTTGGTGCTGCGCTCAGCCGGACGCAGACCTTGTGCAATTGGTAAGCTTTGGCTGCGGGGTGGACGCTATTACCACCGACGAGACCCGCGAGATCTTGCAGCGGGGCGGCAAGCTGTACACCCAGCTCAAGATCGACGAGATTACCAACTTAGGCGCGGTCAACATCCGGCTGCGCAGCCTGTTTGCGGCGCTGGACGAAAAGCAGCGCGCCGCGGCCGCCGAACCGCGCCAGCCCGCATCCACCCCGCGGCCCGCCGAAACCCGGCCCGGCCAAGAAAGGACCTGAACATGAGCCAAGTAAGCGAACCCATCCCTGCCTATCCCAAATTTACCAAGGCGATGAAGGCCACCCACACCATCCTGATCCCCAACATGGCGCCGGTACAGTTTGCCATTATGAAAGCTGCTATGGAGCACGCGGGCTACAAGGTGGAGGTGCTGGGCAACTGCGGCAGCAGCGTGGCTCAGTTGGGGCTCAAATATGTCCACAACGATACCTGTTACCCGGCCCTTTTGGTGATCGGCCAGTTTTTGGATGCGCTGCAAAGCGGCAAATACGACCTGGACCGTACCGCCCTGCTCATTACCCAAACGGGCGGCGGGTGCCGGGCCTCCAACTATATACACCTGCTGCGCAAGGCGCTGGCCAAGGCGGGCTACGGCCAGGTGCCGGTGGCGAGCCTGAATTTTTCGGGGCTGGAAAAGGACAGCGGCTTTGAACTTACCCTGCCCCTTTTGCGGGGGCTTTTGGCCGGCATCTTTTATGGAGACCTGCTCTGCGCGCTGCGCAGCCAGACCCAGCCTTATGAGCTGCACAAGGGGGACGCCGAGGCCAAGACCCGCCAGTGGCTGGAAACCCTGTGCGGCTGGGTGCGCCGCGGGCAGGGGGTATCCATGCGGGCCGTCAAGCGCACCATGCCGCTCATCGCGTCGGATTTTGCGGCCATCCCCAAAAAGGTGGCGCCCAAGGTCAAGGTGGGGGTCGTGGGCGAAATCTACGTCAAGTATTCGCCTTTGGGCAACAACGGCCTCGAGCGGTTTTTGGCCGACGAGGGCTGCGAGGTAAACCTGCCGGGCCTTTTGGGCTTTGTGGAATACTGCATCTACAATATGGCCGAGACCACCCGCCTGTACGGCGGCAGCGCGGCGTCGGTGTTGGGGCCGGACGCGCTTTTGGCCTGGCTGGACGGCGGCGAGCAGGCCATGCGAAAGGCGCTTACCCAGTACGGGTACCACGCGCCGGCGGCTTTCAAGACCCTGACTAAGCTGCCCGAGGGCATCATCGGCATGGGCAACAAGATGGGGGAGGGCTGGCTGCTCACCGCCGAGATGATCGAGCTGGTGCAGGCCGGGTACGAGAATATCGTCTGCGCCCAGCCCTTTGGCTGCCTGCCCAACCACATCTGCGGCAAGGGGATGATTAACCGCATCCGGGCGCTCTACCCGGCGGCCAACATCACCCCCATCGATTACGACCCCAGCGCCACCCCGGTCAACCAGGAGAACCGCATCAAGCTGATGCTGGCGGTGGCCCGCGAGCGGCTGGAAACCGGCGAAAAGCCCGGCCCGGGCGCTGCGGGTACCGCCAAAAACGAGGGGAAAAACCCCTTTTACGGCGAGATGCCCCGCCTGCGCCACACCGGCCCCCGCGCCGCGGCGCCGGCGCGGGGATAGGGCTGAGGCCCAAAAGGGGGCAAAGCTGTGCGGCCCGGGGGATACAATCCCTCAGCCTCCCCCTTTTTCCTGTGCAAAAGTCTGCGCAAAGGGGCATAAAATACGATATAAAAGCCGGGGGCACTGTTTTTTGCAGTGCCCTTTTGCTATAATCAAAAGGGGGGGAGCGTTTGCAAAGGGGACCCTGAGCCCGAGCGAGGGCCGGGTGAGGGGCTAAGGCCCCGCGCCTTGGCCGCCCCCGGCAAGCAGCCCGGCCCCGCAGGGCCGGACCAAAACGACATTCAAACACAGTTTGTCTTACGAAGGGATGGGTTGCAAAATGAAAAAAGCCCTGCTCAATGGGATATTGCTGGACGGCAGCGAGGGCGTGCAGCCCCTGGCCGGGCGGGCCGTTGTGCTGGAAGGGGACCGGATTGCGGCCGTGCTGCCCCAAAACCAGCTCGATGCGGCCGGCTGCGAGGTGATCGACCTTGCGGGCCACTACCTGATGCCGGGGCTCATCAACCTGCATGTGCATATCCCGGGCAGCGGCAGGCCCGCCAAAAAGCCGATGGACACCAAAAAGGTGGTCAAATTTGCCACCTCCAACGCCCTTACCCGCAAGTACTTGGAGCACATGTACCGCACCCTCAGCCGCACAGAGCTGTACAGCGGGGTGACCACCCTGCGCTCGGTTGGCGGGGTGGAAGGCTACGACGCCTGGATGCGGGACGAGATCAATGCCGGCCGGGCCGAAGGGCCCCGCATCCTGGCCGGCAACATGGCGATTTCGGTGCCGGGCGGGCATATGGCGGGCTCGCTGGCCTACGAGGCCACCACCCCCGAAGAGGCTGCCGGATATGTGCGGCAGATCGCCGGGACCAGGCCCGACCTTATCAAGCTGATGATCACCGGCGGTGTGCTGGACGCCACCGCCAAGGGGGAGCCGGGAGCCTTAAAGATGGCCCCGGAGCTGGTAAAGGCCGCCTGCGAGGAGGCGCACCGGCTGGGCCTGCCGGTGGCGGCCCATGTGGAAAGCCCCGAGGGGGTGCGGGTGGCCCTGCAAAACGGGGTGGACACCATCGAGCACGGCGCAAAGCCGGACGAGGAGATAATCAGGCTGTTTAGGGAGCGCGGGGCCGTACATGTGGCTACCCTCTCGCCCGCGCTGCCCTATGCCCTGTTTGACCCCTCGGTGAGCCATGTGGACGAGATGGGGCGGTTTAACGGCAAAATCGTTTTTGAAGGAGTTATAGAGTGCGCCAAGGCCTGCCTGGCAAATGGGATACCGGTGGGCCTTGGTACCGATACCGGCTGCCCCTTTGTGACCCACTACGATATGTGGCGGGAACTTGCGTACTTCCACAAATTCTGCGGCGTATCCAATGCGTTTGCCCTTTATACCGCTACCAAACGCAACGCTGAAATTCTGGGCCTTGGGGATGTGACCGGAAGCATTGGGCCCGGCAGATGTGCCGACCTCATCGTCTGCGCAGGCAATCCGCTTGAGGACCTGAGCGCCCTGCGGCAACTGGAGCTGGTGGTGGCAAGGGGCAGGGTGATCCGCCGCCCCAGGGTCAAAAAAATGCCGCAGGTAGAGGCCGAGCTGGACCGGTTCTGCTGAAGCGGCGCTCCGGGCTGCAAAACACATTCACGGCGGCATTTGGGCCGGCGTGTTCCCGTTCGCCGCAAGGGCAAACGGGAACAGGCGCGTTTTTGCAAGGGCCGCCGTATCGCCTGCGGGCCTTGCCGATGCGAGGGTGGTTGGCAAAAAGGGCACAGGGAATATAGACGTTTTTTGTTAGGGACGAAAGGAAAGGGGAACAAAAAAATGCCTGCAATACGCAAAAAGCGGCTGGCGGCCCTTCTATGCTGGCTCTGCTGCCTGCCGGCAGCCCTGCTTTTGGCCGGCTGCATGGACGGTGCGGGGGGCGAAAGCCCTGCCTTGCCGGCGTCCTCCCAGGCGCCTGCAGCCGAGCCCGTCGGCCTGGCCCGCCCGGAGGGCGGCCGGCTCGACCTTGCCTACCTCACCGGCCAGCAAAACGGCGCGCCCGCGCCTGCCCGGCCCGGCGACGAGATGGCCGAGGAGGAGCTGCTGGCGGCCGCAAGGGAGCTTTTGCAGCGCGGCCAGGCGTTGTACAACTGGGCCTGGAGCCCGGAAAGCTGGGCAGTGGATGGCGCCGCTCCGCTGGCTGAGGAATGGTACGGAAAGCCCTGCACCCTTTACCCTTTGCTGGATTTTGCAGATGAGGAGCAACTGCGGGCGGTGTATGCCAGTATTTTCAGCGAGGGGAGCCTGCGCCGGCAGGAGGAACGCTACCAATGGCTGCAGGAAAATTTCCCCGATGCGGAATTTGGCCGCCCGCCCTTTTGCACCCGGGAGGGCCGGCTTTATGCCAACCCCTCGGCCGACCCGGGCCGCAACACCCGCCGCTGCAGCCCGGATACCCTGCGGCTGGTGGGCGCCTCGGCTGACGCGGCGGTTTTGGAGGCCGAGGAGATTTTTGAGGACGGCCAGCCCATGGGCCATGCCGTAAGCATTACCCTGCTGCGCGAGGGCGGGCGCTGGGTACTGGCCGGCCCGCTTTGGGACATGCCGCCGGACAACCGATTTGTATCCCTGCCGGAGGAGCTGGCCGGGCTTGCCCGCCGGTTGGACGCCGAGGACCCGGACGCGGCATTTTGTCTGCGGCAGGCAGCGCGGCTGGGCCAGGCGCTTATGGCGGGGAATACGGCCGAGGTGAACCGCTGCTTTATCGACCGGGGCGGCGGGACGCCCGAATATGATATGAACGAATACGCCTTTACCGACCTTACCGGGCTGCGGGTGAGCGGCTGGCAGGTGGAGCTGGAAGAAAGCGCGGCAGAAGGCGGGCAGCAAACGCCGCCCAAAATCTGGCTGCGCCTGCGGGTGGACGACCCGGGCGCAACCCCGCTGCGTACCGGGGACGAACGGTATCTGGCCGGCTTTCACTCCGGCGGCGACAGCATGTTTGCCAAGGGCTGCATCGCTTCTTTGCAGCCCGAAAGCGAGGTTGTTGCGGTGGACGGGACCCTTTTGGACGAAGCAGGCCGGCAGGCAAGGCTGCTGCGCTGGATCATGGGCCGGGAGGACTTTGACGATTTTACAAAGGAGGAGCCGCTGCGGCTGCTGGCCTATTGCTCGGTGCGGCTGCGCTGGGAGGGCCTTGCCGATGAAAACGGCGGCTTTACCGAGGGGCAGCTTGCCGCCCTCCAGCGCGAGCTCGGGCTGGAGCAACTGGGCTTTGGCCCCGACATGATGGAGGCGGATGGCTTTACCTTTGCTGGCGGGCGCTGGTACCCGCCTGGGCGGGAGGGCTATGGCGGCAACGGCCCGGAGCGGGAAAGCCGGTTTGCCGCCTTGCACCGCGAGGGGGATACCGTCACCGCTGTCCTGCGCTTTTACCATGACGCCCAGTGCCTTATGCCAGCGTATGACCTTACCTATACTTTTTGGGTTGGCCCCTCCGGCGCTTGGCGGCCGGTGCGGTGCGAAAAGCAGCCGGCAGGATAAAAGGGCCGCTGCTTCGTTGGCTGTTTGAGGAAATAAAAGATATGATATGTAGGAACCAGTATCCCAATATGCGAATTTGATACCGGCAAGACCCCGGTGATTCATCCGGAAAATTTTTGGCAAAAAGCTTTCCTGAAAAATGCGTAATTACCTTTTTCAGAAGGGAACTGGAGCGATTCATTCTGGAAAACAGGCTTTCTGTCATTGGGCGGCTTTATGGGCAGGCGATGCCATATACAGAGAAACCCCTGATATGGTGGCATTAAGACGAAGCGAGGAATGCCTGACGATGGAGATGAAAGCGGCCGCTTTTTTGCGGTGTCCAGGTATTACAATATTCCACTTGCCCGGTTGTTGTATGCCAGTGATGATGTAAGCGGCAAGGCCTGGGGCTCCCGGGGATGAAATATGCAAAAGGGCATCCGGCAATTTGCGTTGCTGTGCGGTTGAGACTGTAAAAAATCGTAGCGGGGCATAGGCGTATACGGCCGAGCCGGTATGAAAGCAGGGATTTGCAAAGCTGCACAAGGGAGGGCGCTGTTTTTGGCAGCGCCCTTTGGCTGTAATCAGAAAAAACAGAAAGATACTCCAAGGTGCTGGAGCTGGAGAAGGCGGCTTACGGCCCACTGACGAGATTGAAATTTTGTGGCCTGGAATATGAAAAAACCGTCGAAAAGGGGTGCTATATTTTGTGCAGGATGCTGCTTGCACCCTGTAAGGGCAAGGGTGTAAACTGTTGATAAGCAGAACGGTAAACCGCATCCGTTTGCGGTATTCCTGCGGGCTCATCTATAAAGACGGACGGAATGGTATACCGATGGACCGGGCAGTGTCCCAAGCAACGGGATGGTGAATCAAAATGGGCTTTTCAGAGGAAAGGCGTTTTTCTGTGGGGCAGTTGGCCCGAATCATTCAGGAATCCAACGCAAACGGCGAAAGGTTTTGTTTTATTTTGGGCTCTGGCGCGTCGGTAGAATCGGGTATCCCCAGTGGCAATACGCTGGAAATGCGGTGGATGAACTGCCTGATGGGTGCCAAGGATGATGCTCCGGCACATAAAATGAATGCCAGCGAAACCTGTCGGATGGCTGAGGCGCTGCATAAAAAGCGTGAAATGCAGTATGCCTTTGGCGAAATAAAAGCCGCTTGGGAAAAGGCCTGTGCCGAGGGAAAGAACTTGCTCCCCAGCCGATATTATTTTGATATTTACAAACTGAGGTTTTACCCGACCCCGCGAAACGGTTATAGCTATCTGGAAAAATTAATGGAGAACTGTACGCCCAGTTTGGGGTATCACACACTTGCAAAACTTTTAACCCAAAACAACCTAAACAACCTGGTTATTACCACAAACTTTGATAGCTTGGTGGAGGATGCCCTGTTTTTGTATACCGAAAAGCGGCCGCTTGTTGTCAGCCATGAATCCTTGGCCGAGTATATGGAGGCCAATGTTCAGCGCCCAATTGTCGCAAAAGTACACAGGGGCCTGATGTACGCACCGTTGAACAGCCCAGATGCGACCAATCGGCTTAAGGACGAATGGCGGGGGGCGCTGCGCTATGCGTTCAATGTGTATACGCCAATTGTTATTGGGTATGCGGGCGGGGATCATAGCCTGATGGATTTTTTAAAGGAATCAGATACCAAGATGCGCAACGGCCTATACTGGTGTTTCCGTGCAAAATCCGGCCTGCCGGAGGAAAATATCCTTCAATTTGTACAAAGCAAACAAGGGTACTTTGTTGAGATTGATGGCTTTGATGCCCTGATGCTGGGGTTAGGAAAGCAGTTGTACGGTGATGCGATAGGCCCCAGTGCTGCCGAACAGTATCTGAATGAGAAGAACAGCCGGCGAATTCAAAAGTATAACGAGCAATGGACAGAACTGGATAAAAACCCAACACTTAAGGAGCTTGTCCGGTCGGTAAACGAGCAAGAACAACGCGGGGAAGAACAACGCGAAAAAAAAGAGGAGCTTACGGCGACCGACCATTTCCGGCGCGGTTATCGTGCGGGCGATGAAGGCGACTGGGCAACTGCACAAGAGGAATACTCCAAAGCAATTGAAAAGGATCCGAGCTTTATGGCTGCTTACAACAACCGGGGAATTTTACATGAGAATTTGAAGCAATATGATTTGGCGCTGGCAGATTATAATAAGGCATTGGAACTGGCTCCCGATGATGCAGATG
>CAJTSP010000020.1:19925-28225 GCA_910578965.1 uncultured Oscillospiraceae bacterium
GATTTGGCGCTGGCAGATTATAATAAGGCATTGGAACTGGCTCCCGATGATGCAGGGGTTTACAATAACCGGGGAGTTTTATATAAGAATTTAAAGCAATATGATTTGGCGTTGGCAGATTATACCAAGGCGCTGGAGCTGAACCCCAATTACCGAAGGGCCTACCGCAACCGGGCGCGCGTATACCTTCTGCTGAAAAAGCATGAACTGGCTTTGCAGGACGAAAAAAAGGCGGAGAAGCTTGCCAAGGCATCCCGCTAAACTTGGCTGGGCGCAATGCTGCCTAACCCAAAAGGGGCCTTTAAGAGGATAATGCGCTCACGGAAAGCCGCCCGTTGCGGGCAGATAGGGGCAACGGATTTAATAAAAAGCAAACCCGGGAGCAGGGCCGCCCCTGTTCCCGGGTTTTGGAAAGCAGCCGGTAAGCCGCTTATTTTTTTACCCTCGCACGCCCGGTGATCAGTTGGCGCAGCCCGCCGCGCTGGCGGTTGAGCAGCAGCACCAGCCCATCCACCCGGGCAAGGCCCAGCCGCCCGCCGCTCATCAGTGCAAGGCTGCGCAGCGGCATCTGGTAAAGGCTGCCTTCCAGCATCCGGCGGGCGGTCTCGGGGCTGGGGGTGTGCAGCCGGCGCCGGGTAACCGCCGCCGCGAGGCCCAGTACCCGCCGGCCCAGCCAGCAGCAGCGCAGCTCCCCCGCCGGGGTGTTGCGGTCGAATTTGGGCCTTGCGGGCCGGCCGGCCTTGGCAGCAAGGCCCGGCTGTGCGGCGGTTTTGCCGGGGCCCGGGCCGGCCGGCGCCCGGCTCAGCAGCGCCTCAAACTCGGCGCTGGGCCACTCCTTGGGGCCGTTTTCGCCCGGCGTTACGGCGTAGTAGCCGGGGGCGGCGGCGCGCTTGTCCATTGCACGGCTCAACGCCTCGCCCTCGGCCATGTCCACCACCGCCTCCAGCCGGATGTCTCGGCTGGAGCTGCCCACCAAAATCCTGTACCGCCCCCCCGGCGTGCGCCAGCACCCGGCAGCCGTATCGTATACCGCAAAGGCGCGCGGATCCACCGTGAGCCGGGCCAGCGCCTCCCGCCCCGCCCGCACATAGTATTTGCCAAACGCCGCCAGATGCTTTATCGGCCGGTAGGCCGGTCCCTCGGGCGGCTGAATGTACACCTGGGCGGCCTCCTTGCCGGCCCGCTCGCCCTTGTTCTGGATCACAAACCGCACCAGCAGCTCCTCGCCCGGGTGCAAAAGGGTACTGGAAAGGGTCAGGCTGGCGTACTGGAACTCGGTATAGCTCAGCCCATGGCCAAAGGGGTAGCGCACCGCAAGGCCAGCCGCGTCGTACCATCGATAGCCCACGTACAGGCTTTCGCGGTACTCGCTTGTCCGGCCGCCGTACAGCCGACCGTCGTGGGCAAAGGGCGCGTCGGCCAGTGTAAGCGGCCAGGTTTCGGCCAGCTTGCCGCTGGGGCTGCGCCGGCCATAAAGCAGGTGCCAGCTCGCTGAGCCGCTGTTTTGCCCGGCCAGGCCCATCCACAAAATTGCATTTACGTCCCCGGCAAAGGGCAGCTCTACCGGGCCGCCGCAGTACAGCACCACCGCCACCGGCTTGCCGCAGCCCTTGAGCGCCTCCATCAGGGCAAGCTGGTTTTCGGGCAGGCGCAGGTCGGCACGGTCAAAGCCCTCGCTTTCCATGCTGTCCGGCAGGCCAAGGCACACCACCACCGCGTCCGCCGCCTTTGCGCTCTCGAGCGCCGCCGCAATGCGGTGCTTTTTTATTGCCAGGTCGTTTGCCCCGAACACCTCGGTATAGGCAAAGTCCACCCCGCTGCGGATAAAGCTGCCCAACAGGCTCGAAAGATAGGTGGGATGTACCTGGCTGCTGCCCCCGCCCTGGTAATGGGGCGTTTTGGCAAAGCCCCCCAGCAGGGCGACCTTCTGCCCCTCGTGCAGCGGCAGCAGCCCGTCGTTTTGCAGCAGTACCGCGCTTTCCACCGCCGCCTCGCCGGCCAGCGCGTGATGGGCTCGGGCGTCGTAGGGCTCGTGGGGGTTTTGTGCCTGCCGCAGCGCAAAGGCGGCCACCCGGGCGGCTGCCTCGTCCAGCAGCCCCTCGTCCAGCATCCCCCGATGCACCGCGCGTACAATCGCCGCCTCGTTGCAGGGGTCGGGGCCGGGCATTTCCAAATCCATGCCGGCGGCCAGCGCTTTTACCCGCTGGTTTACCGCGCCCCAGTCGCTCACCACCAGGCCGTCAAAGCCCCAGTCCTGCCGCAAAATATGGGTCAGCAGGCGGCGGCTCTCGCCGGCATAGCAGCCGTTTACAAGGTTGTAGCTGCTCATTACCGCGCCGGGCCGGCCTTTGCGTACCGCGATCTCAAACGGGCGCAGGTAGATTTCCCGCAAAGCCCGCTCGTCCACCACCGCGTCGTTTACCAGCCGCCAAGCCTCCTGGCTGTTGGCGGCAAAATGCTTGAGGCACCCGCACACCCCAAGCTCCTCGAGCCCTTCGAGCATGCCGGCCGCGCACTCGCCGGCCAGCAGCGGGTCCTCCGAAAAATATTCAAACCCCCGCCCGCACAGCGGGCTCCGCTTGATGTTTACCCCGGGGCCCAGCAGCATGGCCGCGCCCTCCTGGATGCACTCCTCGGCCAACGCCCTGCCTACCCGGCGCAAAAGCGCGGGGTCAAAGCTGCAGGCGGTCAGGCTGGCAGTAGGGTAACAGGTGGCGGGCACACTGTCGTGCAGGCCGGGGCGGTCGTGCCGGCCGGCCTCCAGCCGCAGCCCGTGGGGGCCGTCTGCCAGGGTGGCGTCCGGCAGGCCCAGCCGTTTTAGGGGCTTTGTGTGCCAAAAGTTCTGCCCGCTGCAAAGCGCGGCCTTTTCTTCCAGGGTCATCTGGGCAACAAGCGCCTGTGCCTGCGCCCGTAACTGCCCGTGCTGGTCCATTGCCGCCGCCTCCTTTATATGCACATTTCTATCCCATTATAGCAAGTTTTGCCGCAAAACGCACCCCCATGCCGGCCGAATGGGCCTTTTTGGCAAAAAAAGGGGCGAAGGGCCTTTCGCAAACCGGGCTTTTGGGGTACAATGGGGTCTGTTGGCAGGCCGCGGCAGATAGGCGGGGCGCTGCCTGATTTTTACGATACCGGGCGCGATGCGGCGCAGGCCGCTTTGCCCGAGAAGGCAGGCAAGGATGCAGCTAATTATTTTTGACCTTGAATGGAACATTGGCTACCAGCCCAAAACCTTTGATTACCATGGGGCCGAGCAGACCCTGCGGGGGGAGATCATCCAGATCGGGGCGGTCAAGGTAGACGAAGCGGGCTGCCTTTTGGACAGGTTTTCCATCACCATGCGGCCCCGTATCTTCCGCAAGCTGCAGCACCGCATTGCCAAGGTTACCGGTATGACCCAGCGCCAGTTGGACGAGGGGGTGCCCATCCGCGAGGGGCTGGGCCGTTTTTTGGCCTGGTGCGGGCCGGATGCAGCGCTGGCCGAGTGGGGGCTGGACGATGTGCCGGTGCTCAAGCAGAACCTTTATCTCAACGGCTATGACGAGAACTGGCCCAGCCGGTGGTACGACCTGCAGCAGGTCTTCCTGTCCGAGCGCCCGCGCGGCGAGGGCGAGGGCATGACGCTGGAATCGGTGGTGGCCCGGCTGGGCCTGCCGGCAGACGAGCCGTTTCACGATGCCCTGAGCGACGCGGAGTATACCGCCGCTGTCTGCCGCTGCATCGACCTTGCGGCAGGTATCGCGGCCTATCCGGCCCAAAAGGAGCAGCTACGGCGCGCGGTCTGCCCTGAGGGGGGCGAGTATGCGGGGTTTGCGGTGTTCGGCCCCTTTTTACAGCGGGAGGCCTGGCGGGATGATGCGGCGATGCAGGCGCTGGCCTGCCCGCTTTGCGGCGCGCCGCTGCAGCCCGATGTTGAGGGGCTCTGGCTTAAGCGGGGCAGCAACGGGTATTACAGCCTGCTGCGCTGCCAGCGCCACGGCGCCTGGCTTGCCCGCTTTAAGCTGGCCCGGCCGGACGGCCTGCACTGGCAGGCTGCGCGGGTGTACGAAAAGCCCTCCGATACCCAGTTGGAGCGTTGGGCCAAGGAAAAACGGCTCTATTTCCAGCGTCTCAAAAAGCGGGCCGAGGCCGAGGCGGCTGCGGCGGCGGGCACAACCGCCCGGCAGGGGCCGGCCGCCGGGGGGCAGGGCGAAGGATAGGGCGAACCAATCCTGGGGGGCCGGGGGATGCATCCCCCGGCCCCCCAAAAAATGCCCCGCGCGCCTTTGGGCGCACGGGGCAGGGCTTTGCGTATGGGGCCAGGGGATGCCTTGCGGGCCGCGCCGCGCTCAGTAGCCCACGATGAGGCCCTGTTCCTCGGCGTAAAAGCTGGTAAGGCCGCTGGTGGGGGCAATGAACACCTCGGCGCTGGGCCATTTGGCCCGGATGCCGTTGCGCAGCAGCTTGGCGCCGTTTTCGTTCAGGCAGTGGGTGATAAAGGCGGGGCTCTTGCCGGTGTAGCCGCGCTTGGCCATCTCCTCCAAAATCAGCGCCAGCATCCGGGTTTCGCCGCGGGGCTTGTGCAGCATCTCGATGGTGCCCTGCGGGCTGCCCGCGCCCACCACCCGCATATTGAGCCGCCCGGCCAAAAAGCCCACCAGGCGGCCTACCCGGCCGTTTTTTACCAGGTTGTCAAAGCTGGCAAGCCCAAACAGCACCTGTAGGCGCTCGGGCTCGTTTTCGGCGGCGGCGCGCACCTCCTCAAAGCTTGCGCCCGCCGCGACCATGTCTCGGATTTTCCAAAGGATCAGGGCCATTTCGCCCCCGGTCGAAAGGCTGTCCACCACATGGATCTGCTTTTCGGGGTGACTTTCCAGCACCATATCCTTGGCGGCCATGGCGCTGTTGTAGCTGCCCGAAAGGTTGCTGGAGATGGTTACCGCAATGGATTTGTCCGCCTGCAAAAATTTTTCGGCCCATTCCTCCGGGCTGGGGCAGGCGGTGGTGGAGGGGCCGTTCCAGTTGCGCATGGCCTCCAGCATCTGCGGCACATCCAAAGCGGCATTGTCTACAAATTCGCGCCCGCCTACCCGGATCTTCATGGGTACGGTGGCAAAGGACACCCCCTCGCCACAGCCGCCCAGCTCGCGCAGCTCGCAGGAAGAATCTGCCAGGATCATCCATTTCATCGCACAGGCCCCCTTGGTAAATCATATCGCTATTCATAAGTATTATACCCGGCGTCTGTACAATACGTCAAGGAAAGCTTTTGCCCGGCGCACGCCTGCCTCATAAACCGAGAATCCGCGCGGGATGCTGCGCCTTACGGCCTTTCGTTACCATGAAAGCAAGGCGGTTTTAGGGAAGGCCGGTTCAAGGGAAGGCTGCTTGACCCTGCCTGATCCCCCAACTTTTTGATTGAGATGGGCGTGGGGCCCTGCAGCCCGACTCTGGAAAACGGCGGGCCGCAGGAAGGCGGCCGGCCTCCGCCGGGCGGCGAGGCATTACGGCCTTTGCAGCGCCTTGTCCAGTGCTGCGGCAAGCTGTGCCTTGCAGGCCGCGTAGCTCTCGCCGGGCACCGCCTCATACAGCTTGTCCCGCCCCAAAAACACGGCCGGCACATAGTAGTAGTCGAACTGCCCGGCCAGCGCCGGCTGCCGGCTCTCCTCTACCCACTCGATCTCGGCCTCGGCATAGGCCGTTTGTTCGGCAGCCAGCTCCCGCAGAGCCTGTCTGGCATTGCGGCAGTAAGGGCAGCCCTCCAGATAAAATAGGGTCAGTTTGCTCATGAGCGTTTCCTCCTTGGCGATGCTTGCGGCGGCGGGGCGCCTGCAGCAAGGCTATTTTACCACAACTTTGCCCAAAGGCCAACCGCCCGCCCCTTTTGGCGCTCCTTGCAGGCGCCCCGGATAGAAATTTATCCAACTGCTTGAACGTAGGGCAGTGCTGGAGTATAATAAACGCATATGCCGCTTGCCAAAAGCGACAAAGATACCATGGACGCGTCTGCCCCGCATAGGGGCCGCGATTGGGATACGGCGGGCCGCGCGGCCCGGCCGCAAAAGCAACGGGAGGCCGCCTGCCGGGGCCGGCCCAAAGGGGGGAAGGATATGGCAACCTATCGTGAATTTCGCGCCCAGGCGGCGCGGCGCCGGCGCAAACGCGCGCTGCAGCGCTTTTTGATCTTTATTCTTGCGGCGGCGCTCATCTTTGGCCTTGCCTGGGTGATCGTGCGGTTTATCGGCCCGGAGGAGGGCCTGCCGGATGGGCTGCCGGGGCTCCCGCTCTCATCCTCGTCGGGCGCGGCCTCCCAGCCCGGGGCGCCCTCCGGCAGTATGGACGCCGGCGCGCAGGGGGCGTCGCCCTCGGTACTGGCCCCGCTGCCCATGCAGCAGGTGGTGGATGCCGGGGATATGAGCTGGAACACGATGGGCCCGGTGGAGCAGACGGTCAATGCCGAAATCACCAGCCCGGATTACCGGATGATTGCTCTGCCCGAAAACGGCGTGGTGGACCTGAGCTTTTTTGACACCGCCACCTTTGTGGGCGACAGCCTTACCCAGGGCCTGGAGCTGTACACCACCGGCCTGCCCAACGCGCATTACTGTGCCTACAAGGGCACCGGCCCCAGCGCCATTGTGGACGGCGCTACCCTCACAAATGCGGCGGGCGTGCAGCAGGTTGCGCTGGACGCGCTGGTAGAAAGCGCGCCGGACACCGTGTATGTGCTGCTGGGCACCAATACCCTTGTTAACGCCGGTGAAAATGCCGAGAGCTCGTTTATTGCCTATTACGGCCGGATGATCGAGATGATGAGGGAGCGGCTGGATCCCCGGGTGCGCATCTATATCCAGGCCATCCCGCCCACCCGGCCGGAGGTTGCGGCCGGCAAGCCCGGCCTCGCCAACGACCGGATACGCCGGGTGAACAACCAGTTGGCGGCCCTGGCGCTGGAGACCGGCTGCGGCTTTGTGGACCTGCAGGAGGCCCTGGCCGACGCCGAGGGCAACCTGAACCCCGAGTATGCCGCCAAGGACGGCATCCACATGAACCCCACCGGCTATCAGGCCTGGGTGGATTACCTGTGCCGCCATACCATCTATGATAAGCGCAACCCCTACCTTTTCGGTAGCCCTTATTATATTGAGGGGGCGTAAGGCGGCACGGACCAAAAACCAACCAAAACAAAGGGCGGCGCCCCCGCGGCTGATGAAGCTGCGGGGGCGCCGCTTTATATGCGCCGGCAATCGCTGCCGTTTGGTCCTGCCGCAGGGGCTTTTACCGGCTTTCTTCCGCCGTGCGCAGGATGTGCGCGGCATGAGGGGGGCCTGGTCCGGTGTTTCGCATTTTTTGCCATGCAGTTTGCAAAGGGCAAAAAAATCCAGAAACATCGCATCCATCAAATGTAGGGCATTTGATGGTGGGCGCGACCTCCAATCGGCCCAATGAAGGGGGGCCTCGGCCGCCCTAATCCCTCGTCAGGGTGCGGATCCAACGCCCGCTGTGCACCCGCGCGAGCCCGATAGCCAGCTTAACCAGATAATCCGAGCGCATGAGGAAAAAGACCGTCGGGGCCGAGCAGCGGAAAACAAAGGCCCCCAGGGCAGCCAGCGGCAGGCCCATGGCCCACTGCATGCCGCAGTCCAGCAGAAAGTTGGTGCGCACATCTCCGCCGCCCCGCAGTACCCCCACCAGCAGGTTGCAGGACACCGTGTTGATAGGCTGCATCAGGGCCAGGATGGTAAGCAACTGCCAGGCGATGCGGTGGGTCTCCTCGCTAACTGCGTAGACCGCCAGCACCGGCCCGCGGGCCGCCAAAAGCAGCAGCATGCAGATAACCCCCAGCACGAGGCTTACCAGCAAAAGGCTGTTGGCCTCCCGCTGGGCCCGCTTGTGGTGCCCCTCGCCAATGGTGCGGCCGATCATGACCCCGGTGGCGTTGGAAACCCCCCAGTTAAATACGCTGATGAGCTGGGTAATGACGTTGGCGATGCTGGCCGCCGCCACAAATTGGCTGCTCATCTGCCCGATGATGACGTTCCCGCAGGAAACGCCAAGCCCAAAAAGAAGCTCGTTGCCCACCACCGGCACGCTGTTTTTTACATAGTCGCCCAAAAGGCCGCTGCCTCCCCGCAGCAGCCAGCGGGGGGTAAAGCCGACCTTTTTTTCGATGCGCAGCATGTACACCATGGCTGCAAGGCACTCCCAGCCGCGTGCGATTACGGTGCCCCAGGCCGCCCCCGGGATGCCCATCTGTGCAAAGCCCAGCCGCCCAAAAATAAAGCAGTAATTAAAAAATACATTGATAAAAAAGCTGGCGC
>CAJTSP010000021.1 GCA_910578965.1 uncultured Oscillospiraceae bacterium
TGCGTCCAGCTCGGCCCGCTCCCTGCGGGCAGCCTGCCCCCGCCCAACAAGCGGTGGTGAGATCAGGAAACAAAGAGTCCGGAGAAGGCGGCGAGATAAGAAAACAAAGAATCCGAACAAAATTCAATCCACCGCGCATTCGCTGGGCGGCTTTGTTTTCCTGTGGAACCGCCGCATAACCCCAATCGTTTGATAAGGAGGGATTTATCATGGCAATGGCAGGTGGGGCGGCCATCGCTGCCCTTTTGCTGGAACTGGCATTTTTTGCCCTGATCGTTGCGCTGCTGGTGCTGGGCATCCGGGCGCTGCTCAAATATCTGCGCGGCGGGCCGGCCAGGCAGCAGAGCGCGGCGGTGCGGCGCTCGCTGGCGCAGGCCATCGCCCAGGAGCGCACCCGCTGCGGCATGACCCAGGAGTTTGTGGCCGGGCAGTTGGGGGTAAGCCGGCAGGCGGTAAGCAAGTGGGAGCGGGGCGAAAGCGAGCCCAGTACCTCGAACCTGCTGGCATTGGCGGAGCTGTTTGGGGTGCCGGCGGCGCAACTGCTGGAGAGCGCCGCGCCGCCGGAGGGCTGAAGCCATTGCGGCCGCCGGCGGGCCCTGGCGTGCCGGAAGGCAAAAAATCAGCCGCCCGCGTCGCAGCCTGTGCAAGGCCCTGCACCCACGCAAAAACCCGTCTCCCAAAAGCGAAGCGGCCCGCACCCTTTTTGGGGGTGCGGGCCGCTTCGCTTTTGGGAGATGCTCCGGCGTGGGCCTGTGCCATTGCCTGGCCGGTTTTGGGGGGCGGGGCGCCTGCTTCAAAAAATCGGAAAACTCTTTTAACTCAAGCTTTTTTTCTTCGGGCAGGCTGTTGTAGGCGGTATTGGTAACGGCCCCCTCCAGCGCATACAGATGCACCAGGCATACCTTGGGATACCGCTGCTTGAGCTGCAAAAACGCCTGCTTTGCGCCTGCATCCACCAGCTTTTGGGGCGTGTCAATGCCAACGCTGCGCAGCTTGCGCTCCATCTTTTTGCCAAGGTTCATCATGTCGGTAAGCTGGGGCATCGGGTGTTCCTTCCGGGGGCCTTTTGCCCCGCTTTTTTATTCTTTTGCCGCATACATTTTTGTGTGCGGCAAAAAAGGGGGTCTGATCCGATGCTTCGCATTTTTTGCCATGCAGTTTTCAAAAGGCAAAAAATCCAGAAACAATGCGCAGCATTTTATGGTGGGCCGTATCCCCCAAACTGGCGATTGGCTCAAGGTGGGGGTCTGGGGGGCGTGCCCCCCAGATCAGCCCAAAAACTGCGCCCCCGAGATTGGCCCAGGCGTTTTTAGCCCCGGCCCGGCCAAACACATCCCTCACCGCCGTCCGGCCACCCGCGCGCCGCCGCGCACCGGCGGCGCGCAGAACACCTGGGCCTCGGGCTTCTCCCGGCTTAGGGTTTCGGCCGCCGCGCGGGCGGCGGCCTCGGTCTCAAAAACGCCGTATACCGCCGCGCCGCTGCCGGTCATCAGGCTGGCGGCGGCCCCAAGCTGGCGCAGCCGCGCCTTGAGGGCCGGGGTCTCGGACGCGCCGCTGCATTCCTCCAAGGCGTTGCCCGCCGCCGCGCACAGCCCGGCCAGGTCCCCGGCCCGGATGGCCGCCTCCTGGGCCGCGCAGTCCGGGTGCAGGCTGCTGCCAAGGGTGTCGTACCGGGCAAAGGCCTCCGGGGTGGATACCCCTCCACCTGCCGGCATCACGATGCAGAACCAGCAGGCCGGGCAGGGCGGCAGCGGCTTTAATACGTCCCCCACCCCGCTTACCCGGCAGGTGCCGCCCAGCAGGGCAAAGGGCACGTCCGCGCCAAGCTGCGCCCCCAGGGCGCACAGCTCGCTCATCGAAAGCCGGGCGCCGTACAGCTCGTTCAGGCCCGCCAGCACCCCGGCCGCGTCGGCGCTGCCGCCCGCCATGCCGGCCCGCACTGGCACCTCCTTGTATACTGTGATGTCTGCCCCTGCCAGCAGCCCGGTGTATCGCAAAAAACTCACCGCCGCCTTCCAGGCGGTGTTGTTTTCGCCCGCAAACACCCGGCTGCCCGGCAGGCGCAGATGCAGCCCGGCGCTGCGGCGCAGCACCAGCCGCTCGTACAGGCCAACCGTCTGCATCACCATGTCCAGCGCGTGGTATCCGTTCGGCATCCGGCCGGTCACATCCAGCGAAAGGTTCAGCTTGGCCGGCGCTAAAACGGTCACCTCCCGCAGGGGCAAAACAGGGCGCGGCATGGGCAGATCCTCCCTTATAGCTTTTTAAACAGGGCCAGCCGCCGCACCTCGATGGCCTGCACCGGGCAGACCTCGTGGCAGCAAAAACACCGGATGCAGCCCTTGGCCACTACCCGCGCCACCTTGCGGGGCTTGGGGTCCTCCTTGGGCCGGCCGCCCTTTTTGGTCACATGCCAGGCGATGGTGTGCTGGGGGCAGATCTCCTTGCAGCGCCCGCAGCCAATGCAGGCCTTTTGGTCGATCACCGGGTGGGGCGAGATCAGCCCCTCCGCCCGGCGGGCCAGCCCCCGCAGCGGGGCGGGCAGCTTTTGGGCAAAGTCGGTGTTGCCGGCGCTGCCCTCGTCCCCCAGATAGCTGCTGGGCAGCAAAAAATCCTCTACGGGGGTATAGGGCGCGTCCCCCCGCCAGAGCGCCGGGTCAAACCGCTCGGCGCACAGCCCCCGCTTTTGGGCCGCCAGCAGGTAGGGCACCCGCATCGGATCCAGCCCAATCAGCCCGCAGAGCGCAAGGTCGATGCCCGGCAGGTCCTCTCCGGCCAAAAGCAGCCCAAAGGGCCGGGGCCTGCCGCCGTTGGGCCCATCCCCCTCCATGGCTGTCACCGCGTCCACCAGCGCCATGTCCGGGTGTACCGCCTGGAGCAGGTCGATCAGCATCTCGCCAAAGGGCCCCTTGTCCGGGCAGCGGGTGTGCCACTCGGCCTTTTGCAGCCCGGGGATGCAGCCAAACAGGTTTTTTACCGCGCCGGTCATGCCGGTCATCATGTGGGTCTTGAACTTGGCCAGGTCAATGATGAACTCGGCCTCCAGCACCGGCTGGATCAGGGTAAAGGTCCTGGCAATCTTGCCGTTCCCCCTGCGCTCGCCGGTCTCGCCCCCCGGCCAGCAGGGCACGCCGGCCTCGCGGCAGGTCCCGGCCGTGCCGGTGGCCTCATAGATTCCCTTCATGATGCCGGCGGTGGCGAGGCCCCCGGCCGAATCCGCCACCACTACCGAGGCCGGCTGCCGCCGTTTGACCGCCTTCAGCACCGCCGCCAGCACCGCCGGGTGGGTGGTCACCGCCTGGGCGGGGGTGCGCTTGGCCAGAAGATTCGGCTTTATCAGCACCTTTTTGCCCGCGATCCGCCCGCTGGCGGGCAGGGCACAGAACAGCTCCTCCACCGCCGCCTCCAGCGCGGCGGCGTTTTCGTAATCCTCCATCCGTTTGGCGTAAACCGGCTCAGCCATCCATCGTACCTCCCAATTCCTCTAAAAATTCCCGCATGCGGGCAAAGGCGGTTTGCAGGTGCGCGATGGAATAGGCGTAGCTGATCCGCGCAAACCCCTCGCCCGGCCCGCCAAAGGCGGTGCCGGGCACGATAGCTACCTTCTTTTGATAAAGCAGCCTTTCGCAGAATTCGTCACTCGAAAGTCCGACCCCCCCAATATAAGGGAAGGCGTAAAACGCCCCGCGCGGCTCAAAGCATTCAAGGCCCATCCCGCGCAGGCTCTTTACCACAAACCTCCGGCGCTGGTCGTACTCGGCGCGCATCAGCTCGATCTGGTCGTCGCACTCCCGCATGGCCGCAATGGCCGCGTGCTGGCTGGTGGTGGGCGCGCACATGATGCAGTTCTGGTGCAGCTTTACCATGGTGCGGATCACCGGCTCCGGCCCTGCGGCGTAGCCCAGCCGCCAGCCGGTCATGGCATACGCCTTGGAAAACCCGTTTACCACCACCGTGCGCTCGGCCATGCCCGGCAGGGACGCAATGCTCACATGCCGCCCGCCATAGGTGAGCTCGGCGTAAATCTCGTCGCTCAGCACCATGATGTCGGTGCCGCGCAGCACCTCCGCAATCGCCTCAAGGTCGGCCTTTCCCATTACCGCACCGGTGGGGTTGCCGGGAAACGGCAGCACCAGCAGCTTGGTTTGGGGGGTGATGGCGGCTTTGAGCTGCCCGGCCGTGAGCTTAAACTCGTTTTCGGCCAGCAGGCGCACCGATACCGGCACCCCCCCGACCAGGGTGGTGATGGGCTGGTAGCAGACAAAGCAGGGCTCCGGGATGATGACCTCATCGCCCGGCGCCACCAAGGTGCGCAGCGCAAGGTCGATGCCCTCCGAGCCGCCCACCGTTACCAGCACCTCGTGCAGGGGATCGTATTCAAGCGAAAACCGCCGTTTGAGATACCGGGCGATCTCGGCCCGCAGCTCTTTGAGCCCGGCGTTGGCGGTGTATTGGGTGCGCCCGCGCTCCAAGCTGCGGATTCCCGCCTCCCGGATGGCCCAGGGGGTCTTGAAATCCGGCTCGCCCACCCCCAGGCTGATGCAGCCCTCCATCTCGGCCGCAATGTCAAAAAAACGGCGGATGCCGGAGGGGCGCATCGCGGCGGCGCGCGGGGCGATCAGCGCATCATAATGTATCACAGGGTCGTACACTCTCTTTCGTCAGGTTCCTCGCCCACAAACACCTGGCCCTCTTTTTTGTAGGTGCGCAGCACAAAATGGGTGGCGGTGGACAGCACGTCGTCCAGGGGCGAAAGCCGCTTTGCCACAAACAGCGCAATTTCCTGGAAGCTTTTGCCGGCAATCACGAGCTGTAAATCGTATCCGCCGCTCATCAGCAAAAGGGTTTTTACCTCGTCAAAGGCGGCAATCGTGGAGGCGATCTCGTCAAAGCCGCGGTTCTTTTTGGGGCTCACCCGCAGCTCGATTACCGCTTCCACATGGTTTACCTCGGTTTTGTCCCAGTCTACCAGGGCGCGCCAGCCCCGGATATAGCCCAGCCGCTGGGCCTCGTCCATCTGGCGGGCCACCTCGGCCGGGGTGCGGTCCAGCATGGCGGCAAGGTCCTCGGCGCTTAAGCGGCCGTTCTGCTCCAAAAGCTTTAAAAGGCGTTCCATTCGGCATCCCTCGTTTCCCTGCTTTTTGGGAGAGGCAGGCGCAGGCGCACCCTGCCCCAAAAAGCTGTTATAAGCTATTATATAGGCTATTATAAAAAAAAATCGGCATAAAGTAAACAAAATCCGGGATAAACCTGCTATAATAGCCCCAGGGCGGCCGGGCCGGGCGCCTAAAAGCTTACAAGCAAAGATACGGGGGAAAGGGCTTATGAAAGCGGTTATTACGGTTATCGGGCGAGATACAGTGGGGGTCATCGCCCGGATCAGCGGGGTGTGCAGCGAGCTGGGCATCAATATCGAGGACGTGACCCAAAGCATCATGCAGCAGATGTTCTGCATGATTATGCTGGTGGATTTGAGCCGGTGCAGCGTGCCGCAGGAGGAGATGCGTCGCCGCTTTGCCGAGGTGGGCGAGGCGATGCGGATGCAGGTGAACGTAACCCGGCAGGAAGTATTTGACGCCATGCACCGGGTATAAAGAAAGGCGCTGTGATGAGCATGATCAACACCAACGACATCCTCGAAACCATCCACATGCTGACCGACGAGAGCCTGGACGTGCGCACGGTCACCATGGGGATCAGCCTTTTAGATTGCATCTCGCCGGATCCTGCCCGCGCCTGCGAAAACATCTACCATAAAATCACCTCCCGCGCCGCGCGGCTGGTAGAGACGGTGGAGTGCATCAGCGCCGAGTACGGTATCCCCATCGTCAACAAGCGCATCAGCGTTACCCCGGTGGCCATGCTGCTGGGCGCGGCCCCGGGGGCCGACCCGGTGGCCTACGCCCGCACCCTGGACGCGGCGGCCAAGGCGGTGGGGGTCAATTTTATCGGCGGGTTCGGCGCGCTGGTGCACAAGGGCTTTGGCCCGGGGGACGAGCGGCTTTTGCAGGCCATCCCCGAGGCGCTGGCCGCCACCGACGTGGTCTGCTCCAGCGTAAACATCGGCTCCACCAAAAGCGGCATCAATATGGACGCGGTGGCCCAGATGGGCCGCATCGTGCGCGCCACCGCCGAGGGCACCGCCCACAACCAGTGCATGGGGGCGGCAAAACTGGTGGTATTCTGCAACGCGCCGGAGGATAACCCCTTTATGGCCGGGGCCTTCCACGGCCCGGGCGAGCCGGACTGCGAGCTGCACGTGGGGGTCTCGGGGCCCGGCGCGGTGCGGGCGGCGCTGGCCGGCCTGCCCAAGGACGCCCCGCTGGACGAGGTGGCCGAGCTTGTAAAGCGCACCGCCTTTAAGATCACCCGGCTGGGCCAGTTGGTGGCAAGGCTTGCAAGCCAGCGGCTGGGGGTGCCGGCCGGCATCATCGACCTCAGCCTTGCCCCCACCCCCGCGGTGGGGGACAGCGTTGCCAATATCCTGGAGGAGATGGGCCTTGAAAGCTGCGGCTGCTGCGGCACCACCGCCGCTTTGGCCCTGCTTAACGACGCGGTCAAAAAGGGCGGGGTGATGGCCTCCAACCATGTGGGGGGCCTGTCCGGCGCGTTTATCCCGGTCAGCGAGGACGACGGCATGATCTGCGCGGCCCAGCGCGGCAGCCTGACCCTGGAAAAGTTGGAGGCCATGACCGCGGTGTGCAGCGTCGGCATCGACATGGTGGTGCTGCCCGGCGACACCCCGGCCGAGGTCATCAGCGCCCTGATTGCAGACGAGGCGGCCATCGGTATGGTCAACGGCAAAACCACCGCGGTGCGGGTGATCCCGGCCATCGGGCGCGCGGCGGGGGAGATGCTGGACTTTGGCGGCCTTTTGGGCCGCGCGCCGATCATGCCCATCAGCCGGTACAGCCCGGCGGTGTTTGTGGGCCGGGGCGGGCGGATCCCCGCCCCGATGCAGGCGCTGAAAAACTGAGAAGCTTCCTGCCGGGCACCGCCGCCCGGCAGGGGACGTATGCAGAAAAAGGAGGGATCCACGCGGTGATCCTCTGCATTGCGGGGGCCTTGTGCAAGGTTTGAGGGCGCTGCACAAGGCGTAAAAACAAGGCAGGCCGGGCGCCGCCCAGCCCAAAGGCTCTCGGGCCTTGCACACCTTTGATGACCGGAACAAACACCCGTACACAAAGGAGCAGGGCGATTTTATGAAACAGGAATACAAAACGTTAAAACCCTACCTGCTGCTCTGGGGCACCCAGACCCTTTCCACCCTGGGCAGCGGCATGACCAGCTATGCGCTGGTGCTCTGGCTTTATTTGCAGACCGGCTCGGCGCTGCAAACGGCGCTGCTGTCGGTTGCGAGCTACGCGCCGTATGTTGTTGTGAGCATCTTTGCCGGCGTTTTGAGCGACCGGTGGGATAAAAAGCGCACCGTGCTCACCTGCGATGCGGCCGCCGCGCTGGGCACCCTCGCCGTGCTGGCGCTGCTTGGGGCCGGTGCGCTGCGCGGCTGGCACCTCTACCTCATCAATGCGCTTACCGGCCTGATGAACTCGGTGCAGCAGCCGGCGGGCGAGGTGCTTACCAGCCTGCTGGTGCCAAGGCGGCTCTACCAAAAAACAAGCGGGCTGCGGTCTTTTTCGCAGTCGCTCAATTCCATCCTCACCCCGGTGCTGGCCACCGCCCTGTTTGCCGCGGGCGGCATGCCGCTGGTGATCGCGGTGGACCTTTGCAGCTTTGCGGCTGCCTTTTTTACCCTCTGGCTCGCCGTCCCAGTGCCGGCGGCTTTGGCAAGCGCCCCCACCGAAGGGCTGCTGGCCTCGGCCAAGGCTGGCCTGCGCTGGCTGTGGCGGGAGCGGCTGGTGTTAAAGCTGATCCTTTTTCTGGCTGCCATAAACCTTGTGGCTTCGGCCTACAGCGCCGCGTTGCCTGCGCTGGTGCTGCCAAAGCCGGGCGGCGAGGCGGCGCTGGGGCTTATCAACGCCTGCGCGGGGGCGGCTACCCTTCTCGGCAGCCTGCTGGCAGCCCTGTTGCCTGCCCCCAAAAACCGGGTGAGGGCTATCTGCCTGTGCCTGCTGGTCTCGATGAGCACCGAAAATTTTATGCTCGCCTTTGGCAAAACGCCGCTTGTCTGGTGCGCCGGCGCGGTAGCCGGCTGGCTGCTGATCCCGTACATGAACGCAAGCCTGGACGTCATCTGCCGCAGCAGTATTCCCACCGCTATGCAGGGGCGGGTGTACGCCTGCCGCAACACCGTGCAGTTTTTCACCATCCCGGTGGGATACCTGCTGGGCGGCCTGCTCACAGAAAAGCTCTGCGAGCCCCTCATGGCCCGGCAGCCGGCCGGCGCGCTTTTAGCGCGGCTTTTCGGCCAGGGGAAAGGCGCGGGCGCCGCGCTGCTCTTTTTTGCGCTCGGCCTTGCCGGGGTGGCCGTCTGCCTGGGCTTTGGCATGGCCCTGCGGCATGAGGCCTGGCAGGACCCGCCGGCCGGTACAGGGGCGTAAAGGCGGCCTGGGGCCGCCGCCTTTTTTGCACGGCGGCGGCTTGCCCGGATAAGGCACAGGGCGGCCGGTTCAAAACCGGCCGCCCTGTGCCTTTGCAGGTGCATATCCCTGCAGCATACGTATGCTGCGCTTTGCTGTGTATCGCCCAAAAATTCTGCCATGCCACAGCCCGCTGCTTGAACGCCGTGCACAGCGGTGGTATACTTTTTTACAGCTAAAGGCGGCGGGCCCACAGCCTACAGAACCGGCAAGGCGCCCGCGCGCCGAGCTGCTTTGTACTATACAGGCCAGCGCAGGCCGGCGCCCTTTCAGTGGCAGGTACGCACCGGTTGTGGAACAGGCCGCCCAAAACCGTTGTGGGAAACGCGGGCGCCCGGCGCCGGCCGCAGGGCCAAAGGGCTTATGGCCCCGGTTTTGCACCGGGCGGGGCCGTTTGCCGCCGGGCCGCTGCACGGGCACTGAACTCGCAGCCGCAGTAGTCCTGCCGGTAGAGGCCGTATTCGGCCGAAAGCGCAAGGCTGCGCTTGTAGCCGTCCCGCTTTTTGAACTCGCTGGGCAGGTGCCGTACCCCATACTGTGCGGCCAGCTCCTCACCGATCCGGTTGATCCGTTCGGCGTCCTTATGGGGCGAAAGCGAAAGGGTGGTGCAAAACCACCCGTACCCGTGCGCCGCCGCATAGGCCGCCGCCCTTTCCATCCGCAGCCGGTAGCACACGGTACACCGGCCCCCCCGCTCGGGCTCTCCCTCAAGGCCGGCCACGGCGGCGTAAAACTCCCCGGGGCGGTAGCCCTCGTCCTTGAGCGGCAAGGCCTGCCGGCCGCTCTGCTGCAAAAAGCGCCGCAGCTCGGCGAGGCGGCGGGCGTACTCAGCTTCGGGCCAGGTGTTGGGGTTGTAATAAAGGACGGTGACCGCAAAATGCCGCTCCAGCAGCTCCAAAACACTGCTGGAGCAGGGGGCGCAGCAGGCGTGCAGCACAAGGCGGGGCCGGCTGCCGGCAAGGCCGGCCAGCGCTTCGTCCATCTGCTTTACATAGCTTGGCCGGTTGGCCATGGGGCATCCCGCCTTTCCGGTTCTGGCCCGATTTTTTGGCGCAGGGGGCAGGGCCTGCCCCAAAGCGGCGCGGGGCGCTGCTTTTAAGCTTAGCCTTATTATAGCACGTCTGCGGTAAAAAAGCGAAAGCGGCCGCCGCGCCTGAAACCGCTGCGCCAAACGCCCAGCCGGAGCCGGCTGCCACGCCGCAAAAAATGCCCCGCCCTGCTTTTTGTGGCAGGGCGGGGCGGGGGCTCCGCCGTGAAGAAACGGAAAGGGCACGGCGGGCTATCTAAAAAGGGGAAGGGAGATACGGCAAGGGCAAAGGCCGGCGGCACTCCTTTTTGAACCCCCCTTGTTGGTTGTCTGGCCCTCCCTGCCCTTTTGCCGGTGCAACTGCACCGGCGGGCCTCGCATGGGCGGGCACAGTGGGCCGCGGCGCGGGCTGCAAAGGCTCCGGGCGGCCGGTAAACGCTTTTTGCTGGCGTGCTTTTATATTACCAGGGAATTGTGGCAGGAATATGCGCAACTTTTGGCCAATTTGTAAACGGTTTGTAACCGTTTTTAATGCGGCCCGGCCAAAGCCGGCCCGAGGCGAGCCGGCTTTGGGCCGTACGCCCTTTGCCTTTGGCGGGGCGAGCTGGTATAATAGCCTTATTTGGAATTTTGGCAATACGGCCAGGGCGCTGCCCTTTGGCAGAAAAGGGAGGCATACCGCTTATGCAGCCGCATACCATAGACCGGATCAACCAGCTTGCCCGCAAGGCGCGGGAGAGCGGCCTTACCGAGGCCGAAAGGGAGGAGCAGGCGCTTTTGCGCCGGGAGTACATCGACGCCGTTAAGCAGAGCCTGCGTGCCCAGTTGGACAATGTGCACATGGCAGAAAAGACTCCCGGCAAGGCCCCGCTGAAAAAATAAGCCGGCCGCCCCGGCCCCACCGTAAAACGCCAAAATTAAGGGGGGCCAGGGAGGGCGGGCCGTGCCGCCCCCAAAAGCGGCACCTTGCCAGCGTGGGCAAAAAACAGTATAATGGCCGGGGGTTCTCCGCTGTGGGCGGTCCCCGCGCACCGTGCAAAGGCGGCCTTGCTTTGAGGGCTGCCGCAAAGCAAAAGGGCACGGGCGTTTTTTGGGGCGGCGGATCCCGCGCACCGCGCGCGGAAAAGGCCGCCCCCGGCTTTGCTAAAGGAGTAGATCAGCAATGTTGACAGCGATCACCGGCATCAACTGGGGCGACGAGGGAAAGGGCCGCATGGTGGACCTGCTCAGCCAGGATTACGACATCGTGGTGCGCTACCAGGGAGGCAACAACGCAGGGCACACGGTGGTAAACCCCCGAGGGAAATTTGTGCTCAATCTGCTGCCCTCGGGTATTTTGCGGCCCGAGGTGGTCTGTGTGATGGGGGGCGGCATGGTTATCGACCTGCTCCACCTTGAGCGTGAAATGGCCGCTTTGCGCGAAAAGGGGGTCGCCGTCAGCCCGTCCAACCTTAAGATCAGCGACCGCGCCACCCTCTGCATGCCCCATCATGTCCTTGAGGACGGGCTTGAGGAGGAGCGCCTTGCCAAAACCGGCGCGCAGTTTGGTTCCACCCGGCGGGGCATCGCCTATGCCTACGGCGACAAATACATGAAAAAGACCCTGCGTATGGGCGACCTGCTGCACCTGGACGAGAGCGTGCGCCAGCGGCTTGAGACCATCCTCGAATGGAAAAACCTCACCCTGGCCGGGGTGTACGGCGCCAAGCCCTTCTCACTGGAGGAGGCATGGAAGGGGTTGGAGCACTTTGCCGGGCTGTTGGGAGGATATATCTGCGATACGGGCGATTACCTTGCCGCGGCCGACGACGCGGGCAGGCGCATTTTGTTTGAGGCCCAACTGGGCGCTTTGCGGGACATCGACTTTGGCATCTACCCCTTTACCAGCTCCTCCAATGTTATCGGGGCTTACGCACCCATCGGGGCGGGCATCCCGGGCAGGCGGCTGGACAAATCCATCGGCATTATGAAAGCGTATTCCTCCTGCGTGGGCGAGGGCCCGTTTGCGGCCGAGCTTGCCATGCCAGAGGAGGAGCAGGATAAGCTGCGCGCTGCCGGGCATGAGTTTGGGGCCGCTACCGGCCGGCCGCGCCGGGTGGGTCCGTTTGACGTGGTGGCCAGCCGGTACGGGGTGGCCTGCCAGGGAGCGGACGAGCTGGCCCTGACCCTTTTGGACGTGCTGGATTATATGGAACATATCCCGGTGGTGGAAAAATACCTTGTAGACGGCAAAGAGACCGCCCGTTTCCCCATGGGCGGGGCGTTGGCCGCGGCAAGGCCGGTGGTGAAGACCCTGCCGGGCTGGCAGTGCGATATCAGCGCCTGCCGGAGCTGGGAAGAGCTGCCGGGAGCCGCGCAGGAGTATGTGCTGTATCTCGAAAAGGCGGTGGGCTGCCGGATCGCCTACATCTCAGTAGGCCCCGACCGGGATGCCTGCATCCGGCGGTAAGGCAAGCAGAAGTGCAGGCTCCGCCCTGAAGGAAGGAGGCCGTACGATGACCGGCTGGCTCATCAAAACATTTGTTAAGCACCCCGAGGATACCGCTTCGCCCGCAGCCCGGGCCGCCTATGGCCGGATGGCGGGGCTGGTGGGGGTAGTGTGCAACCTGCTGCTCTGCGCCGGCAAGGCGGCGGTGGGCCTTTTAAGCGGCAGCATCTCGATCTCGGCCGACGCGGTGAACAACCTGTCGGACGCCTCCTCCAGCATCGTGAGCCTGGTGGGCTTTAAGCTGGCAGCCCGCCCGGCGGACGACGAGCATCCCTATGGCCACGCCCGGTTCGAGTACCTGGCCGGGCTGGCGGTGGCGGTAATGGTGTTGCTGATTGGGCTGGAGCTGGGCAAAACCAGCATCCAGCGCATTTTGCATCCCGCGCCGGTGAGCTTCAGCGCGCCGGCGGCGGCGGTGCTGGCCGCGTCCATTTTGGTCAAGCTCTGGATGGCCGCCTTTAACCGGCGGGTGGGCCGCATGATCGGCTCGGCGGCCCTCGAGGCCACGGCGGCCGACAGCCGCAACGACGTGCTGTCCACCGGCGCGGTGCTGGCTGCCGGCATTGTTTCGCATTATACCCGCCTCTCGCTGGACGGCTGGATGGGCCTTGCGGTGGCTGCCTTTATCCTTGTGAGCGGGGCGGGCCTTGTGCGGGATACCATCGACCCGCTGCTGGGCGAGGCGCCGGACCCGGCGCTGGTGGCACACATCCACGACCGCGCCATGAGCTACCCGGGGGTGCTGGGGGTACACGACCTGATGGTGCACGATTACGGCCCCGGCCGGCGGTTTGCCAGCCTGCATGTGGAGATGGCGGCCGAGGGGGACGTGATGGCCAGCCATGACCTGATCGACAACATTGAGCGGGATTTTTACCGGGACGACAAGCTAAACGTGGTGATCCACTTTGACCCGATTGTAACCAGCGACGCGGCGGTAGGGGACCTGCGCCGCTGGATGGCCGCGCAGGTAAAGGAAATCGACCCCCGCATAACCGTCCACGACCTGCGCACCGTACCGGGGCCCACCCACACCAATGTGATTTTTGACTGTGTTGCCCCGCTGGATCTTGGCATGTCCGAGCTGGAGCTTAAAAAGGCTATCAAGGGCCGGGTGCATGCCCAGCGGCCGGAGCTGTTCTGCGTGATCACGGTGGAGCACAGCTTTGCGCCGGTGCCGCACGGGTAAGGGGGCCGGCCGCAAAACGCGCGTTTCCGCTTTGGCCGCTGCCCGGCGGGGATGCGGGGCCGCCTCGCAGGCCGGCCCCGCATGCAGGAGGGCGGGCCGGAAAACCATAGAGTTTAGAATTGCTGTAAGGAGGCAGAGCGATGGAAAAAATCAGGATGGCTACGCCGCTGGTTGAGATGGACGGCGACGAGATGACCCGGGTGCTCTGGAAGCGCATCAAGGAGGAGCTGCTTTGCCCTTTTGTGGAGCTGAATACCGAGTATTATGACCTCGGCCTGCCCCACCGGGATGAGACCCGCGACCAGGTAACCATTGACGCGGCTGAGGCCAACAAAAAATACGGCGTGTCGGTAAAGTGCGCCACCATCACCCCAAACGCCCAGCGGGTGGAGGAGTATAAGCTGCACGAGATGTACAAGAGCCCCAACGGCACCATCCGGGCTATCTTGGACGGCACCGTCTTCCGCACCCCGATTTTGATCGATTCGGTCAGGCCGGCGGTGCGCAACTGGAAAAAGCCTATCACCATTGCCCGCCACGCCTACGGCGACATTTATAAGGCCGCCGAGCTGCGGGTGCCCGGCCCGGGCAGGGCCGAGCTGCTTTTTACCGGCGCCGACGGGCGTGAGGTTCGCCAGGCCATCTATGATTTTGAGTGCCCGGGGGTTTTGCAGGGCAGCTTTAACAAGGATACTTCTATCGCCTCTTTTGCGCGTAGCTGTTTCAATTTTGCCCTGGCGCAAAAGCAGGACCTCTGGTTTTCGGCCAAGGATACCATCAGCAAGCAATACGACCATACCTTTAAGGATATCTTTGCCGAAATTTATGAGGCCGAGTATAAAGTGCGGTTTGAGCAGGCCGGCATCGAGTATTTCTACACCCTCATCGACGATGCCGTCGCCCGGGTCATCCGCAGCGAGGGCGGGTTTATCTGGGCCTGCAAAAACTACGACGGCGATGTGATGAGCGATATGGTATCCACCGCCTTTGGCAGCCTTGCCATGATGACCAGCGTGCTGGTGAGCCCAAATGGCTGCTATGAGTACGAGGCCGCCCACGGCACGGTTACCCGGCATTACTATAAATACCTCAAGGGGGAAGAAACCTCCACCAACCCCATGGCCACCATCTTTGCCTGGACCGGCGCGCTGGCCAAGCGTGGCGAGCTGGACGGCAATGCCGCTCTGGTACGGTTTGCCCATACTCTGGAGGCTGCCTGCCTCAAAACCCTGGACGGCGGCGTGATGACCAAGGACCTCTGCGGCCTGTGCGAAGGCGTTACCCCTACCCCGGTGTCCAGCGACGGCTTTTTGGCCGCCGTGCGCAAAAACCTCGAAGCCATGCTGCAAAAAACCGCATGAGCGCCCCGGTATCTGGCCGGGCCGGGGCCGGCATGCCTGCCCCGGCAGGCGGCAGGCGGCCCAAGCACGCCGCCCTTATGCGCCGCTGGCTGCCGCCGCTGGCCCTGCTGGCGGCCTGCGCGCTGGTTTGCCTGCTGGTGTTTTACCGACACGCCGGCCAGTGGATCGATTCGGACGATGCCTCCGAAATGGTGCTGGCGCATCAGCTTGCCGGGGAGGGCGGCCTCATCAGCCGCAATTGGTATTATTCTACCGAGCTGCGGGTGCTCGGCACCCAGTTGGTGCTCGCGCCCCTCTGCCGCGTCCTTTCCAGTTGGCACGCGGTGCGCATTGCCGGGCTTGCCATCCTTATGGCGCTTGTCACGGCCAGCTTTTTCTATTTTGCCCGAGGGGCGGGCCTTGGCCGCTGGGGCCTTTGGGCAGCGCCGGTGCTCTGGCTGCCGCTCAGCAGCGCCTATGCGCAGTACGTCTTCCAAAACCTGGGGTATATCCCCTATATGGTCTATAGCTTTCTCACCTTTGGGCTGCTTTTCCGGCTTTGCCGCGCTGCGCCGGGCAGGCAGCGCAGGGTGCAGGGTACGGTGCTGGCCCTGCTCTCGTTTGGGATAGGGCTGGGCGGCGTGCGGGAACTTTTGGAGCTTTACCTGCCCTTGGCCGGCGGGCTGGCGCTGCTGGCCCTAACCGAGCTGCGGGCCCGGCGCATATTGCCCGGTTGCGGCCGGGGAGCACTGGGGGCCCTGCGCGGGCTCGAAAGCGCCCCGGCCCTTGGCTGGAGCCTGGTGGCGCTGGCCGGCGCATTGGCCGGCCTTGCCTGCAACAAGCTGGTTTTGCCGCGCTGGTTTGCCTTTGCTCGGTTTGACGATCTGCATTTTACCCCCTTGAACTGGAGCAATGCCCGGGCCATGCTGGGCGACCTGCCCGAGCTGTTTGGCTTTGTTGCCGGTGTGCCGGCGGTTTCGGCAGCCGCCCTTGGCAACCTCTTCAGCCTGGCACTCTGTGCCGGCAGCTTCTGGGCCGCGGCGTACATCCTGCGCCGGCCGTCCGGCTTTGCCTGGCCGGCGGTGGTGCTCAGCGCTTTCTTTTATGTGGGTCTTGCGGCCCATGCACTGCTGTTCCTTTTTACCGATATGTATTATACCGCCCGGTACAACATGCTCACGGTGCTGCAGTTTTTGCCCATCCTGGCTTTTTGTGCCCAAAAGCTAGAAAAAACCTCCCCGGCTGCGGCAAGGGCGGCGCTGGCTGCCTTTATGGCCGGTATGCTTTGCGTTTCGGCCGCGCAGTACGGCAGCATGCTTGCCACCCACCGCAACGGCGGGCGGCAGGCCGCGGCAAATTGGCTGGCCGAAAACGGGTACGAGGCGGGCTACGCTACCTTCTGGAACGCCAATGTGCTTACCGAGCTCTCGGGCGGGCGGCTGCGGATGCTCACGGTTGGCCGGTACGGCGAGCCCACCCCAGAAAGCATGGAGGCTTTTGAGCTCTACGATTGGCTGCGCCGCCGGGACGCCGACGCTGCCCCAAGGCCCGAAAACGCTTTTGTGCTGCTCTCGGACGAGGAGCTGGGCCGGTATGCATCGGTTGGCTGGGTGCAAGCTGCTCGGCCGGTGTACGAGGCGGATGGGTATGCCGTGCTGCTGCTGGCAGAGGGCTGACGCCTGCCCTGTTTTTGCCGCGGGGAGGGGGGCTTCGCATCGGCCCTGCCGGCCCCTAAAAGAATCGCCCTGCCCCGGCCGCCGGCGCCGGTTTTGGCCGGTATGCGCGGCCGCCCCGGGACAATACCCTGAACGGCTGCTGCGTAAAAGGCCGGCCCGCCCCAGGCCGGGGAAGCCCTTAAACACCCCTTTGAACAGAAAGTGTGACTGAATGGATACGAACCGCAAGCGCCTGCTGGAGGCAATCTGGAAAGCGCAGGACACCGCATACGACCTGATGTGCGAATACGATTCGCTGCCCCACCGCTACGGCGAGAATACCCTTTACCAGGCTGAGGCCCATCTGATCGACCTGATTGCCCTGCATCCCGACATCACCATTACCGACCTGGCCAATATCCTGCGCAAGACCCCCAGCGCCTGCTCGCAGATTGTGCGTAAGCTGCGCGCCAAGGGCTGGGTCGAGCAGATTCGCAACGAGGCCAACAACCGTTTGGTCAATCTGCGCCTGACCGGGGAGGGCAGGCGGGTTTACCAGGATCACGCCGACTTTGATGCGCACAGCCAGAGCCTGACCTTTCAGCTACTGGAGGAGTTTTCCGAGCAGGAGCTGGCCGTCCATCTGGCCATCCAAAAGCGGATCAACGCTGCCTATCAGGATGACGTGCGCCGCAGCCGGGAATATTTTTCCTGAGGAGGGCTGTGCCGCGGAGGGCGGCCTTTTGGGGCCCGGGCTGCGGCCCGTGCAAGCTGTTTTTGATATCCCAAGGGCGGGAAGCCGGGCCATAGGCCCGGCTTCCCGCCTTTTTGCATTTTCAGAAAGGCGGCAGAGAAGGGGCGCGGGCCGGGCCGCTCCAAGATACATTGATCTTAAACAAAAAATGGCCGTTGGTTTTGTACAAAGCATAAAAACCGACTAAATTTACTTGACGTATACAGGTTTTTGCTATATTATTAAGTCACTTAAATATTTAGTAAGTTAAATTTGCAGCAGCTAAATTTTTGGGTGCGGCGGCATGGATGAAACGTATGCGGCGTTGTGTTTTGGCCATGCCGCCCGGGGACGGCCGGCTTAAACAGGGGGGCATACCCACTGCTTCAGCAGACAGGGCCCTAAAAGGCCCCGGATACTTATATAGGAGGAATCGACTATGAAAGGGAAATTGAAGCTGTTTGACCTCATATCCATCGGCGTTGGCTCGATCATCGGCGCTGGCATTTTTTCCATGCTGATGAGCGGCATGGCCATGACCGGCCGCAGTATCGGGCTGGCGCTCGTATTTGCAATGGCCATTACCCTGCTGCAGTCGGTGCGCAGCCTGTTCATGTCCTCGATGTTTGCGCTGGACGGCGGGCTTTATGCCCAGCAGGCACTTATCCTGCCGCCCATCTTTACCGGCATTACGGCCATTATCTTTGTGGTGTCCAACTTTTCGTTTTCGGTGTTCGGCATCTCGATTGCCCAGTACCTGGCCCAGCTAATCCCTGCGCTGGCGCCCTACACCACCCCCATTGGGGTCATAATCCTGACCCTGTTTTTCCTGATGACCGTGCGCGGCATCGGCTTTTTGGCAAAAATCCAGAATATCATGATTGTGCTGATGTACGCGGCGCTAGTCCTGTTCATCGTTTTTGGCCTGGCCAAGGGCGGCAGCGCCGAGGCAGCCGCCACCCCCTACTTTGCGGCCGGCCCGATGGGCTTTATGATGGCGGTCGCCATTATGAGCTTTACCTGCAACGGGGCCACCAATGTCATCAATCTTTCGGCAGACTGCGCCAACCCCAAGCGGGACATTCCCACAGCTTTCCTGCTGTCGGGCGGTATTGCGGCCCTGATCTACTTTTTGCTGGGCCATGTTGCGGCCGGCGTGGTGCCCTTTGAACAGGCCGGCTCCTCTACCCTGGGCTCGGTGGCCCAGCAGATCATGCCTGCCGGGCTGTATGTTTTCTTTGTGGTGGGAGGCGCTATCTTCGCGCTGGCGACCAGCCTGCTGGGCGGTATCTCGGCCATCAGCGCGCCCATTGTGGCGGGTGCCGAAGACGGCTGGCTGCCCAAGTCGCTGACAAAGCGCACCCAAAACGGCTGCCCCTGGGTGTTTATGCTGGTGATGTACCTGGTGGCGGCTATCCCCGCGATCTTCAGCTTTTCGCTGGATACCATCGTTTCGTTTATCCTGGTGCCGGGCATGTTCGTTAACATCGTCACCGTCTGCCTGTCCTTCAAGCTGCCTCACAAGTACCCTGAGGCCTGGGCAAACTGCGGGCTGCACTGCCCCTACTGGCTCTACTGCCTGCTGCTGGTGCTGTCGATGCTGGCCTCGTTGATTACTGCCGTTTTCTCGCTGCTGGGCCTGGACGCTGTGGGGCTTATCGGAAACCTGGTTATCACGGTTTTCCTTTTTGGCTTTTCGTACTGGAGGCTCAAGAGCGGCAAGGTGCAGATCCACAGTGTCGATTCGGTCAAACAGGAGCAATGAGCCCGTATCCCGCCAACGGCTTGTGTGCGGCGTGCAGAGGGTGTATCATGGACGAAAAAAGAAAGGTGTGTGCTGATTTTTATGAAATATGATTTTACCACCGTAATGGACCGCCTGGGCAAGGACGCCATGGCGGTGGACCTTGTGGGCAAATATCCCGGTTTTATGCCGGCCCCGCGCGAGGGGCTGGACATCATCCCCATGTGGGTGGCGGATATGAACTTCCCGGTGGCGCCTACCATCCAGGAGGCGATCATCCAGCGGGCGCAGCATCCGGCGTTCGGCTATTTTATGCCGACCGACGAGTACTTTGACTCGATCATCCGCTGGCACGAGGCCCGCAACGGGGTTACCGGCCTGGCCCGCGAGCATATCGGCTATGAAAACGGCGTTTTGGGTGGGGTGATCAGCGCACTGAACGTTATGTGCTCCCGCGGAGACAGCGTGCTGCTGCACTCGCCTACCTATATCGGCTTTACCATGAGCCTTACCAACAACGGCTATGACATTGTGCATTCACCGCTGGTGCAGGACGAAAACGGCGTTTGGCGCATGGATTTTGCCGATATGGAAAAGAAGATCGTGGATAAGAAAATCCACGCTGCGGTGTTCTGCTCGCCCCACAACCCCTGCGGCCGCGTCTGGGAAAAATGGGAGCTTGAGCAGGCGATGGAGCTGTTCAAAAAGCACGATGTGATGGTGGTGTCGGATGAGATCTGGTCAGACATCATCCTTGCCGGCCACAAGCATGTCCCTACCCAGAGCGTCAGCGATTGGGCTCATGACCACACGGTAGCGGTGTATGCCCCTTCCAAAACCTTTAATCTTGCGGGCCTGGTGGGCAGTTACCATATTATCTACAACAAGGCTCTGCGGGAACGGGTCGAGAAGGAGTCCTCGCTGCCGCACTACAACGATATGAATGTATTGTCGATGCACGCCCTCATCGGGGCCTACCGGCCCGAGGGCTGCGAATGGGTGGATGAGCTGTGCCAGACCATTACCGGCAATATCGACTTTGCCTGCGAGTTTATCCGTACCCGTTTTGAGGGGGTCCGGGTGGCAAAGCCCGAGGGTACCTACATGCTCTTTTTGGACTGTACAGAATGGTGCAAGGCTCACGGAAAGACCCTGGACGAGCTGCAAAATGCCGGCTGGGAGGTGGGCGTCTACTGGCAGGACGGCCGGCAGTTCCACGGCCCGTGCCATCTGCGCATGAACCTGGCCCTGCCGCTTTCCCGTGTGCAGGAGGCCTTTGACCGGCTGGACAGGTACGTTTTCAACGCCTGACCAGGCGGTGCGCACCAAAAAGATGAGGAGGCTGTTATGCCAAGACTGAGCGTAGGCGACCGGATGCCCGATTTTTTCTTTGATACCCCCTTTGAGGCCGGCCGCACCCTCGCGCAGACGGCGGCCCGGGTCCGGGGCAAGACCGCGCTGGTCTTTCTGCGCTACTATGGCTGCCCGCTGTGCCAGTACGACATGCACCGTTATGCCGAGGCCCATGAACAGCTCACCGCCGGCGGCGGACAGATGCTGGTGGCATTGCAGTCCGCGCCCGAGCAGTTGGCCGGGCAGCTACAGCCGGGCCAGTTGCCCTATGAGATCATCTGCGACCCGCAGCAGGCCCTTTACAGGCAGCTTGCCATCGCCCCGGCCGCCTCCCAAAAGGAGCTGGCCGGCCTGGGTACCCTGTTCAAGCTTGCCAAGGCCCGGGCTGCCGGCTACCGCCACGGCGCCTACGAGGGCGAGGAGCTGCAGTTGCCCGCCGTCTTTGTGCTGGACCGTGCGCTGCAGCTTACCGCCGTACACTACGGGGCCAGGGTGGACGATCTGCCCGGCCCGAAGGAGCTGGCAGGGCTGCTGAGATAAGGCCGGCCCGGCCGCCGCTGGATACCCTTTGTAAAGAAACCGTAAAAATTGCCTCAAAAGCACCGCCCGGCCGGCAAGACGGCACGGGCGGCGCTTTTTGCCGGTTGACCTCAAACGTGAACATCTGTATACTATTCGTGGCGGCAGTATGGTATACTATATATGCCGCGCGGCGGCCCGGCCGCCATGCGGCGAGCCGGGCCCGTTACGGCGCGGCCAAACCTGCGTTTTGGCTGCCGTAGAAGGCCATTTCGCAAAAGGAGGCACCCCTATGCCCCAGACCCTCAAGCAGTCGGTGCGTGCCCGCATTTTACAGGCAGCCGAGGCCCTTTTATATGAAAAAGGCCCCGCCGGGGCTACCATGCGGGATATTGCCGGTGCGGCGGGGGTTACCCCGGGCAACCTGTACCGTTACTATCCCGGCAAGGAACAGCTTTTAGCCGCCATTACCCGGCCGGTGCTGGAGGGTCTTGCCGAGCTGGTGCGCCGTCACGCCGGCCAGGCCCTTACCCTGGGGGATCACAGCCTGCGCCTGCCGCTGCCTCCCGGCCCGGCCGGGGCCGAGCGGCTACGAAACGAGCTGTACGCCCGGCTTGCCCCGGCTTTGGAGGACCTTTGCCGGCTGGAGGAGGCCTATCCCCGCCCCATGTGGATTCTCTGCCGGGCCGACACGGTGAACGGCGCGCTGTTAAGTTGGTTTTATGCCATCATCCGGCAGGCCCTTGCGCTGCTGCTGCGCCCCGGTGCGGTAGACGGGGCGTTTTTAGAGCGGCTGGCGGCTATGGAGGGGCAGTCCTTCTGCCAGGGGGTGGTAGAGCTGCTGCGCCAGCACCGCGGCCTGGACGATGAAAACCGCGCGTTGCTTATCCGCTGCTATCTTACGGTTCATCTGGAGGGCCTCGCGGCCCTCATTCGCGCCGGCCTTGCGACCGGGGGCATCCTGCCCGGGGAGGAACACGACCATGCCTGAATTTCGCAGCTTTTTAACCGCCCATAAAAAGGCGGCGGCGCTTGCCGCGGCCCTGGCCGTGGGGGCCGCCGCCGGCATCCTGCTGGCAGCGCGCTCCCTGGAGGGCGCTGCCGCTTCGGGCCGGCCTGCCGAGGAGCGCGCGTACACCGTGCGGGTCATCCGGGTATCGCCCACGGCGGGGGATGTGGCCCTGCGTTATACCGGCCTTGTGCAGCCGGCCGAGCTGGTGCAGGTGGCCGCCGCCACGGTAGGCGAGGTCAAGGCGATCCATGTAGCCGAGGGGGAGGCGGTCACGGCCGGGCAACTGCTGGCCGAGCTGGACGATTCGGACGCGGTGCGCCAGGCCGAAAACTACCAGCAGCTAAGAGACACCGCCGCCCGCACCCTGGAAAGCGCCCAGCGCAGCCACGACCGGGCGCTGGAGGATTACGAGGACGCCCGCGGCGGCGCATCCGAGGAGGATTTGGACAGCGCCCGCAGCCGGCTGGACCGCGCCAGAGCGCAGGAGGCGGCGGCGCAGCAGGAGCTCGATTCCATCAACGTGGCGCTTGCGCCCAAGCAGGAGGCAGTGGACACGGCGCAAGGCAGCTTTGAGACGGCGCAGCAAACCTACAATGCGGCACTGGCCGAGCAGAAGGCTGCGGATGAGGCGTTGGCCCAGGCTGAGGCGGAGCTTGCAGCAGCACAGACCGCTGGGAACGGTATTGCGGAAGCGGAGAAAGCCGTAGAGGAAGCCAAAGAGCGAAAGGACGCGGCAGACACGGCGTTGAACGGCCCGGCGGACGGATCCGAAAAGGGGGCCTCACAAAAGCTGGACGACGCCCGCACCGACCTCTCCACCGCCCGCACCAACCTTGTTGCCGCGCAGGCGAGCCTCGGCCTTGCCGAGGCCCAGGCCGAGCTTTCGGCAGCCCAAAGCGAGCGGGCCGCGGCCCAGGCCGCCTACGATGCGCTGGCCGCCCAGGGGGAGGGCTCGGCCGAGGCCAAGGCCCAGAAGGAGCGGCTGGAGGCCGCCGACGCCGCCCTGGCCGAGGCCCAGGCCAACTACGACAGCGCCCAGCGCAATTATGAAGCCGCCCTTGGGGCCATTGAGGACTGCAAGCTGCGCGCCGCGTCGGACGGGTATGTGGTTACGGTGGTAGCCAGCGAGGGCGGCCTTGCCACCCCCCTGGCCCCGGTGCTGGTGCTGGGCAGCCGGGATACGGTGGTGCGGTTTGGCGTGTCCCAAAGCGACGTGCGGGAGCTAAGCCCCGGCATGCCGGCCGCCGTCACCCTCGACGGCCAGGGCTATGCCGGCAGCATCGCATCGATCGCCGTTTTGCCGGACGAGGCCACCCGCACCTACCCGGTGGACGTCTCGATCGGGGCGGATTCCGGTACGGTCTATCTTGGCAGCATGGCCACGGTGGAGTTGCAGCTGGGCCAGCGCACCGGGGTCTGGCTGCCCCTCTCGGTCATCCTCAACGACGGGGAGGACTATGTCTATCTGGTGGAGGAGGGCCGGGCTGTGCGCCGCAATGTGCAGATCACCGAGCTCTCCAACGATATGGTGCTGGTCACCGGCGTGCACGAGGGCGGGCTGGTGATCAGCGAGGGGATGAAGATGGTGCGCAGCGGCAGCCCGGTGGAGGTGCTGGGCGGCGGGGATGCCGCTGCCGCAGCACCCGGCGGCGAAGGGGCGGCCGGGCCGGCCGACCCCGGCGGGGAGGGCTGAAACGGGATGGAGCGTTTTGTGACCGTTCTTTTAAAAAACCGGCGTATCGTGGTATTTTTGATGCTGCTGATCGCCCTGGCCGGGCTGCTGGCCTACTATAAAATTCCCAAGCAGGAAAACCCCAGCGCGGTGGTGGCCGCGGCGGTCATCACCACCGTCTACCCCGGCGCCTCGCCCGAGGATGTGGAGCAGTTTGTTACCAACAAGCTGGAGGATGCCCTGGCCGGGCTGGACCGGGTGCGGTACACCGCCAGCATGAGCATGGAGTCGGCCAGCGTCATCACCGTGATGTACAACGACGATGTGTATATCGACGAGGTCGAGACCAAGCTGCGCCAGACGGTGGAGGACGTGCAGCCCGACCTGCCCGCCACCTGCATGGCCAGCACCGTGCGCACCGACCTTGTGTCGGACAATGCCTTTATCATCAGCCTTTCGGGGCAGGGCTACACCCCCCAGGACCTTGAGGCCTATGCCGACTCGGTCAAGGCCCGGCTGGAACAGGTGGAGGGCATCGCCTCGGTCACGGTGGCCGGCCGGCAGGAGCGGCAGGTGGTGGTGGAGGCGGACATCGAACAGCTGCGGCTCTACGGGGTATCCATCGAGAACATCCTGGGCCTTGTGCAGGCCCAGAACCTCAACATCCCCTCGGGCAGCATCGGCTATGCCGGCGGCAGCGTCACGGTGTCCACCCCGGCCCTCTTCGAGAGCCTGGCCGACATTGAAAACCTTGTCATCGGCGGCGCCGAGGACAGCCTCTCCTTTGTAAAGCTCAAGGACCTGGCGAGGGTCTTTATCGAGCGGGCGGACGACTATTATTATCTGCAGGACGGCCAGGACGCGGTGCTGCTGGTGGGCCGCATCGAGGAGGGGCGCAACGCGGTCAACGTGGGGCGCAGCCTGCGCAAAACCCTGGACGATCTGCGGGCCGGGCTGCCCGCCGGCCTTGCCTTCCACGAGGTGATGTACGCCCCCGAGGCCATCGAAAGCAACATCAACGGCTTTATCGTAAACCTTCTGGAGAGCGTGCTGCTCATCATGGTGGTGGTGCTGGTGGGGGTGCAGCTGCGCAACGCGCTCGTCATCAGCGTGGCGCTGCCCATGAGCATCCTCATCACCTTTATCGTCATGTGGGCGCTGGGGCTGGAGTTCCAGTTTGTCTCCATCGCCGCCCTCATCGTAAGCCTGGGCATCCTGGTGGACAACGCCATCGTCATCAGCGAGGCCATCCAGCAAAACCTCAACGCCGGCATCGAGCGCACGGCCGCCATTGTGGGGGCGGTGCGGGTCACCGCGGTGCCGGTGCTTACCAGCACCCTTACCACCGTGGTCACCTTCAGCGTCATCTACTTTGTGCCCGGCACGGTGGGCAAGGTGGCCGGCACCATCCCCACCGTGGTCATCGCGGCCCTTACCGCCAGCTATTTTGTGGCCATGCTGGGCATCCCGGTGCTGGCCTACAGCTTTTTCAAGCCCGAAAAACAGGCCCGGGCCGAGCGCGAAAGCGCGCTGCGCCGGCTGTTTGTGCGCATTTCCGAGCTTGCCATGCGCGCCCCCCGCCGCACCCTGGCGCTGGCCTTTTCCACCCTGGGGGTGGCGGTGGCGCTGGCGCTGGGGCTGGGGCTGCAGTTCTTCCCCTACGCGGCAAAGCCGGTGATGTATATCAATGTCAAGGGCGAGACCCTCAGCCTTGCCGAAACCGACCGGCTGGTAAGCGAGATCGGGGCGGTGCTCAAATCCCACCCCCTTGCGGCCCACACCACCGCCTGCGTGGGGCAGGGGCTGCCCAGCTTTTTCCTTACGGTGCCCACCCTGCAGCCGGCGGCCAACCACGCCCAGATCATGCTGGAGCTGAACGCGGAGGAATACGCGGAATACGACGAACCCGAAACCGCCATGCGCGAGCTGCAGGCCGCCCTGGACGCAGCGGTGCCGGGGGCGGAGATCGAGGTAAGGTGCCTGGAGTATTCCATGCCCACCGACGCCACCATCACCCTCACGGTCACCGGGTCGGACACCAACCAGATCAACGCCCTGGCCCAGCAGATGCGCCAGGCGCTGGCCGCCATGCCCGGCACCGACAATGTGCGGGATACCGCCGTGGTGCCCCAGTACCAGTACCGGGTGCTGCTGGACAGCGAGCGGCTTTCGGGCTATGGGCTGCTGAAATACGATGTGGCCAAGCAGATCAATACCAGCCTCATGGGGGCCGCCGCCAGCAGCTATACCGTGGGCGGCAGCGAGATGGACATCGTGGTGCGGGCCAATGTGCAAAGCCTCGACGACCTGCTGGCCCTGCCCATCTCGGCCAGCCAGGCCGATACAAGGGTGCTTCTGGGCCAGGTGGCCCAGGTGGCGCTACAGCCCACCGTGCCCCAGATCAACCACTACAACGGCCGGAGGTCGGTCAACGTTTTGTCCGGCGTGCTGCCCGGGTACGCCGCCGCCCGCATCGAGCACCAGTTGAACACGGGCCTGCTGGAGCAGGCCGACCTGGGCGATATGGTGGTAACCGGCCGGGGCGAAACAGCCAACATGCTGGCCCTCATCCAGAACCTTGGCGTCGCGGCCCTGCTGGCCGTGCTGGTAATCTATCTGATCCTGCTCTTGCAGTTCCGCGATTTTGCAAAGCCGCTCAATGTGCTCACCAGCATCCCCTTGAGCCTGATCGGCTGCTGCTTTGGGCTCTGGCTTTTCCACATGGACATCCAGGTCATGGCCCTGCTGGGGCTGGTAAGCCTGTTTGGCATCGTGGTCAACAACGGTATTTTGCTCATCGAGGTCATCGACGCCGAGCGCGCGGCGGGCGCCGGCATCCGGGACGCCTGCCGTGCGGCGGTGCGCCAGCGTTTTAGGCCCATCATGCTCTCGAGCATTACCACCTGCATCGGCCTTGTGCCGCTGGTGGCCGGCGGCGACGCCATGACCGCCCCCATGGCCAGCGTTCTGCTGTTTGGCCTGCTCGGCTCCACCGTGCTTACCTTGGCGGTGGTGCCGGCCCTTTACACCCTGCGGGAGGAAAAACGCGCAAAGCGGCAGGCAGATTAACCGGCGGCCGGGGGCGCAAAAGCCCCCGGCCCCTTTTTGCCCCTTTGCACCCGGTATCCCTCTGGGCGCCGTGCCCTTTTTGCCGCATTTGGGGCGTTTGCATTGCAAAGAGGGGCGTTTTTTTGTATAATAGGGTAACACTATCAAAGGGTACGCCCGCGCCGGCCGGCACAGGAAGGGGATGGGGATGTGAACCTGACCAGCAAGCACCAAAGGCTTTTCAACGCTGTCAACCTCGTGCTGGACTGGCTGCTGCTCGCCTTTTCCTATGTGCTGTCCATCTACCTGCGCCAAACTGTGCTGGGAGGCGTGGGGCAACTGGCGCTTTGGGGCGGGCGGTACCACTATGGCGAAACCGCCCTGGGCTATGCCACGGCAATGGTGCTCTTTTTTGCGGCCCTGCGGCTTTATGGCAGCTACCGCTTCCGCAGCTTCTGGCGGGAGGCCCTTACCCTCTTTTGCGCAAACGGCGTGGGGGTGCTGGCCCTGGGTACCGGGCTCTACCTGCTCAAATGGGGCGATTTTGCCCGCACCCAGTTGGCCTTTTTCTACCTGTTCTCCATGGCCGGGCTGCTGGCCAAGCGGGTGGTGCTGCGGACGCTTTTGCGGTATGTGCGTTCGCGTGGGCGCAATACCCGTTCGGTGCTGCTGGTGGGCAGCGGCGCGCTTGCCCGGCGCTACTATACCGAGATCACGGCCCGCCCCTGGCTGGGTTATGTCTACCTCGGCTACCTGGCCGACCGGCCTCTGGAGGATGAAAGCCTCGGCCGCTGGCGGGGGCCGGTGGAGGCGTTCCGCGGCATTTTGCAGGCCGAAAAGGTCGAGGAGGTTGTGGTGGCCCTGCCCGCGCAGGACGCGGGGCTGATTGGGGGGCTGGTTTCGGCTGCCGGGCGGTACGGGGCAAAAATTTCCGTCATCCCCACCTACAACGATTTTATCCCTGCCGCGCCCACGGTGGAAAGCATCGCCGGGCTGCGGCTGCTCAATGTCCGCCGCGCGCCGGGCCGTGGCCCCGCGTGGGGTGTGGCCAAGCGCTGCTTTGACCTTGCGGCCTCGGCGCTGGCGCTGGCGCTGCTCTCTCCGGTCATGCTGGGGGCTGCCGTTGCGGTAAAGCTGTCCAGCCCGGGGCCGGTCATCTTTAAGCAGCGGCGGTGCGGGCTGGGCGGCAGGGAGTTTGATATGTACAAATTCCGCTCGATGTACAG
Organism: uncultured Oscillospiraceae bacterium; assembly: GCA_910578965.1. GTDB lineage: Bacteria > Bacillota > Clostridia > Oscillospirales > Ruminococcaceae > UBA7177. Next base: position 27,547 of record CAJTSP010000021.1, read on the forward strand.
GGACGCCGAGGAGCGGCTGGCCGAGCTTGCCCGGTTCAACGAGGCGGACGGCCCCGCCTTTAAGATGGCCCACGACCCCCGCATCACCCCGGCGGGGCGGTTTTTGCGCCGCACCAGCATCGACGAGCTGCCCCAGTTGTTCAACATCCTCAAGGGGGACATGAGCGTGGTGGGCCCCCGCCCGCCCCTGCCCCGGGAGGTGG
>CAJTSP010000022.1 GCA_910578965.1 uncultured Oscillospiraceae bacterium
ACGCAATAGGGCTTGAAAAGGCTTGATTTTTAAGGCGTTGCAGACGCGAAAATCCACAGGGTAAGGGTTTTATACTACCTACCCACAAAAACGGTTTCTAAGCGTCCACAGGCGCGTTTTGCGCCCATTTTCTTGTCCCGTTTCCCGCCGCACTAACAAGGGCTTGCGTCAATAACTCAAAAAAGCACTTGACAAAACGCTTCATGATAGGGCTAAAATGGAGCGCAATCGATTTTGACAATGACATGATTACAGTCAGCCATACCGTGGCCCGTGTCAAGCTCGACGGCAAGATGCAGCTAATCGCCAAAAATCGGACGAAAACAAAGTCCAGCTTTCGGTCACTTCCGCTGATCCCACATGTCAAAAAGGTGCTGCTGGAAGCCAAAGCGCAACAGAAAAAGAACCAAAAGCAGTGCGGCAAACAGTACAACCCAGATTACTTGGAGTATGTCTGCGTCGATGATATGGGCAATCTGTTATATCCTGATCGGGTAAGCCACGGCTTTGCGGACACCATCAAAAAGCTGGATATGCCCTATATTCGATTCCATGATCTTAGGCACAGTTGTGCCAGCCTCCTTTTGGCCAATGGGATCAGCCTCAAGGAAATCCAGCTCTGGCTTGGACACAGCAATTTTACGACCACGGCCAACATTTACGCGCACTTGGACATGAGCAGCAAGCAGGCGTCGGCCAACACAATTGCAAGCTGTCTTGCGATTGTGTGACGGCGGGAAGAGCAAAAGCAGAGCCTCTCAAAACGACCTCAATGAGATCATTTCAAAAGGCCCTGCCCAGGAAAAAGGGCCCCACAAAAGCCTGCGCACAGGATTTTGTGGGGAGAAGGAGGAGCAGCGGAGTGAGTGCGCCCCCGATTTTCTTTTGCGAAAATCGGGGCAAGCGATACATAGCTTGCCCCGACGTGGTGCCGCCGACGGGACTTGAACCCGTACAAGGTTTCCCTTCTCAGATTTTAAGTCTGATGCGTATGCCGATTTCGCCACGGCGGCAAATTTTCAAAGTTGATCGCAAAAACAACTGACAAAACAGCAGACCAACTTTGCTATTCAATTTTCAAAAAGCTGTAAACCCGCAATATACCATCATTCGCGGCATCTGCCCGCCAAAAAGCTCAACGGATTTTAAGTCCCTTGTGTCTGCCAATTCCACCATAGCGGCAAAAAGCAGGGCGCGTGCGGAAAGCCCTGCTGCCCGCCGCAAATACAGCCGCCCCAGCCCCTTTATCATACAATACCATGGCCGGGTTGTCAATTTCCTTTTGCCCGGGAGCGCCCCGTTTGCACAAGGATGCTCAAGGGAAGCGCTACACGCAGGCCGTGCGCCGATCCCCGCTCGGTGGTCCCTTCCCTGCCGGCCGGTGCACAACTCCGAAAGGAAAAATTGCACTTTAGCCGTTTGTCTATTATAATAAGACTGCATCCTTTCATGAGGCAAAGGGATCCGCGCGGAGGTTTCTCTAAAGCTGCCGCGGGTTTCCGCGCCTGCGCCTTTTGCCCTTTTTCATCCGCCGGAGCTTTTGCCCCCCGGCCGGTTTTCAGGAGGCCGCCGCATGCCGCGTTTATTACAAGAAAGCATCCGCCCGCACCGCACCCCCGCCTTGTTTGGGCTGGGCTGCGCCCTGGGCGTTTTGGCCTTTTTTCTGCTGTATGGCCCCACTCCGCTGGAGGTCTCCAACGATACCTGGCTACGGGGCGGCTTTGTGGAGCAGGATGTTTTGCAGCACTATGCCGGCTGGCTTTTTTACCGTTCCTCCCCCCTGCGCCTGCCCCTGTGCACCCCTCAAAGCATCAACTGGCCGCAGGGCATCAGCATCCTGTATACCGATTCCATCCCCCTTTTTGCCCTCTTTTTCCGGCTGGCCGAGGGGGTACTGCCTCCCGTTTTTCAGTATTTTGGCTGGTACACCCTCTTGTGCTTCGCACTGCAGGGCGGGTTTGCCGCGCTGCTGCTGGATTTGTTTTTGCGGGATGCCTTATCCGCCCTGCTGGGTTCGCTCGTGTTTATATTCAGCCCGGTGCTGGTGGAGCGTGCCTTCCGCCACACCGCCCTCGGCGCACAGTTCTTGATCCTGGCCGCCCTTTGGTACTATTTTAAGGGCCGGCAGCAAAACCGCTTTGTCTACAAAGGGTTGTTTGCCATAAACTGCCTTGCTATTGGCCTGCATCCCTATTTTGTACCCATGGCCTTTGCCCTCACCCTTGCCCTGTTAGCAGAATGGGCCGTGCAAAACCGCCGCCTGAAAGCCCCGGCCCTCTTTCTCGCGGCCAACCTTGCCGCCGCCCTCGCGCTGGGGGCGCTGCTGGGGCTGTTTACGGCCTCGGGCGACGGCGGCAGTGTTGTAGAGTATGGCTACTTTGGCCTGAACCTCAACGCTTTGTGGAACCCGATAAGCCGGTGGCAGACGGTGTGGAGCCGGATTATCCCGCCACAAAACCAGACCGGCGGCAATTATGACGCCTTCTGCTATCTGGGCCTGGGCATTTTGTTGGGCTGCGCCGCAGCCGCCTGTTGCTGCCTTTCCGGCCGCCGGCGTGCGGCGGCCGGCCGCTGGATGTGCAAGCACTTTATGCTCTGCGTGGTCTGCCTGGTCCTTACGCTGTTTGCAATCAGCCACCAGGTTACGGCCAACGGCGCACTGCTGTTTACACTGCCAATGCCCCATGCACTGGTACGGCTGGCCACCACCTTCCGTTCGAGCGGGAGGATGTTCTGGCCGGCCTACTACCTGCTCATGCTGGGCAGCATTCTCTTTTGGGCATGGGCGGCAAAACGGCTGCCGGCCCCAAGGCGTGGGGCGGTTCCAGCCGCGCTGCTCCTGCTCTGCGCGGTGCAGCTATGGGACATTTCTCCCGCGCTGGCCCAGCGGCACGGCATGTTCGCCCAGTACGAGCCCTCCTTCCCTTCCAGCCTGACCAGCCTCTTCTGGCAGCAGGCGGGCGAACGATACCGGCACATCCTCTCGCTGGACGAGCTACAGGAGGATCCCTGGCACCTTGCGCTCTTTGCGGCCGACCACGGCATGACCACCAACGACCCCTTCGCCGCTCGGTACGACGAGGCCGGACTCAAGGCCCAGCGGGCCGCCATCGTGGAGCAGCTTCGCGCCGGCCGGCCCGAGGCCGGCTGCCTGTACCTGATCCGCCGGGAGGGGCTTTTCCTCGAACTGGCCGACCGGCAGCCGGAGGGGGTGTTCTGTGCCCAGCTTGCGGGCGGGTGGTATGTGATTGCCCCGGGCATGGAGTATTCCGGCGATGACGCATTGATTTTTAGCGAGACCTTCCCCCTGCGGCTGGTGGATTATTACACCGACGACTACTGGGTAGACGGGGTGCTGGCCCGGGCCCCCACTGAAGAATGGCAAGACAAGGCCGGCCATACCGTGCTGTTTACCGACTGTGCCTTTACCCGCCGCAAGCTACAGGGCGCCCGCGCCCTGCGGGATGCCTTTGGGCGGGAATACGCCATCCTTACGGTGGACGACCGGGACGAGGGCTGGCTGATGGTGACCCTCGATATCCCGGACGCGTCAGCGCTGGTGGGAATGGACCTGGAGGCGGTGGCATGAAAACCCTCACGGTAAACGCGCCGGCCCCCTTGCGGCTGGACAAGTATCTGATACAGCAGTACCCCTCCCTTGGCCTTGGGACGCTCAACAAGGCCCTGCGTGAAAACAAGATCAAGCTAAACGGCAAAAAACAGCCGCTCGCCACCCGGGTACAGCGCGGGGACGAGATCCGGCTTTATCTGCGGGACGAGCAGCTTGCGCCGCCGGCCGTTCCCGGCGGCCCGCCCTTTTTACAGGCGCGCTGCCCGGCCGAGCTTGTTTATGAGGACAGGCAGATTTTGATTGCCAACAAGCCCGCCGGCCTACCGGTGGACGGCGATGGGCCGGACACCCTTTTGAACCGTATCCTTCTGGGCCAATACCGGGCAGGAGGCTGGCGGCCCGGCGAGGGCTTTGCGCCGGCGCTTTGCCACCGGCTGGACACCGGCACCAGCGGCCTTGTGCTGGCGGCCAAAACCGCCGAGGCCGAACGGCTGCTGACCGGGCTGATCCGGCAGCGCAGGATTGAAAAGACCTACCTTTGCGTTACCTTTGGCCGGCCCCAGCCGCCCACGGCCACCCTGGGGGGCTGGCTTCTTAAAGACTCGGCGCGGGGACGGGTGAAGATTGTATCCAGCGCGCAGCCGGGGGCAAAGCCGGTGGAAACCCGCTACCGCACCCGTGCGGCAAGCGGCCGGCTGGCCCTGCTGGAGGTAGAGCTTGTCACCGGGCGTACCCACCAAATCCGGGCGCATCTGGCCGGCATCGGATGCCCGATCTTAGGGGACAGCAAGTATGGCAGCAATGCCGCCAACCGGGAGCTGCGGTTCAAATACCAGGCGCTCTGCGCCTGGCGGCTGCGGTTTCCCAAGCTGAGCGGGCCGGCGCTGGCCGGGCTGAGCGGCCGAACCTTTTATGCGCCCGAGCCCTGGTACTGCGCCCAACTGCTGGAAGGACGGGTGCGGTAAGGCTGCCTATAGGGGGGCAAGCAAAGCCCCTTAAAAGCTGTGCGGGCCTTCGGGCAGAATTGCCGCAAAACCGCCACGTTCCTTTTGCCGATAAACGGCAGGGAGCGCGGCGGTTTTTTCTGCCTGGCCGCCGCGCAGGCCTGATGCATAGGACAGGCCGGCCTTACCATACCTTGATAGTGCAGTTCCGCATGTTCCCGGGCCGGCGCGGCGTTATGCGCTCCGGCCCCCGCGCAGGGAATATGCGGCGCTGCTCAATAAAAACCGTCTGATCCGTTTGGGCAAAAAAAAGGGGGGTACCGTTTCCCTTCCTGCGTTCCTCGCCCTCAAAACCATGCTTCCTCTTGTCAAGGATATGCTTGGCAGCCAGCATAAAGGGAGGTTGTTGCCATGCTTGGTGTTTTTTTGAGCTTTGCGGCGGCGCACATGCTGTATCTTGCGCTGCACCTTGAAACAAGCAGTTTCCCAAAACCGTTTACCCCGCGGCAGGAGGTGGAGGCCTTTGCCGCCTATAAAGGAGGCGACCTGCATGCGCGGGACGAAATCATCCGCCACAACCTGCGGCTGGTGGCCCACATTGTCAAAAAATACTACGCTACCCCCGGCGACCAGGAAGATCTCATCAGCATCGGGACGATTGGGCTCATCAAGGCGGTAAACAGCTTTGACAACGAAAAGCAGGCACGGTTTTCCACCTATGCCAGCAAGTGCATTGAAAACGAAATCAGAATGCAGTTTCGCAAGGTCCGAAAAACCCCCGGCACCGTCTCGATGCAGGAGCCGATCGAATCCGGGCGGGACGGCAGCGGGCTGACCATTATTGACGTCCTTCCGGACGATTTTATGATGGATGAGGACTACGAGGGCCGCGAGGAGATTGCCCGGCTGCGTCAGCTTGTCGAGGGGCTGAACGGCCGGGACAGGCAGGTGATCGTTTTGCGCTATGGCCTTGGCGGCCAGCCCCCCATGACCCAGCAGGAGGTTGCTGGCCTGCTGAACATCAGCCGCAGCTATGTATCGCGCATTGAGAAAAAGGCGGTTGGCATGCTGCGCAGCAACTGGGAGCAATAACCTCTATCCCTCCCCTTGTCGCAAACCGCAGAGAGCGGTATGCGGCCCTTTTGCACCGCCCCGCCCAAAGCACATATTCCCGGCAAAAGCCCGCGGCCGGGCCCCCCTTATGCAGGGGGGCCCGGCCGCATCAGTATTTCCGGGCGGTTTGGATATAAGAAGCGCCGAATGGCAAAAGCTTAAAGAAAAGCCTGGCCGCCGTTGATCTGGATCACCTCGCCCGTAATAAACGAGGCCTCCTCGCTCGCCAAAAACCGGATGACCGAGGCAACCTCCTCAGGCTGGCCCAGGCGTTTCATGAGGATGTCGTTTTTCCAGCTTTCCACCAGGCTGCGGGCGGTAGCAGCGTGGAAGGGTGTGTCGATGGTACCGGGCGAAACCGCATTGACCCGGATGCCAAATTGCACCAGGTCCTTGGCCAGGCCGCGAGTATAGCTGAGCACCGCGCCCTTGCTGGCGCTGTAGATGGAGGCGCCGGGCCCGCCGCCGGAGGTGACCGCAATGGTGCTGAAATTGATTACCGAAGGGTTTTTGCCCTTTTTGAGCAGGGGCAGGCAGGCGCGGGTAACAAAGAAAACGCTGTCAAAATTGAGCGCCATCACCTTGCGCATAAAGGAGGTTTCCATCTCGGACACGGCCTGCCTCCCGCCCAGGCCGCCCACCGCGTTGACCAGCACGTCCACGCTGTCCGCCTTGGCCGAAAGGGCGGCAAAGGTCTCCTGGACAGCCTGCTCGCTGGTAACGTCACAGTTGTAGTAGCTGGCCCTGACGCCCTTTTGCTCCAGGGCGTCCAGGGCCTTTTGACGATTGGCCTCGTCGATTGAGAGGATCACGATTTCGTAGCCGGCCTGCCCCAGGCACTGGGCGGTGGCAAAGCCGATACCGGTTGTTGCGCCGGTGATTACAGCACGCATAGCAAAAGGCTCCTTCCTTTTTACAGGGTATACCCCATCAGGCCCGGCACAAACTCGGAGATGGCCGGGATATAGGTAACCAGGATCAGGCCGACAATCATGGTGGCATACAGCGGCAGCAACGCCTTGGTGACCTTCTCGATGCTGGTCTTGCCCACCGAGCAGCCCACAAACAGCGCGTTGCCCACCGGCGGGGTGCACAGGCCCACGCAGAGGTTATACAGCATCATAACCCCAAAATGGGTGGTAGACATGCCAAAGCTCTGTACCACCGGCAGCAGGATCGGGGTGCACAGCAGGATCAGCGGCACCATGTCCATAAAACAGCCCAGCACCAGGAGCATGACGTTGATGATGAGCAGGATGACATATTTATTGTCCGAGATGCTCAGCAGCACATTGGTAAGCATGGTAGGCACCCGCAGGTAGCTCATCATAAAGCCAAACGCGCCGGCCGATCCAATCAGGGCATAGATCATGGCAAGGTTCATGGTACATTTGAGCAGGATTTTGGGAACCTGCCGGATCTTGAGCTTGCGATAGACAAAGGTGGACACAAAAAAGGCCCAGATGCAGGCCACCGCGGCCGATTCGGTTGCGGTAAACTGGCCCGAGAGCACCCCGCCCAGGATAATGACCACCGTAAGCAGGGCCGGGACAGACCTAAAGATGATGCGGAAGCGGTCCTTCATGGGCATCCGCTCGCCGCAGGGATAATTTCGCTTGATGGCGATAAAATAGCATACCACCATAAACAGGACACCCAGCAGGATACCGGGCACGGCGCCGCCCATAAACAGTGCACCCACCGAGCAGCCGCCCGCCGCCAGCGAATACATGACCATGTTGTGGCTGGGCGGGATCAGGATGCCCTGGCAGGACGAAGCGACCGTAACGGCAACCGAAAACTCCCGATCATACCCGCCGTCCACCATCATGGGCACCTCGATGGAGCCCAGGGACGAGACGTCGGCCACAGCCGAGCCCGACATCGAGCCAAACAGCATCGAGGCAAGCACATTGACATGGGCAAGCCCGCCCCGGATATGCCCCACGCAGGCGCTGGCAGTCTCAAGCAGGCGGTCGGAGATGCCGCCCTGGCCCATCAGCTCGCCGGCCAGGATAAAGAACGGGATGGCCATGAGGGTAAAAGTATTGATCGAGTTGGCATACTGCGAAACAAGGCTCATAAGCGGCATGTTGCAGTAGAGCATGCAGGCGCCGGTGGAGATGCACAGCGCAAAGGTGATGGGCAGCCGGCAGACAATCATCACAAAAAACAGCCCCAGCAGGATGGTTGCGGCAACAGTGGTATTGACCATCATTCCTTCCCACCTCCTTGTTTTTGTTTCTCGGGATCATCCTCAAAAAAGACGGGAGCCGGCAGCAGGTCGCTGCGGCGGAACATCTTGATTAAGCCAAAATAAATGATAAACACCCCGCTTACCGGGATAATCATATACATTACGCACTTGGGCCAGCCGGTTGAGGGCAGGCGGGAAGTGGTGGTGGACAGGGTCTGTCCCATGCCGAAAATGACAAAGAAAAAGCCGATGACGATGATGAGCAGCCAGTTTACATAAAACAGCGCCTTTTGCAGGACCTTGGGAAACCGCGCATAGAACATCTCGATACCGATGTGCAGATCCCGCTCAACACCCACCGCACAGGTGATAAAGGCCATCCAGACCATTAATAGCTGGGCCACCTCCTGGCTCCAGCGGATCGACGCGTTGAGTAGCTGGCGCGCAAACACCTGCGCACTCACAATCAGCACAATGGCAAGCAGCACCAGGCTGGCAAACACCAGAAAGATGTGGTACAAAAAGTTCACGGCCTTGCAAACGGGCTTGAGGAGCTTATCCATAAAAGGCCTCCTTTCATAAATATACGCCGGAATGCATCCCTTAAAAAGGCCGCCCGTCGTTGCGTTACGGGCGGCCTGCCATGGGTCTGGTTTGATTGCCCGAAACAGCGGGGTTGGATGCGTTGTTTTTGCACCGGGCCCGTCTCCGAAAGCGGGGAGATTATTTCTGCATCTCGCGCAACTGGTTGATGATGTCGATGTAATCGGCGCAGTAATCCTCTGCCATCGAGGCGGTAGCGTCGATAAACTCCTGCTGCTGCTCGGGGGTCAGCTCGATCACGGTTACGCCGCCGTCAATGGCCTTCTGCAGGGCCTCGGCCTCGTACTCCTCGTAAACCTCGCGCTCATACACAACCGACTCATATGCGGCGTCCATAAAAATCTTCTGGTCGTCGGCGCTGAGCTGATCCCAAACCTGGCGGCTCATAATCAGGATGTCCGGGGCGTAGACGTGGTTGTCCAGCAGCAGGTAGGGGGCCACCTCATAGTGGGCGGTGGAAACATAGGAGGCAATCGAGTTTTCGGCCACGGCCACAACGCCGGTCTGCAGGGCGGAGTACACCTCGGAGTAGGCGGTGGTAGTGGGGTTTGCCCCTACAGCGTCGATCATGCCCATCATGATCTCAGACTCCTGCACCCGGATGACCAGGTCCTTCAGGTCGGCCAGGCAGGTAATCTCCTGCGAGGAGTAGAAGGAGCGGGAGCCGCCGGTGTAGTAGGCAAGGCCGATCAGGCCCTGGGAGTCTTCCATCTTGAGCAGGTCCATGGCAAGGTCGCTGTCCATGCACTTGTAGTAGTTCTCGGTACTGGTGTACAGGAACGGCAGGCAGAGCGGGGCAAGCTGCGGGCTGAACTGGGACAAGGGCGCAGCGCCGCCGCGCACCATATCGATGGCGCCATACTGTAGCTGCTCGGCCACGGCGGTGGTGCCGCCCAGCGTGCCGGAATCGTACACGTCGATGCGGATACGGCCGTTGGTGCGCTCATACACCAGGTCGGCAAACCGCTGGCAGCCCATGGTGGTGGGATAGTCTGGCGCCTGGTCCTCCGAGAGGCGCAGGATCATGTCCGGCTCGGCCTGCATATCGCCGGACGGGGTGCTGCCCGCCGCAGGGGCCGAAGCCGCAGGGGCCGAGGCTGCCGGGGTGCTGGACGCGCCGCCGCCGCAGGCCGCCAGGCTCAGCAGCATAGCGGCCGCCATGAGCAGGGAAACAACTTTTTTCATTGGTATAGACCTCCTTGATAAAACGGTTCAGGCCGGGTCCTGTGCCCGTGCCTTGCTGACAGTCCTTATACTATCACGCTGCGGCGGCAAATTCATCGGAAGATTTTTGAGAAATGTTGTACAATTTTGTTCTGCCGAAAGGAGCCTCTTTCGACATTTGTGCATATTTGTGAAATGCGCAATGCCCTTTGAGCAATTTGACGAATCGGGACACGGCATTTTCGCTCCGGGGCAAAAAAGAAGTAAAAAAATGAAAAAAGTGCTGTTTTGCTTAACAGCCCGACCACTTATAATTAGGAGGGGGCGCGGGCAGAGGCCGCCGCCCGGCATGCGGCAAAAAGGAGGGCGGATATGGAACGACCAAAAAGGCCCAAGCTGCAGCGTCATATCCTTTACCTTGTCGGCATCATCACCCTGCTGATCCTGGCGGGGCTGGTGCTTTCGATGCTGGGCAGCCGCAACACCTCCCGCCCGGTTTACAGCCTGCTGGAAAGCTTTTACAGCATCGACGGCTATATTGAGACCTTTGAGCAAAGCGAGCGGCTCCTTTACAGCTACCGCTGGGAGGCCGACCTCAGTGAGGACAAGCAGGCGAGCTACGAGGCCGACCTGAAAACCTGCCTTGCCCGGATGCGCGTCTATCTGGACCAGATGCAGGCGCGTACCACCATGGATGAGCTGCGGGTTTACCACGACTGCCGCGCCCTCAACAATATGTACCCTCACTATGTGCTCTATGTAGAGGAGTTCTGCGCCCTGATGGGCGAGCGCCGCCGCAGCGAGGCCATCGGGGTGTACTACGCCCGGGAGGTGCTGGCCTCCCTGATCCAAAGCCATGCCTCGGCCATGCTGCGGGACACGGTGCAAAGCAGCCAGGGCGCTTACCTGCACGCCGAGCAGGTAACCAGCCGACTGTGGTACGGGCAGCTCCTGGTTGGGCTGGGAGCGTTGGCCGTATCAATATACTTTGCCTTTGCTCTGTGGCAGATTCTGATGCCGGTGGGCAGCCTGGTAGAGGCCTCGCAGGCACTGCAGGAGCAAAATTTCGATATCCCGGATGTGCGCAGCCCCACCCGCAACCGCGAGATGCTGCGCCTGGTAGACGCTTTTAACCACATGAAAGCCGCTCTCAAGGAACACAACAAAACCTTAGAGCTACTGCACCAGACCGAGGCGCGCATGCTGGAAAGCCAGCGGCTGGCCGAGCAGGCCAAGCTCAGCAGCCTGCGCAGCCAGATCAATCCGCATTTCTTGTTCAACACCCTCAACACCATCCGCCGGGTGGCCCAATTAGAGAAAGCCCCCCAAACCGAACAGCTCATCCTCTCGCTGGCCAGAATCTTCCGGCACAGCCTGCGCAGCAAGGACGGGCCGGTACCGCTGGAGGACGAGATTGCCGCTACGCAGCAGTACTTTTTGATCCAGAACGCCCGTTTCGGCCAGCGGGTAGCCCTGCACTGGGAGATCGATGCCGCCTGCGAGCCCGAAAGCCTGCTGGTGCCGCCCATGATCCTGCAGCCGCTGGTGGAAAATGCCATCCGACACGGGCTTGAGCCCAAGCCCGAGGGCGGCCGCATTGAAATTGGGGTTGTGCAGCAGGGCGGCATGCTCTGCCTGAGCGTAGCCGACAACGGCTGCGGCATGGACGAGGACACCCTGCGCTATGTGCGCACGGGCGAGAAGCCTCCTGCCGCCGAGCACGGCATCGGGCTGAGCAACGTATACAAACGGCTGCATATCCTGGATGAACGCAACCAAATGCTGATCGAATCGGCCGCCGGCAAGGGCACGCGCATTACCATGCGCCTTCCGGTTTGTTATACGGGCGATGGGGAGGAGGAATAGCCGTGCTGCGGATTTTGATTGCGGAGGACGAACCCCTTGAGCGGCAGATGCTGCAGGATGTGTTGACCTGGCATTTTTCGTACACGGCGGACGTGCGCACGGTGAGCAACGGGATCGACGCGGTAAGCATGGCGTCGATCTGGAACGCCGATGTGCTGCTGATGGATATTGAGATGCCCGGCATGAACGGGATTCAGGCGATGTTCCGCATCCTGGATACCCATCCCCGTACCAAGTGCATTTTTATCACCGCCTATGAAAAGTTTGAGTATGCACGCGAGGCCGTACGCCTGCACGCGGTAGACTACCTGCTCAAGCCGGTGGAGGACAGCGAGCTTGTGGCGGTCATCGAGCGGGTACTCGCCGAAAAAGCCAGGGAAAAGCAGCTTGACGAGCAGCTCAAGGCCCTGCGGCTGCCCGCCGGGGAAGAAGCCCCCAGCGAGGATACCTCCAGCCAGAGCCAGACCGAGCGGCTGGTCCGCAAGATGGGGGAATTTTTACAGAAGAACTACCAGTGGGATGTTTCGCAGGAGACCATCTGCGATATCCTGAACATGAGCACCGGCCATTTTTCCAAGATGTTCCGCCAGTGCTACGGGGTCAAGTTTATCGACTACCTCACCAATATCCGGGTAGAGGCCGCCAAGGCCCTGCTGGACGATCCCACCAAGCGCACCAAGGAGATCGGCAGCATGGTGGGGTACCAGTCTTCCAGCTATTTTTCCAAAATCTTTAAACAAAAGACCGGGCTCACCCCCTCCGAATACCGCAACCGGCACAGCAGCGCCTGAGCTCCCCCGGCCGAGACCGCCGCAAATAAAAAGCCCCCCGCCAAGCGCCGGGGGGCAGGCCAAACGCCGCACAGCCGCGGCCGGGCCTTTCGCGAAAAACCGGCGGCGTGGGCTCAGCCCAGCAGCCGGGCCACCAGGGGCAGGGTACCCATGCTGCACAGCACGGTGAGGATGGCGGCGCCGGCGGCATAGCCGGCCTCGGTGCTGCCGTTGTCCTTGCACATCAGCGCAAACATGCTACTGCTGGGCATGGCAGCGGTAAGCGCCAGACAAACGGCAGCAGGCTGGTACACGCCAAGCGCCAGGCAGGCCCGGTAGGCCACAAGGGGCGCCAAAACCATGCGCAGCGCCGCGGCCACCAGCGCAGGCCAGCTACCAAGCAGGATGCGCCAGTTGCTGCGCGAGATGGTAATGCCGATGCAGAGCATGGCCAGCGGCCCGGCGCAGTCTCCCACGCCGCACAGGGATAGCACGAGGATGCCGTCCGCCGGAACCCCCAGCAGCAAAAAGGCCCACCCCGCAAACACCGCAACGGTGGCCGGCTCCAAAAATCGGCGCAATAGCTGCCGGCGGCCGGCCTTTGGGGCGACGGCCTGCACGCCGCGGCTCATATGAAGGCCCGCCGTCCAGACATAGAGGTTATCCACCAGGCTGAACATGCCAAAGGCGGCCGCGCCCAGCCCGCCCAGCAGCGAAGTAACCAGCGGGATTCCAAAAAAGCCGGTGCTGCCCACAAAGGTGATGCCGGTGTGCACCCGCAGCTTGTCCCCCGTAAAGCCCAGCAGCCGCCCGCTGGCCTGCCCCAGGCAGAACAGCAGGCAAAAGAGCGCCAGCCCGCCCAGAGTCATGGGCGCCAGCAGGCGCAGGCTTTCACCGCCTCCCGAGGCAGCCACCGTGCCGATGAGCTGGGCCGGTACGATCACCCGCATAATAAAGCTGTTGAGCCGGTCGTGCATCTCGCCGCTAACCAGGCCGATACGGTGGGCAAAAAAGCCCAGCAGGATCATCGTGACAAACTTTTGCAACTGGACGCTCAGGATCTGTTGGTCGATCTGCAAAGCGCCTCCCCCCTTCCCCGCCCGGCCGGGCGGAACGGATGATTGGCCGCGGATAGCTGCGGCCGGTACAGCACCAAAGCGCCGTGCCTTTTGCAGCCCGCAGCATGCGCTTTATTATACCGTTACTGTGCAGGGCACGGGCCCTGCAAAAGGCGCCGGGCACAAAACAAAACGGAATTTCAAAAATGCACATCCCCCGCGCGCAGGCCAAGGGCCGGGGCGCAGGGATACAAAACAAAAAAGCGGCGGCAGGCCCGCCAGGAAAGAAGGAACCAGAGATGAACCTTGAACTGTTTTCGCTGCAGGGAAAAACCGCGCTTGTTACCGGCTGCGCCCGGGGGATCGGCCTTGGCATCGCGCAGGGGCTTGCCGGGGCCGGGGCGGACATTATCGGGCTGGACCTTGCCGATCTGAGCGCGGCGCGCGAGGCGGTGTGCGGCCAGGGGCAGCGGTTTTACAGCGTTTGCTGCGATGTGGCAAACGCCGACGCAATCGACGCCGTTTGGCAGCAGGTGATTGCATGCACCGGGCGGCTGGACATCCTTGTAAACAACGCGGGCATGCAGCACCGGGAAAGCGCCTACACCTACCCAACCGAAATACTGGACAAGGTCCTGGCGGTAAACCTGCGCAGCCAGTACCTGCTGGCCCAAAAGGCGGCAAACCAGTTCCGCGCACAGGGCGGAGGCCGGATCATCAACATCGCCTCGCTCTTTTCTACCTTTGGCGGCATGCATGTTTCGGGCTATACCCTCAGCAAGCACGGGGTGGTGGGGCTGACCCGCGCGCTAAGCAACGAATTTGCCGCCGACGGCATCCGGGTAAACGCCATTGCGCCCGGCTACATCGCCACCGAGCTGACCCAATCTATCTGGCAGGACCCCGAAAAAAGCCGCCCCATCAACGAACGTATCCCCGCCGGGCAATGGGGCCTCCCGCAGGATCTTGCCGGCGCGGCGGTTTTTTTGGCCAGCCCGGCATCCGGCTACATTACCGGCGCGGTGGTCCCGGTAGACGGCGGCTACTCCTGCCGCTGAGTGCCGGCGCCCCCTAAAAAAGCCTGGCGTAAAGGGGGCGGATAGGGCCCCTGTCGGAGGCCGCAAAAGGCGCCGGGCGGCGCAGGAGCTGCTCCTGCGCCGCCCGGCGCTTTGGGCCCGCTGCAGGCTCAGACAAAATCCTCGCGCATTGGGCTGAAAAAGTCCAGCATGACACCACCCTCCAGGCAGACGCAGCCATGAGGCACGCCATTTTCCTTGAGCAGGGTGTCCCCGGGGCCCACCTCGCGGGCCTGTTCCCCAATCGTAAAGCGGTACCGGCCGGACACAATATAGGTCACCTGGGTATGCGGGTGGCTGTGAACCGCGCCCACGCTGCCGGTTTCAAAGGTGTTTTCCACACACATGGCGTCGGCCCCGTAGGCCAAAACTCGCCTCTGTACGCCGGGCGCCGCCTGCTCCGGCGCAATCTCAGAATAGGGCACCCATTGTACCCCCTGATGCTGCTTTTCCATCCTTGTCACCTCGTCTTTTTTTGCCGCAATTCTTCCGGGGAAAGCCCCCGGCACCGTCTATCCTATCATCCGCGGCGCAAAAAGTACAGGGCCGTGCAAAAAAAGACACCCTTTCTCAAAAAAAAGCATCCCGCCCCTGCGCGGCTATCGCCCCGGCCCGCCTGCGGCGCATAGGGCTTTTGGGTTTTTAAGGCGGCGCGGCCGCATCCGGGGCCTTACGGCGCGGCCAGGCGGCCTTTGGGGGAAGATCAATAATTTTCGGCGTGGACCTCAAAGTAGCTCTGGGGATGCGCACAGACGGGGCATACCTCCGGGGCCTTTGTGCCTACCATGATGTGGCCGCAGTTGCGGCACTCCCACACCTTGACCTCGCTCTTTTCAAACACGGCGGCCGTCTCGACATTTTTCAGCAGCGCACGGTAACGCTCCTCGTGGTGCTTTTCGATCTCGCCTACCTGTCTGAATTTTTCGGCCAGCTCGGCAAAGCCCTCCTCCTCGGCAGTTTTGGCAAAGCCTTCATACATGTCGGTCCACTCATAATTTTCACCGTCGGCCGCGGCGGCAAGGTTTTGTGCCGTATTGCCAATGCCGTCCAACTCCTTAAACCACATCTTGGCGTGCTCTTTTTCGTTGTCGGCCGTCTTCAAAAAGAGCGCCGCAATCTGCTCAAAGCCCTGCTTTTTGGCGGCGGAGGCAAAATATGTATATTTGTTGCGCGCCTGTGATTCGCCCGCGAAGGCGGCCTTGAGGTTTTTTTCGGTCTGGGTGCCTGCGTATCTGCTGCTCATAAAAACTCCTCTTCTCTTGTTTTGTTATTTTGGGTCCGATAGCCTATATGCCCTGCATGGATACCATGCGCAAGCATCTCTAATAAGGGTAAGGGCCGCTTTGGCGCAAGAAGCCCCTGCCCCCGGCTGCGCCTGTCATAACCTTTTGCTCAGCCTCTGCCCTGAGAGCGGCCGGCCCGGGGTAGAGGCTGGCGTAACCATAAACACAGGCCGTTCATCCCCCGCTTTTAGGGCTCGGCGGGGAGAGCTTTTCCCGCCCGATGCCCCGCTGGCGCAGCCGGCGGTAGGCCCACTCCCGCAGGAGGGTATATGCTACCGAGCAAAGCGGGATCATCAGCAGCATGCCGCCGATGCCAAACAGGCTGCCGCCCAGGGTAACCGCGGCCAGCACCCAGATGGAGGGCAGGCCCACCGAGCTGCCCACCACCCGCGGATACACAAGGTTCCCCTCAACCTGCTGCAGGCACAAAAACAGCACCACAAACCAAACCGCCTGCATAGGGTTTTGTACCGCAATGAGCAGCGCGCCCACCCCGCAGCCGATAAAGGCCCCCACCAGCGGGATAAGCGCCGTAAAGGCGATAAGCACGCTGACCAGGGTGATATACGGCATACGGCAGATAAGCATGCTCACCGCAAACATGCAGCCTAGGATGCAGGCCTCCAGGCACTGCCCCGAGAGGAAGCTGGAAAAGGTCTTGTCGACAAGGCGGCAGACCCGCACGGCCTCGTCCGCCCCCGGCGCAGGGACCAGGGCGTACAGCAGCATCTTGGCCTGCCGGGCCAGGTTTTCTTTTTGGGCCAGCAGATAAAAGCCAAACACCAGCCCGATGCAAACGTTCACCACCCCGCTAAACAGCCCGGTAGCCGCGGTAACCGTGCTGCCTACCAGCGCCGCGCCGCCGTTTGAGAGGAACCCCAGCAGGGCTCCGAAAATCTTCTCCCAGTCCAGTAGCTGCCACTCGGAGAGGGTGTCCTCTATGGTATCCGGCAGGGCCGGGTAGCGCGCGGCCATTTCCTCCAGCCAGAGGATGGCCGACTGCCATACCTCGGGCAGGCGCTGGCCCAGCGAAACAAAGGTGCGCACCAGTTGGGGCAGCACCAGCCCCACCACCAATGCCAGCACCGCCAGCACTGCCAGCACGGTAAGCAAGAGCGCCAGCGCCCGCCGGCCCTTTCTGAGCTTTTTAGGCAGGGCGTTTTCAATGGCGCGCAGTGGCACATGCAGCAAAAACGCCAGCGCCCCCCCAATGGCAAAGGGCGATATCAAAGAGCCCAGCCAGCCAAAAAATCGGCCGAGCACCGCGGTATTTTGCAGTGCCCAATAGCCCAGCAGCAGCCCGCCGGCCAGCGCCGCCAGACGAAAAAACCGTTTGCGTTCCTCTTGCATACTCTCTCCTTTGCTTTTGCATCCCTTACCGGGGCCGGCACGCCGCCGGGCCGCCCCGGGCCGCGCCGCTTACCCTTCCAGTTCGTCCAGCGCCTGTTCCAGCAGGCCCTGCACCGTATCCAATTTTTCGCCTAGGCGCGCAAGCTCCTCCTCACAGGCCTCGCAACCGCCCTGCGCATCCACCAGGCGACAGCGGTCGGGCAAAAGGGCGGTCCACCAAACGGCTCCCTCGTAGGTAAAGTTCACCCACACAAAACCGCCGTACTCCCCCTCGGACAGCGCAGTGGCCGGATACCGCCCCAGCGGCAGATAGCCCGCCACATCGTTGACGTTGGCCGAATAAAAATATTCGCAGCGGGCATTAAAGACCTCCAGATCCTTGCCGGTAATCGGCTGCATCACCGGTGCGGAGCTCCCATATCCATTATACCCTCCCGCCTGCAGGATGGGCAAAAAGTTTTTGTAGCTGTAATTGAGATCCACATTGCCGCTGATGCCGTTTACCCGGCCGGTAGAGGAATACTGCCACAGGTCGTAGCTCCCGGGATGCCCCACATAGCCGCGGTAATCGGCTACCCAAAAAGGATACGCCGCCAGCCGCGCGGTGTCAAGATAGTTGGCCGCAAAATTGGTATAGCTGTAGTAGCCCGGGTACCAGCCGCTCTGATCCAGCACATCCATCTGGAACTGCACAAGGTCGGTAAGCTGCGCCCGGCCCAGGGAACGCAGCGAATTGTCCTCCACGTCCACAAAAACAGGATATTCCAGCCGCAGGCCGCTGAGCACATTCAAAAAAACATCCAGCTCGGCCGTGGCCGCCTCCCTCGTGCGGGCGTAGGTATAGTAATAGGCCCCTACCTTGAGATTTGCGCTGTGCGCGCCGGTCACGTTTTTGAGAAAATACGGGTCGACGTAAATCCCCCCGCTGCTCGTGGAGCCGATGCGCAGGATGGCAAACTGCTTGCCCGCGGCCGCCACGGCAGGCCAGTTGATCTCGCCCTGATAGCGCGAGGCGTCAATACCGGTTTCGTACACTGCCATAAAAGAACCCCCCTCTTTAAGGGGGCCGCGGTCTGCCCGGCCGGCCCCCTGCCCCGCCCAGGCGACGGCTGGGCTTTTTTAGCATATGTACAAAAGGGCAAAGCCGTGAGGGCAGCCATTTGACGCAGCGCGCCGGGCTGTGGTATCCTGTAAAAAACAAACGGAGGTAAGCGGCGGCAAAATAAAAAACAAGGGGATCGTAAGCTTTTGGAAAAACGCGGGTTTCCCGGGCGGCCATAGCTACAAAAAGGGAAACACAGGAATGCCCTGCATATTCCGAGCTCTGCCGACACCCCAAAGACGGCCGCACAGGCAGGGCCCGCGGCTTTGTTTTTTGCAGAACCGCCGCATATGTGCAGATGAAGCTACAATGCCAAAGCGGGGACCGGGCCGTCGAGGTGGTGGCAGCCCTTATTTGGGAGGGCGGCCGGTTTATGATCTGCCAGCGGCCGGCGCACAAGGCCCGCGGGCTCTTATGGGAGTTTGCGGGCGGTAAGGTGGAGCCGGGCGAAACCAAAGAGCAGGCCCTTGTGCGGGAATGCCGGGAGGAGCTGGCCGTTACCCTTGCGGTGGGGCCGGTGTACATGGAGGTAACCCACGCCTACCCCGACCTCGCCGTGCACCTCACCCTTTTTACCGCCGCCATCCGCGAGGGCCGGCCCCAACGGCTGGAGCACGCGGACATCCGCTGGATTGCCCCGGAGGAGATCGGCGGGTACGATTTTTGTCCGGCCGACGAAGCCATCCTTGCCCGGCTGGCCGCCGAAGGCCGCCAGCCGCAGCAGGGCGGGCCACAGGCGTAAGGCCCCGGAAGCCCGCCCAAGGCGCGGCCTTGCCATAAGCCCTGTAAACCAAAAAACGAGGTGCCGCCGTGGAAGTGTCCATCCGGGATGATTTTTCCCTTGACAAAATCGCAAACAGCGGGCAGTGCTTCCGCGCACGCCAGCTATCCGAAGGCTGGTTCCGCTTTATCGCCGGGCAAAAACTGCTGTGCATCCGTGAATGCCGCCCCGGTATTTTTGAGGTCCGCTGCAGCGAAGCCGAATGGCAGGCCGTCTGGGCCCCTTACTTTGACCTGGGGCGGGATTACGCCGCCATCCGCCGGGCGGTGCCGCCAAGCGACGCCTGGATGCGGCGTGCCGCGGCCGAGGGATGCGGGGTGCGCATCCTGCGGCAGGACCCTTGGGAGACCCTTATCACCTTTATCCTCTCGCAGCGCAAGAGCATCCCGGCCATCCGGCAGGCGGTGGAGCTGCTTTGCGAACGGTACGGCGAAAGCATCGCCCAGGGGCAGCACGCCTTTCCCACTGCGGCGGCGCTGGCCGGGGCCTCGGATAAGGGGCTTGCCGCCTGCAAGCCGGGCTACCGCGCGCCCTACCTGCGGGCCGCCGCCGAGCAGGTGGCCGCAGGCAGGGTGGACCTGGCCGGGCTGGCTAAGCTTTCGGACGGGGAACTTTTGTCCGCCCTGAAAGGGTTTTACGGGGTAGGCGAAAAGGTTGCGCGCTGCACCGCCCTTTTTGCCTACGGGCGGCTGGGCCTTGCGCCGGTGGACACCTGGATTGAAAGGGTCATTGCCCGGGCCTATGACGGACACAGCCCTTTTTTGCGGTATGGGCCGGACGCCGGGGTGCTGCAGCAATACGCCTTTTACTATGCCCAGAACCACAAGGCCGAGCTGTGCGGGGCAGGCTGATCGTCCCCTGCCGGCTGCCATGAAAGCCGCATCCGGAAAAAGCTGCTCCGGCCCTGGTTTGCGGGCAACCCGCCGGTTTTGGGCCGGCCGCAATAAAAACACGGGGAACCATCCCCCGAAAAAGGAGAAAACGCCATGCGCCGCAAGGACCGGGAAGTAACCGATTGGCACGAGATCATCGCCATTATGCAGCGGTGCGATGTCTGCCGCATCGCCCTCAACAACGGGGATTTTCCCTACATCCTGCCCCTTAATTTTGGCATGGAGGCGGCCGACGGCCGGGTAGAGCTATATTTCCACGGGGCAACGGCCGGCCGCAAATATGAGCTCATCCGCCGGGACGACCACGCCGCCTTTGAGATGGATTGCAGCCACCGGCTGATAACCGACCCGGAGCAGGGCAATTGCTCGATGGCCTATGAGAGCGTGATCGGCCAGGGGCGGATCACCCTTTTGCCGGAGGGGGAAAAGCCCGCCGCTCTCGAACGGATCATGCTCCACTACCGCCAGGAGGGGTTTGCCTACAGCCAGGCGGCCTTGCCGGCTACCACCGTGTTCAAGCTGACGGTGGAGCGGATGACCGCCAAGCGCCGGCCCGTAAAATAGCCTTTTGCGAGGTTTTTAAGCGGGGCGGGGCCTTGGGCAGGGCCCCCCCGCTGCGGCTGGCTCAGGCCAAAGCCCCCTCCAGCACCGGGGCCAGCAGGACGATGCCGGCGGCGTCCGCCCCGGTAAAGCGGCCCGGGACAGGACTGTCAATATCCAGCACTGCCGCGACCCTGCCGTCCGGCGCGTGCAGCGGCAGTACCAGCTCGCTGCGGGAAGCGGCATCGCAGGCAATGTGCCCCGGGAAAGCATGCACGTCCGGCACCAGCAGCAGCCGGTCCTGGGCAGCAGCGGTCCCGCACACCCCCTTGCCCAACGGAATCTCAATACAGGCGGGCTTGCCCTGGAACGGCCCCAGCACCAGCCGCCCGCCCTCCACAAGGTAAAAGCCCACCCAGTTGATGTTCCGCAGAGCCTGCCGCAAAAGGGCCGAGGCGTTGGCGAGGTTGGCCACCCGGTGGGGAGCCCCCTCGGTAAGGGCGGCAAGCCGGCCGGCCAGCAGCGGGTAAAGGGCCGCGGGGTCGGTGGGAAAGAGCAGTTCGGGTTCAGCCATCGCAGTGTGCCTCCTGTTTTTGAAACTGTACCAACCGGCAAGGCGGCCCGCATTTGGCGCGCTTCCTGAGCAGAGGGGGCGCCGCCCGGGTGGGCTGCACCCCCTCTGTATATTTTATCATACAATACCCTCAGGCCGGGGTCAAGCCGGGCCGCCCGCCGGGAGCGCCCCAACCGCGCTACCGGCAAAAGCCGCCGACAGGCAAAAAGCCCCGCCGTCCAAAAGGGCGGCGGGGCTTTTGCTGTTTTTGCGGGTGCAGGGCTTATTTGAGCTCGATCTTGGCGCCGACATCCTCCAGCTTTTTCTTCAGGTCTTCGGCGTCGGCCTTGGAAGCGGCCTCCTTGAGGGTCTTGGGGGCGTTGTCCACCAATTCCTTGGCCTCCTTCAGGCCCAGGCCGGTGGCCTCCTTGACAGCCTTGATGACCGCCATCTTGTTTGCGCCAACCTCGGCCAGCACAACGTCAAACTCGGTCTTTTCCTCCTCGGCGGGGGCAGCGGCAGCGGCCGGCGCGGCAGCGGCGGCAACGGCGGAAACGCCAAACTCCTCGCAGTAGGTGTCGATAAGCTCTTTTAGCTCCAGGACGCTCAGCTCTTTAACGGCGTCGATGATCTTGGTGATTTTCTCAGAAGCCATGATAAATTCCCTCCTGTTAATTTTTTAGAATGCTCGCATGATGGTTTTGCATGGCCTGCGGCCGCACAGCCGCCAAAGCCTGCGGAATGGGCGGGACATGCCGCGCTTTACGCAGCGGGTTCCTCGCCGCCCTCGCTCTTGTCCACATAGGCCTGCATGGCAACGGCCAGCCCGCTGAGGGTGCTGGTGAGCGCGCCGGCAAACATCGAGAGCATGCCTTCGCGGCCGGGCAGCTTGGCAATCGCCTCCACCTCGGCCTTCTCCATGACCTTGCCTTCCATGTAGCCGATCTTGACCTTGAACTTGTCCTTGGACGCGTCCGCAAACTTGCACAGGATGCGGGCCGGGGCCATGACGTCCTCGCCGGCAGCAATGGCGATGGCGGTGGTACCCTCCAGCACCTCGTCGATGCCCTCCAGGCCGGTGCCGTCGAGCGCCAGCTTGAGCATCGTGTTTTTGACTACCGCATAGTCCACGCCGGCCTCGCGCAAATCACGGCGCAGCTTGGTGTCGTCGGCCACATTGATGCCCTTGTAGTCCACAATGACGCCCGCCGCCGAGTTTGCGATCTTGTCCTTCAGCGCGGCCACATAGGCCTGCTTCTCGCTTAAGATTTTTGCACTGGGCATTTTGTTTCACCTCGTTTCAGCAATGGGATGGGCAAAAGCCCTTCGCGCGCTTTGCAGCGCCCAAAAAAGCCCCTGCCGGCAGGTGCGGCCAAACAAAAAGCCTCTTCCCCGCGCCCGGCGGGAAAGAGGCGAAAAGCAAGTGGGACGCACCCCGGCAAACAGCCGGGCCGTGCCTGCGCATCGCCTGTTTCTCGGCAGGCGGGCCGTGGGCCCTTACGCTTAAAACGCACCTGCTGTCTTAAAAACAGCTTTTTTATTGTACCATCCGCCCGGCGCCCTGTCAAGCACGGCAGGCGGTGATTTTCGGAAAAAACCCGTTTTTCGGCTTAGCCGCCAAAGCGTACCCCGTTGAGCTTGACGCCGGGGCCCATGGTGGTGGCCACCGTGACGCTGCGGATATACTGGCCCTTGGCCGCCGCCGGCTTTGCCTTGACGATGGCGTCCATCACGGTCTTGACGTTGTCCATCAGCTTTTCGGTGCCGAAGCTGGCCTTGCCCACCGGCACATGGATGATGTTCTGCTTATCCAGCCGGTACTCGATCTTGCCGGCCTTGGCCTCGGTTACGGCGCGGCCGATGTCCGGGGTCACGGTGCCGGCCTTGGGGTTCGGCATCAGGCCGCGGGGGCCCAGGATCTTGCCCAGGCGGCCCACCTGGCCCATCATATCCGGGGTGGTTACCAGCACGTCAAAATCAACAAAGCCCTCGGTCTGGATCTTGGCGATCAGGTCGGCGTCGCCCACTATCATCGCGCCGGCTTCCTCGGCGGCCTTGGCGGCGTCGCCCTTGCAGATGGCGATGACCCGCACGTTTTTGCCGGTACCGTGGGGCAGCACCACCGCGCCGCGCACCTGCTGGTCGGCATGGCGGCTGTCCACGCCCAGGCGCACATGCAGCTCAACAGTCTCGTCAAACTTGGCCTTGGCGGTCTGGCAGCACAGGGTGATGCCCTCTTCGGTCTCATACAGTTTGGTACGGTCAACCAGCTTTGCGCTGTCTACATAATGCTTGCCGTGTTTCATCTTTTATTTCCTCCTGTGTGGTGGTATCGGAATGGTTCCTCCCACGTTGATGGCAGCCGGGTCAGTCTGCAACCGTGACGCCCATGCTGCGGCAGGTGCCGGCGATCATGCTGACGGCCGTGTCCAGGGTGGCGGCGTTGAGGTCGGGCATCTTGGTTTTGGCGATCTCCTCAAGCTGGGCCCGGGTGATGCTGGCCACCTTGGTCTTGTTGGGCACGCCGGAACCGCTCTCGATACCGCAGGCCTTTTTGATGAGTACCGGCGCCGGAGGGGTCTTGGTGATGAAGCTGAAGGAATGGTCGGCATACACGGTGATAACCACCGGGATGACATAGCCCATATCCTTTTGGGTGCGCTCGTTGAACTCCTTGGTAAACGCCATGATGTTTACGCCGTGCTGGCCCAGCGCCGGGCCAACCGGGGGGGCCGGCGTTGCCTTGCCGGCCGGGATCTGCAGTTTGATGTAGCCAATAACTTTCTGCGCCATTTTATTGCACCTCCAAAATGTGTGGTAAGATAGCGGGCCGCCCTGCGGCCCTCCCACGGGCGCTCATGCCGCGCCCTGCCCTTAAGGGTATTTTTGTTACAGCGGCTTTACCTGGCCCAGCTCAAGCTCTGCGGGGGTTTCCCGCCCGAACATCGAAACCTTGACCTTGACCTTGCCGGCCGCCATATCAATGGATTCCACCAGGCCCACAAAGCCTTCCAGCGGGCCGGCGGCGATCTCGACATTGTCGCCCACCTTGTAATCCACCGTGAGCTCGGCGGTCTCGACCCCGAGCTTGTCCACCTCGGCCTGCGAGAGCGGGATGGGCTTGGACGAAGCGCCCACAAAGCCGGTAACGCCGCGGGTGTTGCGCACGATGTACCAACTCTCGTCGGTCATGACCATTTTGACCAAAACATAGCCGGGAAAGAGCTTGTGCTCCACCATGCGCTCTTTGCCGTCCTTGATTTCGGGGGCCATCTCCACCGGCACCTTTACCTCGCAGATCAGATGTTGGAGACGGCGGTTTTCCACCATGGTCTCAAGATCCTGGGCCACCTTTTTTTCGTAGCCGGAATAGGTGTGCACCACATACCACATTGCCTGTTCAGTTTCTGCCATGCCGTACCCGCCTTTCGCAAAGTGTATGGCCCGCGCCGCGGCCGGGGCCGCCTTGGGTTGCGCCGCGCGGCCGGTTGTTTTAAGAACCCGCTAAGGATGCGGACGCCGGTCCTAAATCAGCCAGCCCATAATGCCGCCAAAGAGGGTATCCAGCAAAAAGATGGACACGGCCGCCACCGCCACCACTACCAGCACCACGATGGTGTTGTTGATGGCCTGCTTTTTGGTGGGCCAAACCACCTTTTTGAGCTCGCTTTTGGTATCGCGGAAGTACTTGGCCACTCCCTTGAACCAGGCCTTGACCTTGCCGGGCTTTTTGCCTTGCGTTTCTGCCATGCCGTATCCCCCGCTTTCTTACTTGGTCTCCCGATGAACGGTATGCTTTTTGCAGAAACGGCAATACTTTTTCATCTCGAGACGGTCCGGGCTGTTTTTCTTGTTTTTCATGGTGTTGTAGTTGCGCTGCTTGCACTCGGTGCAGGCCAGGGTAATCTTGACTCGCATGTTTTCGGCACCTCCATTTAACGGTTTTTTTGACGCTGTCCGGCCGGAAAACGCCGCCCGGGCAGCCAAGCCTCCCTCGATCTTGCAGGCATCCCCGCGCGGCATAAGGCACGGGCGGCCCTGCAAAGCGGCCCGCAAAAAATGCGCACAAAAAAATAAACCTGCAAAAGAGGTGCCCTTATCATAACACACCGCGCCCTCTGCGTCAAGCAGAACCCGCGCGAAAAAAGCTCCATATCCCGTGCGCCGCACAAAACCCGTGCAAAAAAGGTATGATTATGCTATGATAAGGATACTTATGGATAAGACCGCCCTCCAAACGGCAGGCCGAGGAGCGCCGCGGGCGGACGCTTGAATAAAGTGAGGTTTTGTGTGGATGGACAGGACGCGGATTGCCGTATTTTTTGGCGGAGCCTCCAGCGAACACGAGGTAAGCTGCGTGAGCGCAGCGACCGTGCTGGCCGGGCTGGCCGAGGCCGGCTATGAGGCGATGCCGGTAGGTATTACCAAAGAAGGGACCTGGCTTTATTACCCCGGCCCGGCCGAAAAGCTGCAAAACGGCAGTTGGCCCCGGGACGCGGGCTGCCGCCGCTGCATTTTGAGCCCCGACCGGCAGGACCACGGACTCCTGCTGCAAAGCGGCGCGGGCTACGAGCTGATAAAGGTGGACGCAGCTTTTCCGGTACTGCACGGCAAAAACGGGGAGGACGGCACCATCCAGGGCCTGTTTGAGCTGGCCGGCATCCCGTATGTGGGCTGCGGGGTGCTGGCCAGCGCGGTATGCATGGACAAGGCGGTGGCCAACGCCCTGATTGACGCGGCCGGCGTGCCCCGCTGCGAGTGGGACTGGGCCTGGAAGAGCGAATGCGCCGATTTTGACGCATTGGAAGCAAGGCTTGCCCAAAAGCTGCACTACCCCATCTTTGTAAAGCCGGCCAACGCGGGCAGCAGCGTAGGCATCAGCCGGGCCGAAAACCGCTCCGAGCTTGAGGCCGCCCTCGAAACCGCCCTGCGCGAGGACGACAAGGTGGTGTTTGAACGGTTTGTGCAGGGACAGGAGGTGGAGTGCGCCGCCCTGGGCAACACCGGCAGCCGGCGGGGGGTAACGGCCACCCGGCCGGGCGAAATCTTGGCCGGGGACGTATTTTATACCTACGACGACAAGTACAAAAACGGGGTGAGCCGCACCCTCATCCCGGCGGCCCTGAGTGAAGAAAAGCTGGACGAAGTGCGTGCCTGGGCCGAAAAGGCGTATCAGGTGCTGGGCTGCGAAGGGCTGGCCCGCTGCGACTTTTTTGTGGAGGCGGGCACCGGTAAGGTACTGCTGAACGAAATAAACACCCTGCCGGGCTTCACGGCCATCAGCATGTATCCCAAATTGATGGAGGCCGCAGGGATACCGCTGCCGCAGCTTTGCCGGCAGTTGGTGGATCTTGCGCTGACAAAGGCGGAGGCGCGGCATGGATAAGCGGCCGATAGGGGTCTTTGATTCGGGGCTGGGGGGGCTCACCGCCGTGCGGGAGCTGCGGCGGCTTTTGCCCGGCGAGGATATCGTCTATTTTGGCGATACCGGCCGGGTGCCGTACGGCACCCGGGGCAGCACGATCATCCGGCAGTACGCCCGGCAGGACATCGCCTTTTTGCTGGGGCGCGGGGTCAAGCTGATTCTGGCGGCCTGCGGCACCGTAAGCAGTACCCTGCTGCCCGAGGATACGGCCGGCCTGCCGGTGCCCTATGCCGGAGTGGTGGAGCCCACCGCCCGCGCAGCCGCAGAGGCCACCCGCACCGGGCGGATCGGTATCATCGGCACCGCAGCCACCATCCGCAGCGGCAGCTACGAACGGCTGCTGCACACGCTGCGGCCCGGGGTTTCCACCATTGCACGTGCCTGCCCTCTGTTTGTACCGCTGGTAGAAAACGGCCACATTGCGCCAAACGACGCGGTGAGCGGCCTTGTGGCCGAAGAATACCTGGCCCCGCTTCGCAAGGCCGGGGTGGACACCCTGATTTTGGGATGTACCCACTATCCGCTGCTGGCCGGGGTGATCGGCCAGGCGATGGGCCCCGGGGTGGCCCTGATCGACGCCGGGCGGGAGGCCGCCCGCGCAGTGAAAGCAAAGCTCGCCGCGGGCAGCCTGCTGAATGAAGCGGGCGGCGGCGTGCGGTACTATGTAACCGACAGCACCGACCAGTTTGCCGCCATGGCCGACCGGTGCCTGGACGGGGGCACGCACGGGCCGGTGGAGCACATACCCATCGAGCGGATTGCAGCCCCCGATATGGCCCCCGAAGGCCGGGCGCCTGGAGGGGCCGGCCATTTTGCAGGCTGCGG
This sequence comes from uncultured Oscillospiraceae bacterium, assembly GCA_910578965.1. Taxonomy (GTDB): domain Bacteria; phylum Bacillota; class Clostridia; order Oscillospirales; family Ruminococcaceae; genus UBA7177. The sequence continues at coordinate 27,115 of CAJTSP010000022.1, forward strand.
CCGCCTATAATAAGGAAGGGATGCGCATGAAGGAAAATTATCTGATCCAGATCGACGGCCGGATGGAACAGGACGGCCCAGACGAGGCCGACAGCATCCGGCTGATGACCCGCGGCAGCTTTGTGCGGCGGGGCGGCAGCTTTTTTATTACCTACACCGAAACCGAAACCACCGGCTATGAGGGCTGCACCACCACCGTGCGGGTGGCCCAGGACGCCAGCAAGGTAAGTATGACCCGGTTCGGCCGGCGGCCCAGCCAGCTTGTGATTGAAAAAGGGGTGCGGCACCTCTGCCACTACGACACAGGCTATGGCGCAATGACCCTGGGGGTTGCGGCGGACGAAATCTGCCACCAGCTTACCGACGCGGGCGGGCAGGTAGAGTTCAGCTATACGCTGGATATGGACAGCGCCGGCATGATTAGCCGCAACCTGGTTAAAATCCAGGTGCGCCCGGCTGTTTCCTGAGCCGGGCACGGGCGTGGCCCGGCCTGCAAAGGCAGGGGCCTCCCTTTGTGCCCCGGGCGCGCAAACAGGGCAAGGCCGCGCCTGGCAACAAAAAAAGCGGGCCGCCTTTTGATACAGAAAAGCGGCCCAATATATATTATTA
>CAJTSP010000023.1:0-8158 GCA_910578965.1 uncultured Oscillospiraceae bacterium
GGAGTACAGTCTCTGCCTTGCCCGCAAGGGGTACCGGGTGTCGGCGCTCGAGCTGGCCGATGCCAATCTCCGGGCCTTTCGGCAAAAGCTGGCCCCCCAGGATTCTATCGAGCTGGTACAGGGCAATGCGGTGGACCTTAGCCGCTGGCCAAACGGCCTTTTTGATGCGGTACTTGTGCTCGGGCCGCTCTACCATCTGCACAACGAGGGCGACCGCCAGAGATGCATCGCCGAAGCCAAACGGGTCTGCCGGCCGGGCGGCTGGTTGTTTTTTGCCTTTATATCCAACGATATGGTTCACCTGACCGAGTTTGCCTGCCGGCCGGACTACTTTTTGAAGGGCTCCTACGATAAGGAGACCTTTCGGCAGGAGGATTTCCCCTTTGTGTTTCATACGGTAGAGGCCTGCCGTGCCATGCTGCGCCGGGGCGGAGTGCACATCCTGTGCGAGGTGGCCGCGGACGGGGCCAGCGAGCTGTTGGAGGATAAGATCAACGCACTGCCGCCCGAGGATTTTGCACAATACCTGCGGTATCATTTTTACATCTGCGAAAAGCCTGAATTTCTGGGCATGAGCAACCACCTGCTGTTTGTGGGCCAGAACGGCCCGGGCGGAGCTTAACGCCTGAAGGGCCGCACCGTGCAACAAATACAGTACAGCCGGAGCTCCGGGCCCGCTGAAGGGCTGGGAACTCCGGCTGTATTCCTGCCAAAATCCTTTTGCGGCCGCCGCCCCGCTTAGGGGGCGTTTTGAACGGCGTTTGGCGCTATTTCGGCCAGCGCCTTTTCCAAAAGATAGGGCATCTGTTTTTTCCACCACGGCCAGTTGTGGGTTACATCAAAGCCCCAAATATCCAGTTGCGGCGTTAGCCCCTTGCTTTGCAGCGCCTTAGCCAGCGCCTGCGTGCTGGCCAGGGCCTCGGCCTCGTCCGGCGCCTGCCCGGCACAGAGCCAGAGGGCCTGCCCGGCCAGCGCTGCAAGCTGCGGGCCCCCGGCGGGAAGGGCGGGTAAAAACAGCATAGGGTCGTTACGAAAAACAAGGTCATCTTTTTTTGTGCCAAAATACGCTGCCGCATCGTACCGGCCCGAGAGGGCTACACAGCCGGCAAACCGTTCCGGTGCGCGCAGGGCCAGCAGTACCGCTTCGGCTGCACCCAGGTCACAGCCCAGTGCCAGTGCCGATGCCCCGGGGCAATGCTTTTGCAGCTCTGCAAACAGCTCTTCGCACAAATAGGCGTGCCAGCGCTCCTGCATTTCGGCCCGGCGGCGGGTTTCGCCCGACCCCAGCCAGCTTTCGCCGTAAATGCCGTCGGCGCAAAAAAGGGTGACACGCCCGGCCTCGATCAAGCTGGCCAGGGCGCCGGTCATGCCGGCATCCTCCCATTCGTAAAAACGCCCGCCGCCGGTGGGCAGCACAAGGCAGGGTACCCCGCCCTCGCCGTACCGCTTAAACTCCATTTCCCGGTGCAAATAATGGCTGAACAGTTTTTGGTATTGCGTCTGCATGGCTTGCCGTCTCCTTTTGCCGTCTCTTTTTTGCATAGTAAACTGCCGGGGGATACAGCAAAAGCCGGCCACACAGCGGTGGCCGGCCCCTTGTGTGCTTAGGGTTACAGCGCGCGGGTAACTTTCCCCGAACGCAGGCAACGGGTGCAGGCATAGATGTATTTCGGAGAACCGTCTACAACCGCCTTCACGCGCTTTACATTGGGTTTCCAGGTACGGTTGCTCCGACGATGAGAGTGAGAAACCTGGATGCCAAAGGCAACGCCCTTGCCACAACAATCACACTTTGCCATACTGCTGCACCTCCTCTTCTTTTGGTAGCCAGATAATTTTAGCAGAATCCGCACAAAAATGCAAGACCTTTTTTGTTCTTATGCAACAAGCCGGCTTTTTGCCCTGCGCCCTGGGAGGGGGCGCAGGCGTAACCGTATAGGGGTATACGGCCGGTACGCTGCCTGGCGCGGGCGAGGCCCGAAACAAACGGCGGGTCAGCGGCCTTCCAGGTGGTTTTGGATGTTGGCAAGCACCTTTTGGCTCAAAAGCTCAAAGGCCTCGCGCGTGCGGCCGGCCGACGTGTCGATGCACAGGACATTTTTTTGCCCCAGCAGGCTTTTATCGCCCAGCGCGCCCACCGTATCGCAGCAAAAGAGGTTGCGTTCGTCTTTGAGCCAGCCCGCCAGGGCCGCAAGGTCGGCGGCCGGGCCGATAGAGGTGTTAAAAAGGATCTTGCGGCTGCCAAGCTGTGCAAACTGCTCCTTGTGCAGCAGGATCACGTTTTTGTTCAGGCAGGTAAACACCGCCTCACACTCGCGCAAAAGCTCGTCCAGCGGCTGGTAGCGGATGCCCCGGCTCTCGGCCTCGGGCTTGCGGGTACGGCTGTAATACCGTACGTCCGCCCCCATAAAATGCAGCGCCTCGGCGATCATCCCGCCCGAGGTGCCCAGCCCTACGATACCGGAGCAAAGGCCGGTGAACTCCCGGGGCACCGTGTCCCAGCTTGGCCGGCCCCCAAACCCGTGCAGGATCTCCGATAGCTGCCACAGCACATACTCCACCACGCCGCGGTCGCCGTAATCCCGGATGCCGCGCACGTCAATCCCGCGCTGCCGTGCATAAGGGATGTCCACATTGGCGCTTTCTTCTGAGTAGAGCGAGCAGCACATGCCCACATATCGCAGCCGCGGGCATTGCCCCATGGCCGCGCGGCTCAGGCGGGAGGTATAGCTCAGCAGCACTGCGTCAGCATCCGCAATGCGTGCAGCAATCTCAGCATCGCTTTGCGGGATATCGCCGTACAGCACTACCTCTCGGGCATATTGATGCAGCCGTTTTTCGGCGGCAGGGACAAGGCTTACCGGCTCAATCGCAACCAGTTTTTCAAACAAGGCAGGAACCCTCCTTATAAATGGAATGGGGCGCTTTACAGCATAATGGGCGCGGCCAGGTTGCGCAGCAGCGCAACAACGCTCCAGCCGGCAATGTCGGCGGTGCGGGAATATACGTCCACTACCGCCTTTACCCCGTCAATCTCGGCGGTGATGCAGTGGTCGTCCCCTGCAAAGCCGGGCCGGCTCAGGATGCGGGCGCTCGCGGTGTCCGGCCCGGTGGTGGCAAGCGAGGCGGCTACCGCCACGTTTACCTTGGTGGGCAGCAGGGCGATTGCGTCGGCGGCGCTGCCGCAGAGCACCTGGGTTTCGGTATCGCCGGCCAGCAGCTCCTCCCGGTAAAGCGGGGTACCCTGCAAGGACTGCGGCCCCTTGCGGGTAACGATGCCGGCGGCCTCAGGCAGGTTCTGTGCCTGCGCCATCAATGAAACGGTGCGCAGTACGTCAAAGCCGCCTACCGCGCCCGAGGCGATGTGTACCTTGGCCCCGTTTTCGCGGGCGGCTGCCTCTACCCGGGCCCGGAAATCCCCGTCCGCCAGCGCGCCGACCGAGACCAATACAAGGCTTGCCCCGCTGCAAAGCACCGGCAGGGCCATCTCCTTTGCCATGGCCACCGAGGCAGTTTCCACCACATAATCCGGCTGCAGCGCCAGCAGCTCCCCGAGCGAGGCGCAGGCCTTGCAACCGGTTTTTTGGGCCACGGCATCGGTTTTTGAGGCTGTGCGGCTGTAGGCCCCTACCAACCGGTAGCTGTTCAGCAGCCCGGCGGAATAGGCGCCCGCCACAATGCCGCCCAAAAAACCGCATCCTACCAGCGCCAGTTTTTTCGCTTCCATAACAATAAAGCTCCTTTTGAGGCCGCCGGCAAAGCTGCCGCTTGAAAAATCCCGGCGCCTTGTCCCGGCAAATTTCACAAAAATGCCCGTTGCGGCAGAAGGCCCCGCCTGCGCCTTTTGCTTCGTTTGCTGAAAAAACCGCCCTTATTTTCTGCGGGACTTGGTTTGCCGACAATCCCCTTTTGTATTTTGCTTAGCTTTCCTGCCGCCCCGGCCACGCTCTGCCGGGGCGTATCCAGTACAAAAGGGCGGGCCCGTGCGGGCCCGCCCCACCTTGTATTTTCAGTGTAGCATAACCGGTTAAAAACCACAAGCCGCCTTAAAAGCGGGTTTTGGCAAAAAATCGGATGCAGGCCGCTGGGGGGCTGTTTTTTGGCGGGGCGGGATGCCTGCCGGCGGGGGGTACGCGCCGGCTCTTGCTGTGCTTTTGGCAGGCCCAGGAATCGCCGTATTCCCCTGCGTACTTTGGGGATGGCTTTTATGCTGTGCCCTGTGTTATGTTCCTGCTCAAAAAGGGTAAGGCCTCCTCCTGGCCGGGCTGTTGTGCGGTAACCCGGCTTTAATCGGCCTCGCGCATCCTTCTGGCCCCTCTTCCCTCCCTGCCCAATCCTGTACAGCGGCCTGCATCCTTTGTATGGAGGCGCTTGCACTTTGCCGGCAGGCGGGCTATAATATGGAATTGCGCAAAAACGTCGCCCGCATTACGTATCAAGAGGGAAAAGGGACGGCAGGCGGGCAGGGGAAAGGGCCGCTGCCGGCGCGGCGTTTTACAAAGGGAAAGAGGGGGATAGAAGGTGTCTTACAATTATCTTTTGCAGCTTGGCGTGATCCTGGTTTCTACAAAACTGCTGGGCATCGCCACCGGCCGGCTCCAGCTACCGCAGGTGGTGGGCGCGCTGCTGGCAGGGCTTGTGCTGGGGCCGGCGATGCTGGGCATCCTGCAGCCCAGCGACTTTCTCAGCCAGTTGGCCGAGATGGGGGTTATCGTGATCATGTTCAGCGCCGGCATGGGCACCAGCCTGCGTGACCTTAAAAACTCCGGCAAAGCAGGTTTTTTGGTAGCGCTGTGCGGGGTTCTGGTGCCGCTGGGGCTGGGCGCCGCGCTGATGGCGGCCTTTTACCAGGGCAGCAGCCTGCTGCAAAGCTTGTTTTTGGGCACCGTGCTTACTGCAACCTCGGTGAGCATTACGGTGGAAACCCTCAAGGAGCTCGGCCGGCTGTCTACCAGGGTGGGCAACACCATCCTTGCCGCGGCCCTCATCGATGACATCCTTGGCCTTGTCTGCCTTACCGTGGTAACCAGCCTTGCCGGCCAGAGTGTCAGCATCCTGTGGGTGCTGGCGCGGATTCTCCTGTTTTTTGCTTTTGCCGGCTTGATAGGCTGGGGCTTTGACAGGCTGTTTGCTTGGTACGACCGCCTTGTAAAGGACCGCAACCTTCACCGGTTTCCCATCCTGGCTTTTGCGCTCTGCCTGTTTATGGCCTGGGCGGCCGAGGCCCTGTTTGGGGTGGCAGACATTATTGGCGCTTTTGCCGCCGGCCTGATTGTAGCGGCCACCCCCAAGGGCGCTTACATTGCCGAAAAGTGCGCCCCGCTGTCGTACCTGCTGCTCACCCCGGTGTTTTTTGCCAACATCGGCCTTAGGGTGTCCCTGCCGGCCATGGGCGGCAGGGTGCTACTGTTCTCGGTACTGCTGGTCTTGGTGGGTATCCTGTCCAAGCTCATCGGCTGTGGGCTTGGCGCGCGGGCCTGTGGTTTCAGGCTGCGGCAGTGCGTGCAAACCGGCGTTGGCATGGCCTGCCGTGGCGAGGTTGCCCTCATCGTGGCAAACAAGGGCATTGCCATGGGCATGATTGATATGGACTGCTTTGGCCCGATTATTGTTATGGTGGTTTGCTGCGCTGTGCTTACCCCCATCCTGCTCAAGGCCGCCTTTAGGGGCGAGCCGGCCTACAACAGTCTGGAGGAGAGCACCCTCCTGGACCGGTACGAGCTGGGCGGCCAGGTGGATATCGTCACCAGCCGGCTGCTGGAAGCAAACGACAAAAGCCGTACCGACAAACGGCAAGGAGGCTGAGCCGGGGCCATACCAAACCGGCAAAACCGGCGTTTCTCAAAGGCCTTGGGGCCTTTGAGAAACGCCGGTTTTTTGGGCTTTTTATAAAAGCGGGTGCGGCGGGCGTCACACGGCCGCCAGCACCCGCCGCAGGCCAAACAGGGGGTAGGCATGGGTTACCTCGGCTACGGTTGCCAGCTTATCGGCCAGGTTCACCAGGGCCGACTCCCGGTAATGCGGCAGCGCGCGGGGGGTTACCGGCCACATATGGGTCAGGATAATGTCCTCCTCCAGCTTGCTCAGCCCAAAGCGCCGGGCGTTGTTGAGCGCCATGCGGGGGTGGATGATCAGCCGCTCCACCGGGCCAATCGCCGTTTTGCTCCAGTCGCACAGATATAAATCATGCAAAAGGCCGGCTCGTGCCGCAGCCCGTGCATCGAGGCCAAGCTTTTTGCACAAGCAAAAGGCGAGATACGCCACAAACAGGCTGTGCGCGTAGCAATCTACTGCCTTGACATGCTGGCGGATGGTACGCATCTGCTGCACGGCGGGATCCCGCGAGAGCTCGCGTACACAGGCGGCAAACTGCGGGATATATCGTCTTGTCCACATAAAAGAGGATCCGTCCTTTCCTGCGGCCGGCGCGGGGCGCGCCGGCCCCGAACCTAATTCCAGCATACTATAAAACGATTGCCGGGGCAAGATGTTTTCAAAAATTGGTATCGATTAAAGCCCAGGCCTGCCGGGCGGGCGGTAAGGACGCGTACCCGGCAGGCCCGTCCCGGCAGATCACCGGCAAAATGCAAAAGGCAGAGAAAAAACCTTGACAAGCTCGCAAAAAAGAGATATCATATGAACAGATGCTCATATATTGCGAGAAGGAGGGCGCGTCCATGCAGCCGGAGGAACAGAAGATCGAGCGGTGCGGGCAGGTTCACGTCCACAGGGATATTGTCCAGAAGGTGCAGACGCTGCTGCCGCCGGACGAACAGCTCTACGACCTGGCCGAGCTGTTTAAGGTGTTTGGCGATTCCACCCGGGTTAAAATTCTATACGCCCTGTTTGAATCCGAGATGTGCGTCTGCGATATGGCACAGTTGCTGGGGCTGTCCCAATCGGCAGTGTCGCACCAGCTCCGCACCCTCAAAAACAGCAAGCTGGTCAAGTTCCGGCGGGAGGGCAAAACGGTGTTTTACTCGCTGGACGACGAGCATGTCCGGTCGATCATCGGGCAGGGGATGGAGCATCTGCGCGAATAGCCCGTAATTCCTGCGGCAACCCCCGCGCAAAAGGCGGGGCAAAACCATATTTACAACAGGGAGGCATTGGCAATGAAAAAAAGCTTTAAGCTCGAAGACCTCGACTGCGCGCACTGCGCCGCCAAGATGGAGGATGCCATTCGTAAAATTGAAGGCGTGCAGGGCGCTAGCGTCAATTTTTTGGCCCAAAAGCTGACCCTCGAAGCGCCGGACAGCCAGTTTGACGCGGTTTTGGCCGAGGCGGTAAAGGTTTGCAAAAAGATTGAGCCAGACTGCACCGTCCTTGTATAAAGGGGCAAAGGGGCGGCTCAAAAGCGCGGGGCTCGGCGGCCCTGCGCCTTTTTATGGCCGCGCCAGGCAAAAAAGGAGGATCTTGTATGACCAAGCTGACAAAACGCCAAAAAAAGCAGCTTGCCCGTATCCTGGCCGGCGGGGCGCTGTTCGCAGCGGGAGAGCTTTTGGGTGCCGGCGGGCAGCTAAGCCTGCTGTTTTACCTGCCGGCTTATCTTATTGTGGGCGGGGATGTAGTGCTCAAGGCGGGCAGGAATATCCTAAACGGGCAGGTGTTTGACGAAAATTTCCTGATGGTGCTGGCCACCTTTGGGGCGTTTGCGTTGGGTGCGGTATCCGGCGGCGAATATTACCCCGAGGCTGTGGGGGTCATGCTGTTCTACCAGGTGGGCGAGCTGTTCCAGAATATTGCGGTGGGGCGCTCGCGCCAGTCCATCGCCGCGCTGATGGACATCCGGCCGGACAGCGCAAACTTAGAGCAGGAGGACGGCAGCCTGCGCACGGTAAGCCCGGAGGAGGTGCCGGTGGGCGGGGTGATTGTGGTGCGCCCGGGCGAGAAGGTGCCGCTTGACGGCCAGGTGCTCTCGGGCGCCTCCAGCCTGGACACCGCGGCCCTCACCGGCGAATCGGTGCCCCGCGAGGCCGCCGAGGGCGACAGCGTTATCAGCGGCTGCATCAACCTCACCGGCTTGCTGCGCATCCGGGTCACCAAGCCGTATGCGGAGTCTACCGTTGCCAAAATCCTGGACCTTGTGGAAAATTCCAGCAGCAAAAAGGCCAAGGCCGAAAATTTTATCACCAAATTTGCCCGTTGGTATACCCCT
>CAJTSP010000023.1:8168-27341 GCA_910578965.1 uncultured Oscillospiraceae bacterium
GTTACGGCCTGCGCGGCGGCGCTGGCCTTGGGCCTGCCGCTGCTGGGCGGCTTTTCCTGGGCGGAGGGGGTCAGCCGCGCACTGATCTTTTTGGTGGTGTCCTGCCCCTGCGCGCTGGTCATTTCGATTCCCCTTAGCTTTTTTGGGGGCATCGGCGGGGCCTCGCGCTGCGGTATCCTGGTAAAGGGCGGCAACTACCTCGAGGCTTTGGCCCGTACCAGCATGGTGGTGTTCGACAAAACCGGTACCCTTACCCGCGGCCGGTTTGAGGTGGCGTCGGTCCATCCTCAAAAAACCTTTTCTGAAAATCGGCTTTTGGAGCTGGCCGCTTTGGCCGAGAGCTATTCTACCCACCCTATATCCCGCTCGCTGCAGGCCGCTTGCGCCGGGCCGCTGGACGCCGCCCGGGTGGCGGACATAGAGGAGCTGCCGGGCCATGGGGTATGCGCCAGGATAGACGGGCAGGCTGTCGCGGCCGGCAGCGAAAAGCTGCTGCGCCGGCTGGAAATCGCTTTCCCGCCCTGCGAGACGCCGGGTACCATCGTGCATCTGGCCGTGGACGGTAGATATGCCGGGTACATTGTAATTGCCGACCAGCCCAAGCCCGACGCTGCTGAGGCAGTGCGGCGGCTCAAGGAATGCGGTGTGCATAAAACCGTAATGCTCACCGGTGATGCCGAGGCAGCGGCAAGGGAGGTGGCCTCCCGGGTTGGGGTGGACGAATACCACGCCGGGCTGCTGCCGGCGGATAAGGTTGCCATAGTGGAACGGCTGCTCGCCCAAAAGCCGCCCAAAACCAACCTTGCCTTTGTGGGAGACGGCATCAACGACGCGCCGGTGCTCAGCCGGGCGGATCTGGGCATTGCTATGGGGGCCCTGGGCTCGGACGCCGCCATCGAGGCGGCGGATGTTGTGCTGATGGACGACGCCCCCGCCAAAATCCCGCTGGCCATCCAGATCGCCCGCAAGGCCCTGCGCATTGTCAAGGAAAACATCGTGTTTGCGCTGGGGGTCAAGGCGCTGGTGCTGGTGCTGGGCGCTTTGGGCCTGACCAACATGTGGGCCGCCGTTTTTGCGGACGTGGGGGTCTCGGTGATCGCCATCCTCAACGCCTCCCGCATGCTGCGGGTCAGGGCGTAAAACCCAAAACGGCAAAAACAAACTGCGCGCCCCCGGCCAAAGGCCGGGGGCGCGCCTGCGTCTGCCTGTTTGTGGGCCGGGGCAGGCCCGGCCCACCCCGCGGGGGCCTTGCACAGCCGATTGGCACCCGGCCCCGCACAGCGACGCTGGCTGCCCGGCAAAAGGCCGCGGCAAGGCCCCGCTTTGCAGCCCCGGCGCAAGACCCCGCAGCGGCCGGGCGCTTTACGACTGCCCCATCCCGGAGGAGGATTTTACCCGCAGCCGGTTGAGCGCGCGGGCCAGGGTGGCTTCGGCAATGCGATGCTCCTGCCGGCTCTTTTTTTGCAAAAGGGCCTCGCGGGCCTCGTCGGCCTCGCGCTTGGCGCGCACGGCGTCGATTTCTTCCGGCCGCTCGGCCGAGTCTACCAGCACCAAAACGTCGTTTCCCTCTACCTTTACCATCCCGGCCGAAACCGCGGCCAGTTGGTCCGGCTGGCCCGGTACCCGCCAGCGCAGCCGGCCGGGTACCACCGCCGAGATCATATTGGCGTGGTGGGCCCAAACGCCTCGCTCGCCGTCGCTGGCGGGGATCACCAGGCTCTCGCAGGGGCCCTCATAAAAAGTGCGGTCGGCCGCCAAGATGTGCACGGTAAACCAGTCCATTACAACTCACCCGCCTTGAGCTTTTCGGCCTTTTTCATCACGTCCCGCCAGGTGCCCACATTATAAAAGGCTGCCTCGGGGTATTCGTCCAGCTCGCCGTCCACCAGCTTGCCAAAGCTCTCCAGGGTATCCTTTAGAGGCACATATACCCCCGGGATGCCGGTAAACTTTTCGGCCACGTGGGTGGGCTGGGCGAAAAAACGCTGCAGCCGTCTCGCCCGCGCCACAATTTTTTGGTCCGCGCCGCTCAGCTCGTCCATGCCCAAAATGGCGATGATGTCCTGCAGCTCGTTGTATTTTTCTAAGATTTCCTGTGCTTTGCGGGCGATACGGTAGTGCTCTGCGCCCACTACCTCCGCCTCCAAGATGCGGGAGGAGGAGGCAAGCGGGTCTACCGCGGGGTAGATGCCCTGCTCGGAAATTTTACGGCTCAGCACGGTGGTAGCGTCCAGATGGGCAAAGGTAGTGGCGGTGGCCGGGTCGGTAAGATCGTCGGCCGGCACATACACTGCCTGCACCGAAGTCACCGAGCCGTCCTTGGTGGAGGTGATCCGCTCCTGCAGCTCGCCCATCTCGCCGGCCAGGGTGGGCTGGTAGCCCACTGCCGAGGGCATCCGGCCCAGGAGGGTGGAAACCTCGCTGCCCGCCTGTACAAACCGGAAGATATTGTCGATGAACAGCAGCACGTCCTTATGTTCGGCGTCCCGGAAATACTCGGCCATGGTCAGCCCCGAAAGGGCCACCCTCATGCGTACTCCGGGCGACTCGTTCATCTGGCCAAACACCAGAGCGGTCTTGTCCGACACGCCGCTCTCGCGCATCTCGCGCCAGAGGTCGTTGCCCTCGCGGCTGCGTTCGCCCACGCCGGTAAAAATCGAGTATCCGCCGTGCTCCATGGCTACGTTGTGGATCAGCTCCTGGATCAGCACTGTCTTGCCGACCCCCGCGCCCCCAAACAATCCGATCTTGCCCCCGCGGGGATAGGGCTCGAGCAGGTCGATGACCTTGATGCCGGTCTCGAGGATTTCCACGGCCGGGCTCTGCTCCTCAAACGAGGGGGGGCGGCGGTAGATGCTGCGCACCGGGGCGCCCTCGGCCACCGGCCCGCCGCCGTCAATGGGCTGGCCCAGCACATTGAACATCCGCCCCAAAGTAGCTTGGCCCACCGGCACCTCGATGGTGCGGCCAGGGATGTCCACCGCCAGCCCCCGCGCCAGCCCCTCGCTGGCCGACAGCATGATGCAGCGCACGGTTTTGCGGTCTACGTGCTGTGCAACCTCCATCACACGTTTGACGCCGCCCTTTTCTACCGTAAGGGCCTCGCGCAGCTTGGGCAGGCTGCCGTTCTCGATCTCAACGTCCACCACCGGGCCGGAAATTTGTACAATAATCCCGCGTTCCAACTTGCTTTACCCTCCCTTTTTTGTCTGCGCCGTCCGGCGGCCCCGTTCAGCCTCCCTTGCGGCTTTTCCGCTGGCGCTGTGCCCGTGCGCCGGCCGAGACCTCGGTGATCTCCTGCGTAATGGCCGACTGCCGCACCCGGTTGTACCGCACTCCCAGCTCGCTTAAAAGCTCCTCGGCGTTTTGGTTGGCGTTGTCCATTGCGGTCATCCTGGCGTTCTGTTCGCAGCAGAAGCTGTCAATCAGGGCGCTGTAGATAAACCCGGACAGGTAGCTGGGCATCATGCTGTCCAGCACCGCCGTTACGCTGGGCAAAAACTCAAATGGCTCGGTTATCGCCCGCTCGGGGGTGGGGCTTGCAAAATCCGACCGGTGAAAGGGCAGCAGCCGGGTGGAGCGGGCCTCGAACGAAGCCGAGTTCTGCATATCCGAATACACAAGGTAAATTTTTTCCAGCTCTCTCCTGTCGTACCGTTCCAGCAAAAGGGCGCTGATCTCCCGTGCCCGGGCCATGGTGGGGTTTTGGGCCGTGTACAAAAAGCTATGCTCGATGGGGATGCCGCGCTGTGCAAAAAAGCGGCGGCCGTATTCGCCCACCACAAACAGCTTGGTGTTGGGGTGCTGGGCCAAAAGCTCCTGCGCGCGGCGGATGGCGTTTTGGTTGTAGGAGCCGGCAAGCCCCTTGTCGGCCGTAATAACAAGGCAGCCGTAGGGGCCGTCTAACGGGGGCTCGTCGTCCTGCGGATAAAAATAGCGGCTGTCCACATCCTCTGCGGTGCGGAAAATGCGCTTGATCTCGCTGCGCAGCGCCTCAAAATAGGGGCGGGTATTGTCCAGCTCGGCGCGTGCCCGGCGCAGCTTGGTGGAGGCGATCAGATACATCGCATTGGTGATTTTGCGGGTTTCCTGTACGCTCCCGATATGGTTCTTGATCTCTTTTGTGCCGGCCATCCTTACCCTCCGTCGGTCTCGTCCAACCTGCCGGCGTCGGCCTGGTACCGGGCCAGGTAATCCCGCGCCATGTCCAAAATCTCGTCCCGGTCCCCTCCCTCCAGCCGGCCGGTGCTCTCAATGCGGCGGCAAAGGTCGGGCAGGGCCGTTTCGGCATGGGCCAGCAGCCCGGCCCGAAAGGCCTCTATCTCGCTTAAGGGGATGTTTTGCATCACATGCCCCAGCGCCGCAACCAGCAAAACCACCTGCTGGTGCTGGGCAAAGGGTGCATACTGCGGCTGGCGCAAAAGGCGCATCAATCCCTGGCCATAGGCCAATTGATGCATGGTGGTTTCGTCCAGGTCGCTCGAAAATTGGGTAAATACCTCCATCTCCCGGTACTGCGCCAGCTCAAGCCGCAGCGCGCCGGCGGCGGACTTCATCGCCTTGGTCTGGGCGTCGCCCCCCACCCGCGAGACCGACAGCCCCACATTGACCGCCGGGCGCTGCCCGGCAAAAAACAAATCGCTTTCCAAAAAAATCTGCCCGTCGGTGATCGAGATGATATTGGTGGGGATATAGGCCGAGACGTCCCCGGCCTGGGTTTCCACAATGGGCAGAGCGGTCATGCTACCGCCGCCCAGCTCGTCCGAAAGATGGGCGGCCCGTTCCAAAAGGCGGCTGTGCAGGTAAAATACATCGCCGGGGTAGGCTTCCCGCCCGGGCGAACGCTCCAGCAGCAGGCTCAGCGAGCGGTAGGCGATGGCATGCTTGCTCAAATCGTCATATACGATCAGCACGTCCCGGCCCCGGGCCATAAAATACTCGCCCAGGGCGCAGCCGGCGTAGGGCGCAATGTACTGTAAAGCGTCCGAAGCGCCGGCCGGCGCATTGATTACGGCGGTGTACTCCATTGCCCCCCGGCGTGCCAGCTTTTCCACGATCTGCGCCACCGAGCTGGTTTTCTGCCCGATGGCCACATACACGCATACCACGTTTTTGCCCTTTTGGTTGAGGATGGTATCCAGCGCAATAGCGGTTTTGCCGGTCTGTCGGTCGCCGATGATCAGCTCCCGCTGGCCCCGCCCAATGGGGAACATCGAGTCGATGGTCAAAAGGCCGGTCTCCATGGGGGTGTTGACCGGCTGCCGGTCCAGGATGCCGGGGGCGGGCGCCTCGATCGGCATCTGCCGGTCAATCTCAATGCTGCCCTTGCCGTCGATGGGCATGCCCAGCGCGTCCACCACCCGGCCAAGAAAATGCTCGCCCACCGGCATGCCGGCGGTTTTAAGGGTACGGCGCACCATGCTGCCGGCCGCGATTTCCTCACCCTCGCCAAACAAGATACAGCTCAATTCACTGCGGCGCAGGTCCTGTACCATCCCCTTTACGCCGGATTCAAAAATCAAGATCTCGCCGTATTGTGCGTGCTCCAGCCCGCTCACGGTGGCAATCTCGCCGTCCACCGCCAGCACCTCGCCGATTTCCTCGGGCAAAACGGCCGGCGCCCATTCCTCCACGGCCTGCCGCATCAGGGGCAGGATGTCATCCTGCCCGGCATGCAGGTGGCGCAGATAATCTTGTAGCTGCCTTGCCTTGCCGTCTAAGGTCCAGTCATAAATATCCGAGCCGGCCTGTAGCTGGAACCCGTTTTTTAAAGAAAGGTCCTCCTCCCAGTGCAACGGCACCTTGCGCTCGTACTTTTCGGTCAGGAAATCGCCAAACCGGCGCAGTTGCTCCTCGGTGGGCTTTGCGGCGCTGCGCAAGGTAGCGGTCAGCCGGCTCCTAACGTTCCTCATGGGCCGCCCCTCCCTGGCCTTGCGCCGTGCTCAAAAACTGTTCAAAGGGGTCCTCCTGCATGCGGGAGGCCAGCTTTTTGGCCGCCTGGGCCGCCAGCTCCTTCAGCTCCCGCTGGGAGGCCTTGCGCGCCTGCTCCTTGCTGTACTCGGCCTCGGCCTGCGCCCTGGCCAGCAGTTGGGCGGCTTCGGCCCGGGCCTTATCCAGTTGCTCCTCGGCAGACTGCTGGGCCGCCTGCTGCGCCTTTGCCTGCGAGGCGCGGATCTCCTCGTCCGCGCCGTCCAGCTTTGCCTGGTATTCGGCCTTGAGCTGCTCGGCCTCGGCCAGCTTTTGGGTAATCTCGGCGTCCCTGGCGGCATACCGCCCGGCCCGCTGATCCATAAATTTTTTCACCGGCGCAAAAAGTAAAAAATACAGCCCCCCGGCCAGGATGGCGAGGTTCATCCAGTGCAGCAAAATTTGCTGCCAATCGACATTTAACGGAATGTTCAAGCCTCACACCTGCCTTACAACACAAAGATGATTAAAATAACCACCAGCAGCGCGTAGATGATGGCCGTTTCAATAAATACAAGGCCCAGCATCAGGGTGGTGCGCACCTTGCCCTCGGCCTCGGGCTGGCGGGCGATGCACTCGGCGGATTTTGCGGTGGAGATGCCCATGGCGATAGCGCCTGCCGCTGCCGCAAGGCCCACGGCAATCGCCGCGGCCAGCGCCTTGGCGCCGGTTACGTTGCCGGCGTCCTCGCCGGCAACCTGAGATGTCTCCGGCGGGGCCGCTTCGGCTGGCGCGGCTTCGGCAAAGACGGGTACGGCCAGCACCGCAAGCAGCAGCAAAGCAAGACCCAGCGCCAGGGCCTTCTTTTTAAGATTGATGGTTTTCATGATAAGACGACCTCCCTGATTTTTGAATCTGGATTTTTTGAACCTGTATTCATATTGCGAGGATACCGGGTGGGCGAGAGGGTTTGCTCGCCTGCAAGGCAAAAAATCGTGGAAATCCTTGGATGGATTCCAGGGCTTTTAAGGCGGCAGGCGGGCAAAAGAGCCGTCCAGACGGCCGTGAGAGGGTAGAAATACAGGCCCTTTCTTTCGTTGTCAGCGTTTGCCCCTTTTAGCGATTGGCTCAACCGGCTCGGATACCTCGCCGTAAAACAGCGCGGTAAGCATGGTAAGTACATAGCATTGGATCAGGGCGTGCAGCAGGGTAAACAGCACCCCCACCACCACCGGCAGCACAAAGCTCAAATTGACATAGTAATACACCAGCTCGGTTACCAGCAGTCCGCTCAGCAGTGCGCCAAACAGGCGGAAGCTCATTGAAATGGGCAGCGAAAACTCTTTTAAGGTACGCCCGATTCCCTTGGACCCGGCCCCCGCAATGCCGCCGCTCAGGATTACCAGATACGAGAGGGTACCCAGCGCAATGGCGGCGTTGACGTCCGACAGGGGCGCGGGGAGGGTAACGGGTTGCCCGCCCGCCGTAACTGCCTGCAGGCCCAGCAGCTCAAACAGGGTGCCCACAAAAACATAGGCCCCGGCCGCAAAGAGGTACGCGCCCAAAAAGCCATGCATATGTGGGCTGTTCGATTGGGCCATCCGGTCAAACAAGCCCACAACCTCCTCCAATGCCAGTTGCAAGCGCCCCGGCGCGTCCCTGAATTTCGGGATGATAAAAACCCGGATGCAGGCGGCCGATGCCAGCAGCAGAGCCGTAACCGCAAAGGCGGAGATCATACCGGGATTTACCT
This sequence comes from uncultured Oscillospiraceae bacterium, assembly GCA_910578965.1. Taxonomy (GTDB): domain Bacteria; phylum Bacillota; class Clostridia; order Oscillospirales; family Ruminococcaceae; genus UBA7177. The sequence continues at coordinate 15,829 of CAJTSP010000023.1, forward strand.
CTTTGAAGCCGAACAGGCTTACCCGGTTGAGATTGTGCAGCACCGCGTCCCGCATGGCCTGCTGCACCGTTTCGGCCCGGGGCTTTGGCCCGGCCAGCAAAGCGCCGGCAAGCAGCGCCAGCACGGCGGCAATCCACACCGCAAGGGCCTTTTTGTGTTGTTTCATCAAAGCATTCCCTCTTTATCGGCCCACGCCCAGCCCGGCCTTATCCTGAAAAACAGCAAACAAGCGGGCTGCAAGGGCAATTTTACCGCCTTGATTATAGCACTTTTGTCAAGGATGTCGAAAGGCCATTTTGGGATAAAACCATGCTCCTGTGCGGTTTTGGGCGCAATTTGTGGGAATTCTTAGCAATTTCTTTATGCATGCGCCCATTCCGTGCGCCCATATTGCCGCCAAAGGGCGGCCGGTGAACGCTTTTCCTTGCAAAAAGGGCCCGGAACGTGTAAAATAAATATATCTTGCGGCAGTGCCGCCGCTTTGCCGATGGTACGCAAAAAAGCCGGCGCACGTGAGGTGTGTTTTGCGGCGGTACGGCCGGCGGGGCAGGGTGTTTGCGGAGCCTGCCCGCATAGGCTTTTTGGCAAGCTGCCGCTTTATTTATAAAAAGGAGCAATGGATATGATCCTCAGCATGACCGGCTACGGCCGCAGCAGGCAGACCCTGGCGGGGCGGGAAATTACGGTGGAGCTTAAAAGCGTCAATTCGCGCTATTTTGAGTATTCCTCCCGTATCCCGCGCGGCTGTGCCTTTTTGGACGACCGGCTTAAAAAGCTCTTGGCCGGGCAGGTGAGCCGCGGCAAGGTAGAGCTGAGCCTGCAGGTGCAGGGTGGCGAGGCCGATACCGTTGTAGTGCCTGATCTTGCCCTTGCCAAAAGCTATCAGGACGCTTTGGGCGTGCTTGGCGAGGAGCTGCAGATGCGGTGCGATGTGCCGCTCGGCTTGCTGGCGCGTTTCCCGGATGTGCTGGCCGTCCGCCGGGCTGAGCCGGATCAGGAGCAGCTTTGGCAGGAGGTTAGCGAGGCCTGCCAAAAGGCGCTGGAGGGCTTTACCGCGATGCGTGCGGCCGAAGGGGAAAAGCTGGAGGCGGATATCCTTTCGCGGCTGGGCTTTTTGGAGCGTGCGGTGGGCGAGGTAGAGCAGGGCAGCGCCGCCCGGATGGAGAACTATACCCGGCGGCTCTATGCGCGCCTCAAAACCGTGCTGGAGGACCGTACGGTGGACGATGCCCGGGTGCTCACCGAGGCCGCCGTCTTTGCCGACAAAACCGCCGTGGACGAGGAGACGGTGCGGCTTCGCAGCCACATCGCGCAGTATCGCGGCATCCTGGATGAGGGCGGCCCGGTGGGCCGCAAGCTGGATTTTTTAACTCAGGAGCTCAACCGCGAGGTCAACACCATCGGCTCCAAATGCCAGGATATTGCTATCACCCGGCTGGTGGTGGATATGAAGGCCGAGATCGAAAAGATCCGCGAGCAGGTTCAAAATATCGAGTGAGCGGCCCCTTTTGCCGCCCGCACTGCCCCGCCGGGGCCGCAGCGGCACAAAGCCGGCGGCGCAGCCCGGGGCCAAGGCGCCGGCCTTGGCGGGCGGGGGGCAGCCGGGTGGCCCGAAACAGAGGCGGGCGCGTTGCAAACGCCCCGCCGCAAGCTGCAGGCAAAGAGGAAATGTTATGAAGCTTATCAACATCGGTTTTGGCAACATGGTCAGCGCCAACCGGCTGATTGCCATCGTCAGCCCGGAATCCGCGCCGATCAAGCGCATTGTACAGGAAGCGCGCGATAAGGGCGCTCTCATTGACGCCACCTATGGCCGCCGTACCCGCGCGGTGATTATCATGGACTCGGATCATGTTATCCTTTCGGCGGTGCAGCCCGAGACGGTGGCCAACCGCCTGGCAGACAGCGACGACGGAGAGCTGGACGAGGAGAATGAGGAATGAACCAGGAACGCTATCTGGTGGTGGTGTCGGGGCCGTCCGGCGCGGGCAAGGACACGGTGGTGCGCCGGCTGCGGCAGGAACATCCCGAGATTGAGTTTTCGGTTTCGGCCACCACCCGCGCCATGCGTCCCGGCGAGCAGGACGGGGTAGACTATCACTATATGTCTCCTGCCGAGTTCGAGCGCCGGATCGCCTCCGGCGAGATTTTGGAATATACCCGTTACTGCGGCAATTATTACGGCACCCCTAAATCGGAGGTGGACCGGCGGATTGCGGCGGGCCGCACGGTGGTGCTGGTTATTGAAGTGGAGGGCGCGGCCAATATCAAGCGCATCTATCCGGGAGCCACCACCGTCTTTATCCGCCCGCCCAGCATTGAGGAGCTGGAGCATAGGCTGCGCAGCCGCGGCACCGAAACCGAGGACGGTATCCGCAGGCGGCTGGCCCGCGCGGCCGAGGAGCTGCGCCTTGCCGGCGGGTACGATGCACAGGTGGTAAACGATACGGTAGAAGGATGCGCGCAAGAGCTTTACGAGGCGATCTGTGCGCGGCAGGCCTGAACCGGCCGGCCTGCGGGGCCCCGGCGGGCCGGTTTTTGGATGACTCTTGAAAACGAAAGGGGTGGACGCCGTTTGCCGCAGACGGTACAGGTGGCGGTAGATGGCGCCGCGTTCCATTTTGACAAGCTGTACACCTATCTTGTGCCCGAGCGGCTGGCCGGGCGGGTGTTCCCCGGCAGCATCGTGCTGGTGCCGTTTGGCCGGGGCAGCCGCGCAAGAATGGCGGTGGTGCTGGCCTGCGGAGAGCAGGATGCGGCAGATGCTTCCGGCCCTCCGCCCGATGTGGCCGTCCCCGGATGCCCTCCCGTTTTTGCCGCCGCGCAAAATGCAGTCCCGGCAAAGCCTGCAGAAGGGGGGCAACCGGTGCAGGCCCGCCCGGATGTGCAGGCCGCGCAAAGCAAATCGCCCGTCCTCAGGCTCAAGGAGCTTTACGATGCCGCGCCCGAGGACGCCCGCCTCACCCCGGACCTTCTGCGGCTGGTGCATTTTTTGCACGAGCGCACCTTTTGCACCTGGTACGAGGCGGTGCGGGCGGTGATCCCCTATGGCGCGCAGTACCGCGCGGGGGAGCAAAACGGCCGCCCGGTACTCAAAAGCGCGCTGGTCAGCCAGACCGAGCCGGTCTACCGCCTTGTGGCCGAGTTGCCGCAGGCCCCGCGCCCCACCGCAAAGCAGCGGCTGGCGGCCGAGCTGCTGCAGGCCGGCCCGCAGCCCCTGAGCGTTCTCGAAAAGGCCGGGGTGAGCCGGGCGGTGCTGGCACGGCTGTGCCAAAAAGGGGTGCTGGAGCAGGGCCGGGCCGCCAGGGCGACCATATTGGAACCGCAAGATACGCCGGATATACCGGACGCGTCGGCCGCTGCCGACCCGCCGGACATCACCCTCACCGAGGAACAGCAGGCTGCCTGCAGCAGGCTTGAACCCTTTTTAGCCGACGGCGCCCCCCACGCGGCGCTGCTGTTCGGGGTTACCTCCAGCGGCAAGACCATGGTGTTTTTGCGGCTCATCCAAAAGGCCCTGGCTTTAGGCAAAACCGCCCTGGTGCTGGTGCCCGAGATCAGCTTGACCCCTCAGATGATCCGCCGGCTCAAGGGCGCCTTTGGCCGGAGAGTGGCGGTGCAGCACTCGGCCTTGAGCAATACCGAGCGGCTTTTGCAGTGGCGGATGATCCAGCAGGGCGGCGCGGACATTGTGGTGGGCACCCGCAGCGCGGTATTTGCGCCGCTGCAAAACATCGGCCTCATTATTTTGGACGAGGAGCAGGAGCATACCTACCGCTCCGAGTCCGCCCCGCGGTTTTTGGCCCATGATGTGGCCAAACAGCGGGCGGCCCGGCATGGGGCGCTGGTGCTGTTTTCCTCGGCCACCCCGCGGCTTGAAAGCTACTATGCCGCTGCCAACGGGCGCATGGCCCTGGTGCCGCTGCGCCGGCGGTATGGCGGCCGACCGCTGCCCCAGGTGCAGATAGTAGACATGCGGGCCGAGCTTGCCGCCGGCAACCCGGGCGAGGTAAGCCTGCCGCTGGCGCAGCAGCTAAGCCAGAATCTTGCGCGGGGCGAACAGGCCATCCTGCTGCTTAACCGGCGGGGCTACCGCACGGTGGCCCTGTGCACAGCCTGCGGCAAGGCGCTCAAGTGCGGTAGCTGCAGCGTGCCCATGGTTTACCACAAGGCCCAGCACAAGCTGCTCTGCCACTACTGCGGCCGTGCCGTTGCCCCCCCGCCCGAGGCCTGCCCCGCGTGCGGCGGCGCGTTGCGCTATTCCGGCTTTGGGACCCAGCGGGTGGAGGAGGAGCTGGCCGCCCTTTTGCCCAGCGCCCGCATTTTGCGGATGGACCAGGATTCCACCGGTCAAAAAAACGCCCACGACGCCATGCTGGCCGCCTTTGCCCGGCAGGAGTACGATATCCTATTGGGCACCCAGATGGTGGCCAAGGGGCTGGATTTTGAAAGGGTGACCCTCGTGGGGGTGCTCGGGCTGGACTCGCTGCTTTTTTCCCAGAGTTTCCGCGCCTACGAAAACGTCTTTAGCCTTATTACCCAGGTGGTGGGGCGCTCGGGCCGGGCCGAAAGGCCGGGCCGGGCGTTGATCCAGACGGTGGAGCCGGGCCACCCGGTGCTGGCCCTTGCCGCCGGCCAGGACTACGAGGCTTTTTACGAGCAGGAAATCGCTTTTCGGAAGCTTTTTCTTTACCCGCCCTTCTGCGCAGTTTGCGTGGCGGCCTTTTCGGGCGAAAAAGAGGCGGACACCGCCGCGGCGGCCGCCCGGTTTGGCGTGCTGCTGGCGCAGGCGGCCGGCGGGAGGCGGGAGCTGCCGCTGCGGGTACTGGGCCCGGCCCCCATGAATGTATTGATGGTAAGCGACCGGTACCGCTACAAGCTCACCATCAAATGCCGGGGCGACAGGGCTTTCCGTGCGCTGATGAGCGAGGTGCTGGCCCGGTACAGCGCGGAGGGCCTGCCGGCCAAGGCGTCGGTGGCCCTGGATATGAATACCGACGGCGACTGAGCTGCCCGCAGCGCAAAGGGCGGCGGGCGCGGCAACAGAAAGGGAGGAATATTTGTATGGCATTGCGCACCATTGTACAAGAGGGCGACCCGATCCTAAAAAAGGTCTGCCGCCCGGTTACCGGCTTTGACGGCCGGCTTGCCACCCTGCTGGACGATATGTGCGAGACACTGCTGGACGCGGGCGGCCTTGGGCTGGCCGGGCCCCAGGTTGGGGTGATGCGGCGGCTGTTCGTCTGCCTGGATGAGCGAGACCTGCCCGGGGAGGGCGAGCTGCCCGAAGGGTACGAGCCTAAATTCCTCGAATTTGTCAACCCGGAAATCCTCTGGCAGTCGGAGGAGCAGGTGACCATCTACGAGGGCTGCCTGTCCTTTCCGGGGCACAATGGGGCCATCAGCCGCCCCCAAAAGGTGCGCGCCCGTGCCCAAAACCGGCAGGGCGAGTGGTTTGAGATCGAAGCCGAGGATATGCTGGCCCGCTGCATCTGCCATGAGTCCAACCATCTGGACGGCATTACCATCATGGACCTTGCCGAATATTTTTATGAGGACCTGGAGCAGGACGAGGAGGAGTAACCCAAAAATCCGCCCAAAACCCCGGCAGGCGCGGTTTTTTGGCGGCCTGTGCCCCCCTGCCCGCCCCAAAAGGAGAAAAACACTATGCGCATCCTGTTTATGGGTACCCCTGACATCGCGGCCGAAAGCCTGCGCGCCGTCTGCGCCGCAGGCCACGAGGTGTGCGCGGTGTTTACCCGCGAGGACAAGCCGGTCGGCCGCAGGCAGACCCTCACCGCGCCTCCCGCAAAGCAGGAGGCGCTTTTGCGCGGCATCCCGGTTTTTCAGCCTAAGACCCTGCGGGACGCCTCGGTGCAGCAGGAGATCCGTGCCCTCGCCCCCGAAATCATTGTGGTGGTGGCTTATGGCCGTATCCTCCCGCCCGAGGTGCTGGCCATCCCGCCCCGGGGCTGTATCAACCTGCATGTTTCGCTGCTGCCCAAATACCGCGGCGCAGCCCCGGTGCAGTGGGCGGTGCTCAATGGGGACGCCGAAACCGGCGTGACCATCATGCGGCTGGACGAGGGGCTGGACACCGGCGATATCCTCATGGTCGAGCGGCTGGCCATCGGCCCGGAGGAAACCAGCGGCGAGCTGTTCCGCCGGGTATCCTCCATTGGGGCGGCCCTGCTCACCCGCTGCATCGCCCGGATTGCCGCCGGCCTTGTGACCCCCACCCCCCAGGACCACGCAAAGGCCACCCTGGCCCCTCCCCTTACCAAGGAGATGGCCGGCTTTACCTTTGAGCAGAGCGCCCAGGCCCTGCACAACCTCATCCGGGGTATGAACCCCTGGCCTGCGGCTTGGTTTTGCTGCGAGGGCAAAAAGGTCAAGGTGCTCAAAAGCCGGCTGGCTGGCGGGCAGGCTTCCGGCCTGCGCGGCGGGCGGGATGCCGGGCAGGGAGCATCTGCGGCTCCCGGCGCCGTGCTGGCCGTAAAGCCGCTGACCGTCGCCTGCGGGCAGGGCGCGATCGAGCTTCTGGAGCTGGTGCCCGAGGGCAAAAAGCCGATGGAGGGCAGCGCCTGGGCCGCCGGCCGCCGGCTTAAACCCGGGGACCGGCTTTTCCCAGGGCCGGGGGAGCCAGGATGAGCACGGCCCGCGCCGCGGCGGTGCGGGCGCTGGTGCGCCAGGAACAAAACGGCTATTCCAACCTTGTGCTGAACGCAGTGCTGCAAAAGGAAAAGCTGCCTCCGCGGGATGCCGCCTTTGCCGGCCGGCTGTTTTACGGGGTGCTGGAGCGGCGCAGCCTGCTGGACGCCTGCCTTGCGGGGTGTTGCGCAAAGCCTCTGCATAAGCTGGACCCCGAGGTGCTGGCCATCCTGCGCAGCGGGCTGTACCAGCTCCAATACCTGCGGGTGCCCCCTGCTGTGGCGGTGGATCAATCGGTAGAGCTTACCCGGGCCTTTGGCAAAAAAAGTGCGGCCGGGTTTGTCAATGCGGTCCTACGCAGGGCGGCGCAGGGCCGGCCGGCCGAAACCTCCTTTGCCGATGAGGCCGAGCGGCTTTCGGGGCTCTGCTCGGTGAGCCCGGCGGTGGCCCGCATTTTTTTGAATGCCTTTGGCGGGGAGGCCCAGGCGGTGCTGGAGGCCTTTTGGCAGCCCCGGCCCACCGCTTTGCGCCCCAACACCCTGCGTACCAGCCTGCCGGCCTTGGCCCGCGCCTTGGAGGAGGAGGGGGTCAGGGACGTTTGCCCCGGCGAGGTGCCCGGCAGCCTGCTGGCAAGGTTTGAGGGCAGCCCGGCCGCCAGCCCTCGTTTTGCGGCGGGGGAGTTTGCGGTGCAGGGCCAGGCGTCGCAGTTGGCGGCCCTCTGCCTCGGGGCCCGGCCGGGGCAAAAGGTGGTGGACCTCTGCGCCGCGCCGGGAGGCAAATCCCTTTTGCTGGCTCAGCAGATGCACGGCACCGGCCGGCTTTTTTGCTGCGACGCCGCCCAAAACCGGCTGTCCCTGGTTCAAAAGGCCTTTTTGCGCTGCGGGGTTTCCAACGCCCGGCTGCTCTGCCAGGATGCAAGCCGGCACGACCCCCGGCTTGCCGGGGCCGACCGGGTACTCTGTGACGTACCCTGCTCGGGGCTCGGCGTTTTGGGCAAAAAGCCGGATATCCGTTACAAAAGCCTGGAAGGGCTGGATGGACTGATTGAGCTGCAAAAGGCCATTTTGCGCCAGGGGGCCGCTTACCTTGTGCAGGGAGGGCGGCTGGTTTATTCTACCTGTACCCTCAACCCGGCCGAAAATACCGGGGTAGTCTCGGATTTTTTGTGTCAGAACCCGGAATTTATCGCTGTACCGCCGCCGTTTGTGCCAAAAAGCGCCAGGCTCGAGCGCAATCTCATGACTTTGTTGCCCACTGCGGCGGGATTTGACGGTTTTTTTGTGGCGTGTCTCGAAAGATTGTGATACAATGTCTAAGAATTGCATTTCATCCTACCCGCTCGATGCGCTTACCGCGCTTCTGGCCGGTATGGGGCAGCCCGCTTTCCGGGGCAGGCAGCTTTTCCGCTGGCTGCACCAAAAGCGGGTGCGTGAGTTTTCTGCTATGACCGACCAGCCCAAGGCCCTGCTTGCAGCCTTGGGGCAGCAGTATACGATTGTATCGCTGGGCATCCGGCGGCGCCAGCAGTCCCGCGACGGTACGGTCAAATACCTCTTTGCCCTTGGGGACGGCAACTGCATCGAAACGGTGGTTATGCGCTACCGCTATGGCAATACTGTTTGTGTGTCTACCCAGGTAGGCTGCCGGATGGGCTGCCGCTTTTGCGCCTCCGCCCAAAACGGCCGGGTGCGCGACCTTACCGCCGGGGAAATCGCTGCCCAGCTCTATGCGGCCGAGGCCGACCTCGGCGAGCGCATATCCCACATCGTGCTCATGGGCATTGGCGAGCCGCTGGACAATTTTGACGCCGTGATGGATTTTTTGTCCATCGTTACCTCGCCCGAGGGCGCGAACCTCAGCATGCGCAATATCAGCCTTTCCACCTGCGGCCTTGTACCCATGATCGGCCGCCTGGCCGAAAAAAAGCTCCAGCTTACCCTCTCGGTCTCGCTGCATGCGCCAAACAACCCCCTGCGCAGCAGCATGATGCCGGTGAACGATTCCTACCCGGTCGAGGCTCTCATTGCGGCCTGCCGGCGGTATCAAAAAACTACCGGCCGGCGGGTCAGTTTTGAGTATTCTATGGTGCGTGGGGTCAACGACGGCGAGGCCGAGGCCTGCCAGTTGGCCGCCCTTATCAAGGGCATGGGCGCGCACGTAAACCTGATCCCCATCAACCCGGTGGACGGCAGCCCCTATTCGGCCAGCGACGCCCAAAATATCCGCCGGTTTGCCGCCCGGCTTACAGCACTCGGGGTCAACGCCACCGTACGCCGCCGCCTTGGGGCCGACATCAGCGCCGCCTGCGGCCAACTGCGCCGCGAAGAAACCGCCCCTGCCGGCTCGTAAATGCAACAAGCGGGGCCTTTTTATAAAACCCGCCCGTATAAATGCCGCCCGTACCCATCCCTGCCAAAGGAGCTGATCGCCTTGAAGCTTGCCGCCAAAACCGATATTGGCCTTGGCCGTGCCGAAAACCAGGACACCTATCGTGCCGCGCGCCTGCCCGGCGGCGGTGTGTGGGCCCTGGTGTGCGACGGCATGGGCGGCGCCCGGGGCGGCAAGGCTGCAGCGGAGTCGGCGGCCGATGCCGTCCAGCAGGAGTTTGCGGCTGGGGAGCAGGCCTGCCCGCCCGGGGAGGAACAGGCGTTTTTGCTCTCGGCGCTGCGCGCTGCAAACGCGCAGGTCTACCGGCAGGCGCAGCGCAGCCCGGCCAACCGGGGTATGGGTACTACTGCGGTCTGCGTGCTGGTAAGGGACGGGGTGGCCCATCTGGCCCATGTAGGCGATTCCCGCGCTTATCTTTACCGCGATTGTGAGATCCGCCAGCTTACCCGTGACCATTCGGTGGTACAGGAGATGGTTGAACGGGGCGCGATCACCCGGGCCGAGGCTGCCGTACACCCCCGCAAAAATATCATCACCCGCGCGCTGGGGGTGGAGCCGGCGGTTGAGCCGGAGTACACCAGCCGCACCGTCTGCCCCGGCGACATCCTGCTGCTCTGCACCGACGGGCTTACTGGCCCGCTGCGGGACGAATCCATGGCCGCGGTGCTGGCCAACGCCCCCTTCCTGGCCGTGCCGGAGGTGCTGATCCAAAAGGCGCTGGCGGCCGGCGGGCAGGATAACATCACCGCTGTGCTGATCGGCGTGGAAGACGGGGAGGGCTGAGCATGGAAAAACTCATTGGCAAACGGCTGGACGGCCGCTATCTCTTGGAAGAGATGATCGGCGCCGGCGGCATGGCCAACGTCTACAAGGCCGAGGACCTCAAAACCGGCCAGACCGTGGCGGTCAAGATCCTGCGCGAGGAGTTTATGGGCAACGAGGAGCTTGTGCGCCGGTTCAAAAACGAGTCCAAGGCCATCTCGATCCTCGACCATCCCCACATCCTCAAGGTGTACGACGTCTCGGTCACCGATAAACTGCAGTACATCGTGATGGAGCACCTGGACGGCATCACCCTCAAGGAATATATGAAGCAGCGGGGCGGCCCGCTCACCTGGAAGGAAACGGTGCACTTTGCCCAGCAGATTCTGGAGGCGCTGGACCACGCCCACCGCAAGGGGGTGGTGCACCGGGACGTCAAGCCCCAGAACGTGATGCTGCTCTCAAGCGGGCAGCTCAAGATGATGGATTTTGGCATCGCGCGCATCAGCCGGGCCGAAAACCACACCGTAAGCGAAAAGGCCATCGGTTCGGTGCACTACATCAGCCCCGAGCAGGCCCGGGGCGACGTGACCGGCGCCACGGCCGATATTTACTCGGTGGGCGTGATGCTCTACGAGATGCTCTCGGGCCAGCTTCCGTTTGAATCCGACAACATGGTTTCGGTGGCCATCAAGCAGATTTCCGATAAAGCCCGCCCCCTTTCTGAGATCGCGCCAAACGTGCCTGCGGCCCTGCAGGAGATCACCGAGCGGGCCATGGCCAAGCGCCCGGAGGACCGCTACCCCAGCGCCCGCGCCATGCTGGACGATCTGGAGGAGTTCAAAAAAAACCCAAGCATCCGTTTTGAGTACCAGTACCTTACGGATACGCAGCCAGAGAGGTATATCAACAAGGTGGTAAAGCAAAGCAAGGAGGGCGGCAGGCCCCAGCCCCCCCGCGGGGGCGCCCGCCGCCCGCCCAAAAAGAAAAAGCGCCGCTTCCCGCTGGTGCCCATCATGCTGGGCATGGCCTTTGCCTTTGTGATCGGCGCGGGCATCTTGTGCTATATGATCTTTGCCAACTCCACCAACCCCCTCTTCAGCACCCGGGAGGATGTGGAGCTGGTCAACTTTGTGGGCCAGCGGCGGGAGCAGATCGAATCCAACAGCGAATACCGCTCCCATTTCCGCATCAAGTTCATCGAGGAATACAACGCCGCGCCGGCCGGGCAGGTTTACAGCCAGACCCCCAAGCCCCCCCGCACGGTCAAGGAGGGGCAGACCATCACCCTGCGGGTCAGCCTGGGCACCCGGTATGTCGAGGTGCCGGCGGTGGCCAACTACCTGCAAAAGGACGCCGAGGCCGTGCTTAAGGAGCTGGGCCTCTCGGTCAACGTGCGCCCGGTGGAGGACGGCAACGTCCCGGTGGGCACGGTGGTAAGCACCACCCCCGAGGCCGGCCAGCAGATCGCGGCGGGGGAGACGGTCTACTTATACGTCAGCCGCGAAAAGGTCGAGACCGACCGGGTGGTGCCCGACCTTGCCAACCTCACCAAGGAGGACGCCATCATCGCCCTGCGCAACGCCTCGCTGGTGCTGGGGCAGATCACCGAGGACTACGCCGAGGCCGAGGAGGGCCGCATTGTGGACCAGTCCCCGGCGGCGGGCACCACGGTCAAGATGAACACCAAGGTCAACATTGCCATCTCGCCT
>CAJTSP010000024.1:0-7945 GCA_910578965.1 uncultured Oscillospiraceae bacterium
CCCCCCTGGCCTGCCGCCCCAGCCATCATGCTTTGGCCGTGCGGCCCTACAGCTTTTTGCCAAAATTCCCAGGGCAGCAATGGTTGATTCATTCTTTGTTTTTGTGTATAATAAACTTTCAAAGCGTATTTTTATCAGCCCGTATTATTCCGGCCCCGGCAGATGCTTTGGGGGGCCGCTCAAGGAGGCTTTGCAGGATGCCGAACCGTGTAACCGTCAAGATCGACCGCAATGTGCTGCGCGTGCCCACCATCGCACTGCGCGGGCTGGTTGTATTTCCCAACAACATCGTCCATTTTGAGGTGGGCCGCGAAAAATCCATCGCCGCTATCGAGTGGGCCATGACCAACACCAACTCGATCTTTTTGGTGGCCCAGAAGGAAATGGATACCGAAGACCCCGAGGTCCCAGACCTGTACGAGTACGGAGTGGTGGCCGAGGTCAAGCAGGTGCTGCGTGTTTCCGAGGACCTTGTCAAGGTGCTGGTGGAGGGCAAGTATCGTGCAAAGCTGCTGGGCCTGGACGCCGGCGGCAGCTTTTTGCAGGCGGCTATCAAGCCCGCGCCGGTGCGGGGGCTCAAAGCCGCCGAGTCGGTGCAGGTGGAAGCGCTGGTGCGCAGCATCAAGGACGCTTTTGAGGAGTACCTTTCGCTTAACCCGCGCCTTTCCAAGGATGTTGTGTATAACATCATCAGCAATTCCAGCCCCATCTTCCTCAGCGAGTATATCCCGGCCAATATCCTGCTCAAATATCAGGATAAGCAATCTGTGCTGGAGGAGAGCACTTTGCTCAGCCGGCTGGAAAAGCTGCTGGAGCTGCTGCGCCGGGAGTATCAGGTGCTCTCGATAGAACGGGAAATCCACGACAAGGTCAACGACCAGATGGACAAAAACCAGCGCGATTACTACCTGCGTGAACAGATGCGCGCCATTGCCAGCGAGCTGGACGAGAGCGAGGACACCCGCTTTGAGGCCGAAGGATATCGCCGGCGGATCAATGAGCTGGCCCTGCCCGAGGAGGCCAGCGAAAAGCTGCTCAAGGAGGCCGACCGCCTCTGCCGCATGCAGGGCAGCAGCCAGGAGGCGGCGGTCATCCGCACCTATCTGGATACCTGCCTCGATTTGCCTTGGGGCAAGTATACGGTGGACCATCTCAATATCCACCGGGCGCAGTCCATCCTGGATAAGGAACATTACGGCCTTAAAAAGGTCAAGGACCGCATCCTTGAGATCCTGGCCGTGCGTAAATTAAGCCCCGAGGTCAAGGGCCAGATCATCTGCCTGGTGGGCCCTCCGGGCGTAGGCAAAACCTCGGTGGCCCGCTCGATTGCCGCCTGCCTGGGGCGGGAATATGCCCGCATGAGCCTGGGCGGCGTGCGGGATGAGGCCGAGATACGGGGCCACCGGCGCACCTATATCGGCGCGCTGCCCGGCAAGATCATCAGCGCAATGATTACAGCCAAAAGTGCGAACCCGCTGATTTTGCTGGACGAGATCGATAAATTGGCGGGCGATTTTAGGGGCGACCCCGCCGCCGCTTTGCTGGAGGCGCTGGACCCCGAGCAGAACAAGGCCTTTAAGGACCATTACCTCGACATCCCCTTCGACCTCAGCCAGGTGCTCTTTATCACCACCGCCAACGACCGCAGCACCATCCCAGCCCCGCTGCTCGACCGCATGGACATCATCGAGCTGTCCAGCTATACCCGTGTGGAAAAATTCAACATTGCCAAGCGGCACCTGCTGCCCAAGCAGCTTAAAAACACCGGACTGGAGGGCAAGGTCAGCCTGCACGCGGCGGCCATCTATGGCATCATCGACGGTTACACCCGCGAGGCCGGCGTGCGTACCCTCGAACGCACCATTACCGAGGTGCTGCGCAAATGCGCCCGGCGCATCGCGGCCGGCGAGTGCGAAAAGGTCACCGTTACCGCCGCCTCCCTTGAGGGCATCCTTGGCCCGCGGCGGGTCAAGCCGGACTTCATCAACCGCACCAATGCGGTGGGCATTGCCAACGGCCTTGCCTGGACCAGCGTGGGCGGCGAGATGCTGCCCATCGAGGTGCAGGTTCTGGGGGACGGCGCCGGCAAGATCGAGCTTACCGGCTCGCTGGGCGATGTCATGAAGGAGAGCGCCAAGCTGGCCGTTACCTACACCCGGGTCAATGGGGCCAGGTACGGCATCGACCCTGCCTCCCTCAAAAACATCGACCTGCATATCCATGCGCCGGAGGGGGCTATCCCCAAGGATGGGCCTTCGGCCGGCGTTACCCTTACCACCGCGCTGGTATCCTGCCTGAGCGGCCGGCCGGTGCGGGCCGACCTTGCCATGACCGGCGAGATTACTTTGCACGGCAATGTGCTGCCCATCGGCGGCCTGCGCGAAAAGAGCATGGCCGCCTACCGGGAGGGCATGAAAACCGTCCTCATCCCGCGGGGCAATACCAGCGACCTGCAGGAGGTAGAGGAGGAGGTCAAGCAGGCGCTGCACTTTGTGCCGGTGGATAACCTCGAGCAGGTGCTCAAAAACGCGCTGCTGCCGGCCGGCCCCTCGGCCAAGGCCGCGGGCGGCGAAAGCCGCCGCACGCCCAAGCGCCCGCCGGTGCCCGCCCCGGCCGAGAAGCCCGCGGCGCAGCTACCGCAGTAAGCTGCACAGGGGTCAAAGGCGCGGCTCTTGGGCGTGCCCGAAAGGATAAAGCGTTTGTTTTCCCGCCGCCGAACTCCGGCTGAGCAAAAGGAGATGCAGCCGCCCGGCCGGGCTGTCCCGAACCGGCCGGGCGGCGCTTTTGCCGGCCTTGTTACAGGAGGCTACAAGATGAACTACAATATGGCCGAATTTGTCGCCTCTTATGGCCTTGCCAGCCAACTGCCGGCGGGGCCGCGCCCTGAAATTGTGTTTGCGGGGCGGTCCAACGTTGGAAAATCCAGCCTCATCAACAAACTCTGCAACCGCAAAAGCCTTGCCAGGGTCAGCGCCACCCCGGGCAAAACCGCCACCATCAACTTTTACAGGGTGGACGCCGCCCATTTTGTGGACCTGCCGGGCTATGGCTATGCCAGGATCGCCGCGGGCGAGCGCCGCCGCTGGGACGCTTTGATCAACCGCTACTTTGCCCAGCAGCGCCCCCGGGCGATGCTGGTGCAGTTACTGGACTGCCGGCATGCCCCCAGCGCAGACGACCGGCAGATGCTGGAATATCTGCGCTATCATCGTGTGGAGTTTATGGTAGCCCTCACCAAGGCCGATAAGCTCAAAAAAAGCCGGCAGGCTGCTGCCGAAGGGCAGTTCCGCGCCCTGTGTGCGCCGTATGGATGCCGGCAGGTGCTGCTTACCAGCGCCGAAAGCGGCCAGGGCATCCCGGAGATGCAAAGCGCGCTGGCCCTGGCGGTGCGGGAGTTTTTGGGCCCGGAGGGTGGTGCGGGCGCCACCCGGGCGGAGGATATTGCGGATGGCGTATAACAGATTTGCCTGGTTTTACGACGAGTTCAACGGTGAGGCGGATTATGACGCCCTGTACCGATATGCTTTAGCCCAGCTCCAGGGTCATGGTATCCGGGACGGTATCCTGGCCGACCTCGGCTGCGGTACCGGCGACCTGACCCTGATGCTCGCACAGGCCGGCTATGATCTGATCGGGGTGGATCAATCGGAGGAGATGCTGGCGGTTTTGCGGGAAAAGGCGGACGCTTTGGGGGTTGCCGGCGGGCTTTTGCTGCTGCACCAGGACATTCTGGAGCTGGACCTCTACGGTACCATCCGGGCGGCGGTGTCCACCTTTGATACCTTCAACCACATCGGCCCGGCCGGCCGTTTTTGTAAGGCGGTGGAGCGGGCGGGCTTTTTTATGGAACAGGGCGGGGTTTTCATTTTTGACCTCAACACCCCTTATAAGCATCGGGAGGTGCTGGCCGGCCGCAGCTTTACTCTTGAAGCGCCGGACGCCATTTGCCGTTGGCAGAACCGGTACGACCCCGCTACCGGCCGGGTGGACATCTCGCTGGATATTCTGGACAGAGAAACCGGCGAGCACTGGGCCGAGCAGTTCCCGGAGTACAGCTACAGCCTCGGGGAGGTGCGCGAGGCGCTTGCAAAGGCTGGGTTTGCGCTGGAAAGCGTGCGGGACGGGGAGGACTTTGGCCCCCTGCGCCGGGACAGCCAGCGGATGATCCTTACGGCTGTCAAGCAGTATACCCAAACAGGATGGTGAACAAGGTATGGGACATAATATGATTCGTGCCCTTTCCCAAAACGGAGGCGTGGTTTTTTGCGGGCTGGATTCTACCGCTATGGTACGCGAGGCCGAGCGTATCCACAAAACCAGCGCGGTCACCAGCGCCGCGCTGGGCCGGCTGCTCACCGCCGCCTCGATGATGGGCATGATGCTCAAAACCGAGGAGGCGTCGGTTACCCTGCGGCTTGCGGGCGGCGGCCCGGCCGGTACCGTGCTTGCGGTGGCGGCCGGCGACGGCTGGGCCCGGGGCTATGTGCAAAACCCGGTGGTTGAGCTGCCCCTGCGGCCGGACGGCAAGCTGGACGTGGGCGGCGCGGTGGGCCGCAAGGGTACCCTGAGCGTGGTGCGGGATACCGGGCTGGGGGAGCCGTATGTGGGCCAGATTCCGCTGGCCTCGGGCGAGGTGGCCGAGGACATCACCGCCTATTACGCCATCAGCGAGCAGGTGCCCACCGTCTGTGCGCTGGGGGTGCTGGTTAATCCGGACCTTTCCATTGCCTGCGCGGGAGGGTACCTTATCCAGTTGCTGCCCGGTGCAGCCGAGGCCGAGATTTGCCAGATCGAGCAGAACATCTCGGCAATGCCCAGCGTTACCGCCCTGCTGAGCCAGGGCAAAACCCCACAGGGGATTATGCAGATGGCCCTGGCCGGCTTTGAGCCCCAGCTTTTGGACAGCCGGGAGGTAGGCTACCGGTGCGACTGCAGCCTTGCCCGGGTTGAGCGGGCGCTGGCCAGCCTTGGCCGGGCCGAGCTGGAGGAAATGGCGGCGCAGCAAAAAGAGGCCGAGGTCACCTGCCAGTTTTGCGATAGGGTATACCGGGTGCCGCTGCAAAAGTTGCTGGGGCAATTAAGCTAAAAGGGCCGGGCGGCGCGCCCTGCGGGCAGGGTGCGTCAAAGGCAACAAAGGCCCTGCCGATTATTTGAATTTTATGCCAAAAGCATCTTGACAAAAAACCATGGATACGGTAAAATAATCACTGTCGCCCGAGAGTGCGGGTCAGGCAAAACTCTCAGTTTGCGGCTTTAGCTCATCTGGTAGAGCGCCACCTTGCCAAGGTGGAGGTAGCGAGTTCGAGCCTCGTAAGCCGCTCCAAAGAAAAAGCCGGCCTTGTGCAAAAAAGCCGGTTTTTTCATACGGTTCCGTAGCCAAGTGGTAAGGCAGAGGTCTGCAAAACCTTTATGCGGCGGTTCAAATCCGCCCGGAACCTCCAATAAAATAAGCACCGTGGCCAGGGAAGCTTATGCCCTGCCACGGTGCCTTTTTGTGTTGCCGCGGCGCTGTGCATCGGCCTGCCAAAATACCGGCTGCTATCCATAAAATCTATAGGAGCCTATCCAATATAGATATTTGCTATTTTGAGAAAGCCGGTATACAATTGGGTCAAATCAAAGAAGGGCTTTTTTGAGCAAGGGGGTCCCGGCCATCGTTTTCCATTGATCGGCAGAAAGCAAGGGGCGGGCCGGGATACGAAAAATGGAGGCATGGGTGGATGGACAGAAATACGATTCAAAACCAGCAATTTGATGCGGAGAGGGCACTGTACCATCTGCAGCACACCGATGTGGAGGGGTGTATATTTGCCGGCCCGGCAGATGGGGAATCCGCCTTAAAGGAAGCGCGGGATGTGCGGCTTTTGCGGTGCCGGTTTTGCCTGCGCTACCCCCTCTGGCATGTAAAGGGATTCCGGCTGGAGCGTTCGTCGATGGACGAATCGGCCCGCGCCGCTATTTGGTACGCGGAAAATGGCGCCATCTCGGATAGTACGCTGAATGGCATCAAGGCTGTGCGGGAGTGCAGCAATATCCGGCTGGCAAACTGCCAAATCAATTCTCCCGAGTTTGGCTGGAAAAGCCGGGGCATCGCCTTGTCGGATTGCGAGGTCGACTCGGAATATTTCTTGTTGGATAGCCGTGACGTAACGCTGGACCGGGTAAAAATGAAGGGAAAATATTCGTTTCAGTATATGGAAAACCTCGAAATTGCAAGCTGCGAGCTGGATACAAAGGACGCTTTTTGGCACAGCAAAAACGTTGTGGTTTGCAACAGCGTAATAAAGGGCGAGTATCTGGGCTGGTTTTCGGAGGGGCTGATCCTCGTCCGCTGCAGGATCATTGGCACGCAGCCCCTATGCTATTGCAAAAACCTAAAGCTGGTGGACTGTATTATGGAGGATGCCGACCTTGCCTTTGAGTATTCCGACGTAGAGGCGGAAATCCGCGGGCACCTGCTATCGGTTAAGAACCCCAAATCCGGTACCATTACGGCAGACAGCGTAGGCGATGTAATTTGGGATGACCCGGTTATGGAGTGTACCGGTAAAATTATGCTCCGCGGCGCCATGGCGCTTTGAGCCTTTGGGCCGGCGCTGCAAAGGGGGCGACAGGCGCTTAGGGCAGGGAACGGCCCCTCAAGGGATTCCGGCGTGGCTTTTTGCTTTGCCCCTTTGGCTGAGCCCAGGCGGGAGAGCCCTGTAAAACTGTTTTCCCGTAAAATATGGCGTAAAGGAGAACTTGTATGAAAAAATTAGGTTTTGGGCTCATGCGCATGCCGCAGTTGGATAAAACAGACGCGGCCAAGGTGGATGTGGAGCAGTTCAAAAGGAGGGTGGACCTTGTTATGGAAAAAGGCTTTACCTATTTTGACACGGCCTGGATGTACAATGGCTTTGCGAGCGAGGGCGTAGCCAAAACCGCGCTGGTAGGCCGTTATCCCCGGGATAGCTTTACTCTTGCCACCAAGCTGCACGCGGGCTTTTTCAATTCGCCGGAGGATCGGGATAAAATCTTTGACGCCCAGCTTGAAAAAACCGGGGCAGGGTATTTTGACTACTATCTGCTGCATGGCATCGAGGGGGCCATGCTCCCCAAATATGAACAGTTTGGCTGCTTTGACTGGCTCCTAAAAAAGAAAGCCCAAGGCCTGGTGAGGCATGCGGGCTTTTCCTTCCATGATTCGGCCGAGCTGCTGGACAAGATTCTTACGGATCACCCGGAGATGGAGTTTGTACAGCTACAGATCAACTATCTCGACTGGGAAAGCCCGTGGATACAGTCCCGCGCATGCTATGAGGTTGCAGTTAAGCATGGAAAGCCGGTAATCGTGATGGAGCCGGTCAAGGGGGGCACTTTAGCCCGTGTGCCGGAGCAGGCGCAGCGGCTCTTTGAGGGGTACGACCCTTGTATGTCCGTGCCAAGCTGGGCGCTCCGCTTTGCAGCATCCCTAAAAAACGTTATGGTGGTGCTGTCCGGGATGTCCAGCATCGCGCAGATGGAGGACAACCTTGGCTTTATGGAGAATTTTAAGCCGATGTCCGAGGAAGAAAAAGAGCTTTGCTTTAAGGCGGCGCGGATCATCAACGCGCAGATCGCCGTACCCTGTACCGGCTGCTCCTACTGTACAGAGGGCTGCCCCCAAAAAATTGCCATCCCACAGTATTTTTCACTTTATAATGAGGATATGCGGGAGCATCTGGAGGAAAAGGGCTGGACGGCCAATTTTTCAAACTATGCTGCCCTTTCTGCAAAATTTGGCAAGGCGAGGGACTGCATCGCCTGCGGCCGTTGTGAAGGCGTATGCCCCCAGCACCTGCCCATCATCGAGCATCTCAAGGCCGTATCTGCGCACTTTGACCCTTGAGGGGAAGCCGGGGGGAGCGAGCGGCCTCACCGGCAGCTTGCCCGTCCGCCTGAGCCGGCGGGGCCTGCAGCCTGACGC
>CAJTSP010000024.1:7955-27276 GCA_910578965.1 uncultured Oscillospiraceae bacterium
GCCTGACGCAAAAACTCCAAAAGGGCCGGCATGGCGGGGGCTTGAAGGCCTGCTCTGGAGGGGGCGAAAATCAGGCGGCTGTAAAAGGTTGGCTCAAGGGTTAGCGCCTGCAGGCCGTCTTTGGCACAGCTCTGCGCTACCTGGCGCGCAAGCAGGGCAACCCCCGCGCCGCCGCGTACCATCCGGGCAATGTTTGCAGCCGAGGCGCCGGTGTACCGGACGTTGGGCGAAAAGCCTGCCTGCCGGCAGAGCTCGATGCTTGGCTCCAGCAGCCCGGTACCGGCGCTCAGCAGCAAAAACGGCCTGCCGCAAAACCGTGCAAGCGGGACGCGGCCGGGCGGAAAAACGCCCTCCCTTTCGCTGGCCAGCAGCGCCATCTCATCCCGGCAGAGGGACACTGCTTTTGGGGGCAGGGCGAGGCCTGTGGTACGGTAAAACGCGCCGTCAAGCTGCCCGTCGTTCAGCAGGGCAGGCAGGGCGGCGCTGTCCCGTTCTTCCACCGTTAGCTGAAGGCCGGGATGCGCGGCAGAAAAATCCGAGAGTAGCTGCAAAAACCCATAGATGTCTGCCACAGGAAGCAGGGCCAGCCGGAGTCCTCCTTCGGGGCGGGCCGCCCGCTCCAGCATGCGGTGCTGGCGCAGCAAAGCCCGGGCCTGCGGGCAGGCCCGTTGCCCTGCGGCTGTCAGTTCAACACGGCGCCGCGAGCGGTCCAACAGCCGGACGCCCAACTGCCGTTCTAACTTTTGGATCCGCTTGGATATGACCGATTGGGCCAAAAACAGCCTCTCGGCCGCTTCAGAAAAGCTCCCGGTTTCTGCCACCGCCACAAACGCCTGTACCCATTCGATATCCATGGTTCCACCATCCTATGTGCTCTTGAATTATTCCATTATGGAATAATTTTACCGCAAAAACGAATTGCAGGCAACCCCTCACAGAGGTTACAATAAAACCGGCAGGCAGCCATGGGCTTTGCGGGCAGTACAAAACCGCTGCCGCGCCTTCGGGCAGGGCCCCGAAAAAGGCTGTGCAACGGCCTGCCGGCAAAGCCCACATCTTACAAAGGATGCCGCTGGGCCTACAGCCGCACAATACCATCCCATAGGGAGGAGCACTGCAATGAAACCGGTTGCCATCTTTTTTGCCTCAAGCCGCTATTGGAAGGACGAGCAGGCTTTGCAGCGCGCATATGAACAGCTTGCAGGGGAGATGCCGCAGGGGGTAAAATGTACCCTTGTTAAGGACACAACCGACCCCGCCGCCCTGCCAAAGGGCAACTGCCTGGTTGCGGTGCCCATGAGCGGGGCGGTGCAGCAGGCGGCCCTTGCGGCGGCCGGCCGGTATGAACAGGCTGCGCTTTACGGCATCTACATCCGGGGCAACGCGCCCGAAGAGCTGTGTAGCGAGATGCTGCGCTGCAACGCCGCACCCACCCTGATGGATAGCTGGGCCGTGCTGCGCCGCCGGATGCCCGGCGCCCGCCTGGCCCTTAATGCCCGCGAGCTTGCCGATACGTTGGAGCTTTGGGAGGCTTTTTATGCGGTGAAGGGTTCCACCCTTTTGCGGGTTGGCGAAACCGAGCCATGGGTTATCAGCAATGCCTCCAGCCTGGCCGTGTATGAGCAGCGGTTTGGCCTTGCCATCCGCTGCGTGGAGCAGGCCGAGCTGGCCGGGCTCTACCGGCAGGCCGGCCAGGAGCAGGCAAGGCCGTATTATGAATGGTTCTGCCAAAACAGCACCGGCTGTGCAGAGCCCACCGACGGCCAGCTTTGGGATGCCGCTCGGATGGCCTGGGCCCTGCTGGCCCTGCTGGAACGGTATGGGGCACAGGGGATGGCAATTGCCTGTTTTAACCTGCTCAGCGAGGGTACAACCTCCTGCCTGGGGGTGAGTTACCTTAACGACTGTACCCCATGGGTTGCCGCCTGCGAAGGGGATATGGACAGCGCGGTAACCATGCTGCTGATGAAGCGGCTTGCCAAAACAAAGCTCTGGATGGCGAACCCCGGCCTGCAGGCGGACGGCACGGTGAATTTTTCGCACTGCACCGCGCCCATCCGGTGCACCGGCGGCCCGCAGCCCTGCATCCTGCGCAGCCATCATGAAAGCGGCATCGGGGTGAGCCTGCAGGTGGAAATGCCGCTGGATATTCCGGTAACGGCCTGCCGCATTTCAAACGAGGCCTCCCAGATGACCGTGCACACCGGCCGCAGTATCAGCGGGCCATACGAGCCGGCCTGCCGCACCCAACTACACATCCGGTTTGACGATATGCCGCATTATCTGCGCACCGCATTGGGCTGCCACCAGGTGTTTGCCTTTGAGGATATTGCCTTAAAGCTGCGTGAGCTGGCCGGGCTGTTTGGCCTTGAAGTCCTCTGAGCCGGCATAAAACGGGGGGAACCCGGCCGCCCCTTACCCGGCAGGCTGCCCTTGGCAGCCTGCCTTTTGCCTGCATGCGTCTGGCGTGCGGCGGCCGGGGTCGGGTGCAGGCTAAGGAGGCAGGCGGGGCGGTAGCCCTTGAAAGCCCTGCCGCATGCCTGCGCGCCGAGGATGCGCGGCGGCCAAAGACAGGGGATTGCCGGCCCCGGCTGTGCGAGCGGGCCTTTGACGCTGCGACTGCACGCCCATTTTTTGTTTTGTCAATTGTGCAAAGGTTTGCAGAGCATCTTTGTATAAAACGGCAAAAATCGCAAACCTGATTGACATACCCCCAAAAAAGGTGTATATTTTAAGACGGAAAGCGACAAAAAACAGAAAAATCTGTTTATTTTGTCGGATTTTTATTTTCCGTCTTTTGCAAACGATTGCACAAGGCGGGCCGCATCCCTCCTCTTGCGGCATTCCCACAGGTGTTTGCCGCAATACAAAATCATAAAGAAGGAGAAAACGTTATGAAGAAACTTCTGGCTTTGGCTCTTGCCGCGGTCATGGTGTTCTGTCTGGCCGCCTGCGGCGGTTCCGGCAGCTCGGCTCCGGCCGCGTCCACCCCGGCGGCCTCCACCCCGGCGGCTTCTACCCCGGCCGCTCCCGCTGAGGGCGGCGAGGACATCCTGATCGGTTGCCTGCAGGACATTACCGGCGCTACCAGCGCGCTGGGCATGTCGGTTGAGGCGGGCGCGCAGGCCGCTGTGGACGATATCAACGCGGCCGGCGGCATCAACGGCCGTAAGGTCGTAATGAAAACCTATGACACCAAGGGTGACGTTACTGAGGCGGTCAACGCCTATATCACCGCCGTTACGGTGGACAATGTTTCGTTGATTGTTGGCCCTCCGGTTGCCAACATTGCCAACGCCATCAAGGAAACCAGCGAGAGCTATGACGTGCCGGTCATGGGCTTTGCGCTTGACCCCACCTGCCAGCTCAAGGAGGACGGCACCCCCTACAAAAACATGTTCTGCTTCCAGCCCAGCGCCACCACCCAGGGCCAGATCATGGCGGCCTTTGCGGTAAAGAACGGCCTTAAGACCTTTGGCATCATCTACAACCAGGAGAATGCCTACTCGGTGTCCCTGCTTGCCCCCTTTACCGATGAGCTGGCCAAGAACAACATCACGGTGGACGACAAGTTGATCGTTGCCTACGGCGCGGCCGACACCGATTACAAGACCCTGCTGCAGCCCATTGTTGCGGCCAAGGTGGACGCCATCTACTGCCCCAACTACACCCAGCAACTGGTTGCGATTGTCACCGCGGCCACCGAGCTCGGCTATGAGGGCAAGATCGTCTGCGGCCTGGACGCCGCCCCCTCCTTCAACACCACCTACGGCGGCGACTGCTCCAACGTCTACTACATCAACAACATCAACACCGACGACCCCACCACCGCCGAGATGGCCGCGGCCGTTGAGGACAAGGTCAGCGCCGTCAACAAGTATTTCCTGGGCTATGATGTCATCATGATCGCTAAGGAGTGCATCGAGAAGGCCGGCCTGGAGGATCCCGCTGCTCTGCTGAGCGCCATCGAGGGCGTCAAGGACTTCAAGGGCCTGACCGGCAGCCTGACCATCGACCCCAAGACCCATATGCCGGACGGCATGGGCATGTTCATGTACACCTACGACAACCAGACCCCGGTCATGCTGGAGGAGTATGCGGGCTAATCCCCGGATGAGCCGCGCCCTCTTTGGCAGAGCCGGCCGGCCCACCGCAGGGCCGGCCCTGGCCCTGCCCCTTTAGGAAGGATCGTGGCCCCCGCTGCGGGAATCCCCTGCGACGGGGGCCATTTTTCCTGTTTTATTCAATTAACCTGTTTGGAGGAGGCCCGCCATGTCGCTGCAGATCCTGATCAACGGCCTTGCGACAGGCTCTATCTATGCCCTGATCGCCACCGGCTTTGCCTTGATCTTCAATGTGCTCAAGTTCTCAAACTTTTCGCACGGCGCTACCATGACCGCCGCCGCGTTCATCGCCTACTTTTTGGTATCCAGCAAGGGCTGGGGCCTTGTGCCCACCCTGCTTGCGGCCGGTGCCGCCGGCGCGGGCATTGCGCTGCTTGGCGAATTTGTTGGCTTTCGCCGTATTCTCAAAAACCATTCCTCGGCTACCTATTTCTTTGTGTCCTCCATTACGCTAGGCACCCTGTACGAGGGGCTTGTGACCATCCGGGTGGGGTCAAACTTCTTCAACTTCCCCTCCTTTTTCCAAAATCCCACCATCAACCTGGGCATTGTGATATCCACCAGCGATGCGATCATGTTTTTGATTAGCATCGTTGCCCTGCTTATTTTGGGGTATGTTATTCAGAAAACCCGCCTTGGCCGTGCGCTGCGCGCCGTCTCGTTCGACCGCGATACCGCGCAGCTCATGGGGATCGACTCCACCCGCATCATCCAGCTTACCTTTGTGATTTCGGGTATTCTGGCCGGTTTTGCGGGGGTCTTTCTCGGCATTAAATATACGCTGTATCCCACCCTTGGCAGCCTGGTTGTAAAGGGCTTTATCGCCTCGGTTATCGGCGGCCTGGGCAGCCTTACCGGCGCCATTATCGGTGCGTTTTTGCTGGGTGTCGTCGAGACCCTGCTGCTCAGCCTGCTGGGTTCGGGCTATTCCACCATTGCTACCTTTGCCATTATGCTGGTGTTTTTGCTGCTGCGTCCGCAGGGCATTGCCGGCAGCAATGTGCAGGAAAAGGCGTAAGGAGGGAAAAACGACCTATGGCACTTGTTTCAAACGTACTTACGCAGGTGTTTATTACCCTGGTTGCCGTGGCGGGGGTGTATGTGCTCACCGGCCTTACCGGCATGTTCTCGCTGGGGCAGGCAGCCTTTATGGCCATCGGTGCCTATGCCTCGGGCCTTTTGGTAATCCGACTGCATATGCCTATCCCGCTGGCGATATTGCTGGCGGTATTGCTGGCAACGGTGGTAGGCTATCTCATCGGCTATCCGGTGGTACGGCTGCGGCGGGACTATATCTCGCTGGTGACTCTGGGCTTTGGCGAGGCGATTGCCGCCCTGCTCAACCGCATGACCAAGCTCACAGGCGGCGCTTCCGGCCTGACCGGCATCCCCCGCAGGGTGGGCCTTGGCATCGCGGCGGTGTCGGCCATTGCGGCCCTTGCCCTGGTGGCCTTTTTCAAAACCAGCAAGTATGGCCGCCAGTGCATTGCGCTGCGGGGGGATGAGCTGGCCGCCCGGGCCATGGGCATCGACGTGACCCGCATCAAGATGATCGCCTTTTTGCTCAGCGTGGCGCTTACCAGCTATTCGGGTTGCCTGTACGCCTTTTATATGTCCTATGTGGACCCCACCGGCTTTGGCTGGAAGCGCAGCGCCGACTGGGTCATCATGGTCTTCTTTGGCGGGGTCAACAGCCTTACCGGCTCTACCATCGGCGCCTTTATCCTCAGCGCGCTGCCCCAGATGCTGCGCGGGCTGCAAAATTATCGCTATGTGATCTACGCGGTGCTGGTGCTGCTGATCATCAACTTCCGCCCTTCCGGCCTTCTGGGCGAGTGGGAGCTTACCCCCCGCAACTTGCGGGCCATCCCGGCCAACATCAAACGTGCGCTGGACAAAAAGTCAAAGGAGGCGCGGTAAATGGCACTGCTTGAGGTCAAAAACATCTACAAGAGCTTTGGCGGCGTCAAAGCCATCCAGGACTTTTCTTTAGAGGCCGAGCGGGGCGAAATCCACGGCATTATCGGCCCCAACGGCGCGGGCAAAACCACCATCTTCAACTCTATCTCGGGTGTGTATACCCCGGATAAGGGCACCGTGCTGCTGGACGGGGTGGACATTACCCAGATGGAGCAGCACAGGATCACCCGGCTGGGGATGGGCCGTACCTTCCAGAACATCCGGCTGTTCAAGGGCCTTACGGTAGAAGAAAACGTCATGTGCGCCTTTGACCCACAGAGCAGGTACACCGTGCTGGGCGGCCTGCTGCCCACCCCGGCCCGCCGCGCGGAGGAAAAGCGGGGCCGGGAGCTGTGCGAAAAGTACCTTGAGGTCGTGGGCATGAAGGACTATCTTGACGAGCGGCCCGAGAACCTCTCGTATGGCATGCAGCGCCGGATCGAGATTGCCCGCGCCTTGATGTGCGAGCCCAAGGTGCTTTTGCTGGACGAGCCGGCCGCCGGCCTCAACCCCACCGAGGTGGGGGAGCTGATGGAGCTGATCCAGCGCATATCCAAGGAGATTGGGTTCGGCATCCTGCTCATCGAGCACCGGCTGGAGCTGGTGATGAACGTTTCGCACCTGATCCATGTGCAGAACTTTGGTGAGACCATCGCGGTGGGCACCCCGGACGAGGTGCAGCACAACCCCGAGGTCATCGAGGCCTATCTCGGCAAGGAGGATTGAGGGATGGAACCAATGCTGAAAGTAACCGGTCTTGCCGTCAGCTATGGCCATGTGGAGGCGCTGCGGGGCGTAAGCGTCGAGGTGCAGAAGGGGCAGATCGTCTCGATCATCGGGGCAAACGGCGCGGGCAAAACCACCCTGCTGCGCACCATCTCGGGGCTGGTAAGGCCCCAGAACGGCAGTATTTTGTTTGAAGGGGAGGAGCTGCCCAAAAAGCCCAGCAAGATCGTTGCCAAGGGCGTGGTGCAGGTGCCGGAGGGCCGCAAATGCTTTTCGGGTCTGACCGTGCGGGATAACCTTTTGGTAGGCGGCTATCTTTTTAAGGGCAGGGACCTGGAAAAGGACCTGGAGGAGCAGTATAAGCTGTTCCCCCGCTTAAAGGAGCGCGAAAACCAGTTTGCCGGCACCTTTTCGGGCGGCGAGCAGCAGATGCTGGCGGTGGCCCGCGGGCTAATGAGCCGGCCCAAAATCCTTTTGCTGGATGAGCCCTCGATGGGCCTTGCGCCCCTGATCGTGGATCAGATCTATGACCTGATCCGCCAGATTCGTGAGCGCGGCATTACGGTGTTGCTGGTGGAACAAAACGCCAAAAAGGCGCTGGGCATCTGCGATTATGCCTATGTGCTGGAAAACGGGCGGATCAGCCTTTCCGGCACCGGGCAGGAGCTGCTCCGGTCGGATGATGTGCGCAAGGCGTACCTTGGAGGCTAAGGCGTGCCCGGCGTAACGACATGGCGAGGCTATTATGCTATAATTGAGGAGAAGGTAATATGACAGGCGAAAAAATCCGCACCTGGAACGAGGAATCGCTGGACCACCGCAATACGCTTTTGTATGCGATGGGCATCAGTGAGGAGGATGTCAAGCGCCCGGTTATTGGGCTTATCAATACCTGGAATGAGATGAACCCCGGGCATTATCCCTTTGACAAGGAGCTCATTGCCGAGCTCAAGGCCGAGATTTACGCGGCCGGCGGCCTTGCCCTGGAGCTGCCCATCACCGGCATCTGCGACGGCATCTGCAGCAATACCCCCGGCGACCGGTACACCCTGCCTACCCGGGACCTCGTTTCGAGCGAGGTAGAAACGGTGGCCGAGCTGAACATGCTGGAGGGTATGGTGATGATGGCCACCTGCGACAAGGTGGTGCCCGGCATGGTGATGGGGGCGCTGCGGGTAAACATCCCCACCGTGATGTTTACCGGCGGGTATATGGCGGCCGGCCATTACAAGGGCCGGATGCTTACCCTTACCCACACCAAGCAGGCCTATGCGGCTTATGTGGAGGGCAGTATGTCCCGCGAGGATTACAAGGGCATTGTGCGCAACGCCTGCCCCACCCCCGGCGCCTGCCCTTTTATGGGTACCGCCAATACCATGAGCTCGATGGCCGAGATTCTGGGCCTTTCGCCCCACGGCAACGGCAGCACCCGCAGCCAGAGCTCCAAATGGCACGAGCTGGCCCGCCAGGCGGCGCGCGGCATTATGCAGGCCTGGAAGGATAATGTGCGCCCCAGCGATTTTATCGGCCAACAAAGCCTCGAAAACGTGGTACGCTACATGATGGCTACCGGCGGCAGCACCAACAGCATGCTGCACATCCCGGCCATTGCCCGGCAGATCGGCTGCGACATCACCCCCGAGACCTTTGACGCCATTAGCCGGGAGGTGCCCTGCATCAGCACCATCTACCCCAACCACCCCACCTATACCATGGAGGAGTTTGAGGCGGCGGGCGGCCTGCCCGGCGTGGTAAAAGAGCTGATCGAGGGCGGCAAGCTGGACGGCAACACCAAGGGCCTCTTTGGCACCCTGCAGGACAAGGCCGATACGGTGGAAAAGGTGGATCACGAGGTGATCCGCCCGGTGGCCGACCCCATCCACCCGCAGGGCGGGCTTGCGGTGCTGCACGGCAATATCGGCACCGACAGCGCCATCGTCAAGTTCAGCGCGGTGGACCCGGCGGCCTGGACCTTCAGCGGCCCGGCCAAGGTGTACGAGAGCCAGGACGACGCCTGGCATGCCATCCTCAAGGACGAGATCGTGGCCGGGGATGTGGTCATCATCCGGTACGAGGGGCCCAAGGGCAGCCCCGGCATGCCGCATATGGAAACCTTTATGGCTGCCGTACTGGGCAAGGGGCTTGGCGCCAAGATCGCCCTTGTGTCGGACGGCCGCTTCTCCGGCGCGACCGGCGGCCTTGCCATTGGGCATGTGAGCCCCGAGGCCTACGAGGGCGGCAACATTGCCCTGATCCAGAACGGGGATATGATCCATGTGGATATCGAGGCGCGCACCCTCACGGTGGATGTGAGCGAGGAGGAGTTTGCCCGCCGCAAGGCCGGGTGGAAGCCGATTGTCAAGCCGGCCTCCGGCTGGCTGCAACTCTACCGCAGGCAGTGCACCAGCGCCCATCGCGGGGCTACCGTTTATTGGGATAAAGACTAAGCTTTGTTTTTGCGGCGGTTGCCGGCTGCCCGGTACCCAGGCAGAAAGAAAAGCGCCCGGGATAAAACAAAAAAGGCCTTTGCCCGCCGTGCCCCGCGCGGCGGGCGGGGATGCCTTGGGAGGAGGGCCGGTGCTATGGCAAGCATCAAGGACATTGCCCAAGCGGTGGGGGTATCGCCCAGCACCGTTTCGCGGGTGATCAACGGCAAGAGCTATGTCAACGACGCCACCCGCCAAAAGGTGCTGGCAATGGTGGACCGCACCGGTTATCAGCCCAACGTACTGGCCAAGAGCCTCAAGATGGGGCGCAGCAACACCATCTGCCTGATGCTGCCCAGCATCGACAACCTGATCTTTCCGCCCATTACCCGCGGCATTGAGGATGTAGCCCGCAAGCACGGCTTTACGGTGGTGCTTTGCAATACCGACGAGGACGCCGCCACCGAAAAAGCCTACATAGAAAAGATGAAGACCCGCTGGATCGACGGTTTTGTGCTCTGCAGCAGCATGGGGCGGCTCAACAACGGGCGCAGGCTGCGGGAGGAGGGCTTCCCGGTGGTGTTGGCAAACCGCTTTACCGAGGAGGACCTCCGGCTGGTGGATACGGTGGCGGTGGACAATTTCCGCGGCGCCTATACGGCCACCCGCTATCTTTTGCGCAGCGGCAAAAAACGGATCGCCATCGCCTACGGCCGGGAGGGGCTGTTCCTTTACCGCGAGCGGTACCGAGGTTACTGCCAGGCGCTGAAAGATGCCGGCATACCCTATGACGAGAGGCTGGTATTGCGGGAATGTAGCGGGGCCGAGAGCTTTTACCGGCTTACCCAGGAGGCCATGGCCCTGCCCGAGCCGCCGGACGCCTTTTTTGCCACCAGCGACCCCAAGGCATTTGTGATCCTGCATGCCCTGCACGACCTGGGAGTACAGATCCCGCGGCAGGTCTCGGTGATCGGGTTTGACAATGTTGGCCTGTCCTCCATGGTGGAACCGCCGCTATCCACCATCTCGCAGCCGCTGCACGACCTGGGCGCGGCCGCCGCTGCCAGCCTCATCCGCCAGATCAACTACAAGGACAAAAACGGCGTGCTGCCGCCGCCTATCCGTACCGTGCTGGATGTGGATCTGATCATCCGCGGCTCTACCGACTGAGCGGCCGGGCCAAACCGGCAAAGCGCCCTGCGGCACGGGGCGGTGAGACGGGAAAACAAAGACTCCAAGTAAAATTCGATAAGGTGAATTGCCCCAAAGGGGCAAGAGAGAATCCCCTGAGGGACTTTGTTCTCTTGTGGAACCGCCCCTCAGCCCGGCCTTGCAAAACATAGGGAGGGAGCCATACCATGAACCCGCTTGGCATCAACCTTTGGAACTGGGTGCCCGGCCTTGGGCCGGAGTGCCTGGGCCTGCCCGCACGTGCGGCCGAAATGGGCTTTACCGCCATAGAGCTGCCTATGACCCAGCCCCGGCTGCCGGCCGGCCTGAAGGAGGAGCTGGCCGCGGCCGGCCTGCCGGTGACCCTATGCGCCGCGCTGGGGCCAGGGCGGGATCTCTCGAACTTTGACCCCGCCGTGCGCCAGGCTACCATGGACTACCTGACCGGCTGTCTCAAGACCGGCGAGGCGGTGGGGGCCAGCGTGTTCTGCGGCCCGCTGTACGCCGGGGGCGGTAAGCGGCACTGGCTGGATGCGGAGCAGAAAAAGCGGGAATGGGAGCTGGCCGTTTCCGGCCTTAAGGAGCTGGCCCGCCGCGCAGCGGAGTGCGGCGTCGCCCTCTCGCTGGAGCCGCTCAACCGCTACCGTACCAGCGTATGCAACACCTCGGCGCAGGTCGTTGGGCTGATCCGCGAGATCGGCGCGTCAAATGTTGGCCTGCACTTTGATACTTATCACGCCTGCCTGGAAGAAAAAGACCTGCTGGCCGCGCTGGAAAATGCGCTGCAAACAGGGCTCGTCAACCATTTCCATGCCTGCGCCAACAACCGCGGCGCGCCGGGGCAGGGCATCGTGCCCTGGCAGGAGGTGCTGGGGCTGCTGGTGCGGTACGGTTATGCCGGGCACATTACCATGGAAACCTTTGCCCTGGGCGGGCTAGACAGCAGTTGGACCCAGGTGCACGAGGAGCCGGACGCGCTGGCCCGGGCAGGGCTTGGCTACCTCAAGGGCTTTTTTGCTCGGAAGGCGGACGCCTGAGCGGTTGTGCGCCGCCCGGCGCACAGGGGTCAAAGCGGGAAAATATTTTCGGGACGGGCCCCGTGCCACAGGCTTCTGCAAACCTATTTTGAAAGGAAGCATCCAAAATGTCTGAGATTCGTTTCCCCCTGCAAAACCGGGTCGGCGAGGTGTACGAGCCCTTTAAGACCCGTTTTCTCACCCGCAGCATCGAGGGCCTTGCCCCAGATGAGGTGCTGGTAAAGGTGCGGGCAAGCGCCGTCTGCGGCAGCGACCTACATATTGCACGGGGGCTGCACCCCTCGGCGCCGCTGCCGGTCACGATTGGGCACGAGTTTTCTGGCGATGTGGCGGCTGTGGGCAGCGGGGTGGATACCATCGCCGTGGGGGCCCGGGTTACGGTGGAGCCCTGCATCGTCTGCGGCAAATGCGATGCCTGCCGCCACGGGGAGTATTCCTACTGCGAAAATATATCCTTTACCTACCGGCTGGGGGATGGGGCTATGGCCGATTATGTCGTGGTCAAATCGCCCTATGTTTACGAGCTGCCCGAGGGCATGAGCTATGAGGCCGGCGCGCTCATCGAGCCGCTCTCGGTGGCTACCCATGCGGTGCGCCGGGCCAAAATCGGGCTGGGTGAAACGGTGCTTATTGTAGGCTCGGGGGCCATCGGTATGATGGTGGCGGCCCTCTGCCGGCGCTGCGGCGCGGCGCGGGTGATCATTGCCGATCTGTCGGACCAGCGGCTGAAGGCCGCGCTGCGGCTGGGCGCCACCGACGCGGTGAACAGCGGCCGGCAGGATCTCGAGGCCGAGCTGGCCCGGATCACCGGCGGCAAGGGCGTGGACAAGAGCTTTGAGTGCGTCGGGCGGGAGAGCTGCTTCAACCAGGCGATCCTGGCCCTTAAAAAGAACGGCACCTGCACTGCTATTGGCATCTACGAAAAGCCGATGGTCAGCTTCCCGGCCGGGCGGCTCATTACCCATGAGATCCATATCCAGGGGGCGCAGGGCTATTGCTGGGATTTCCCCATTGCTATTGCCGCCGCGAAGGACCTGCCCATCGACCGGTTTGTGACCCATACATTCCCGCTGGAAGAGCTGCAAACCGCGCTGGACACCGCGCTGGACCCTGCTGCGGGCAGCATCAAGGTGGTCGTCCGGCCATAACTGCGCCGGGGCGTACCCCATCAAAGAGGAGGCTGTTTTGATGAAAAAGACCGCTGTTGTTACCGGCTCGAGCCGGGGCATCGGGTTTGCCATTGCTCGCCAGCTTGGGCTGGACGGTTACAATATTGTGATGGTGGCAACCGGCCCGCAGCAAAAAAACCAAGCGGCGCTGGGCGAGCTTGCGGGCCTGGGCATCCCCTGCGCGTATGTGCAGGCAAACGTGGGCGAGCACGACGACCGGCTGCGCATCGTGGCTGAGGCGGTGCGCGCCTTTGGCCGCATTGATGCGCTTGTAAACAACGCAGGGGTGGCCCCCAGTGTGCGGGCCGACCTGCTGGACATGACCGAGGAAAGCTTTGACCGAGTGGTCGGCATCAACACCAAGGGGTGTATGTTCCTTACCCAGGCGGTGGCAAAGCAGATGATCTCCCAGGAGCCGCTGGATGGGCGCAAGGGGGTCATCGTCAATGTATCCAGTTGCAGCGCGGTGGTTTCCAGCACCAGTCGCGGCGAATACTGCGTGTCCAAGGCGGGCGTTTCGATGCTTACCTCCCTGTATGCCGACCGGCTGGCGGGTGAGGGCATCCTGGTCAACGAGGTGCGTCCCGGGGTTATCGCCACCGACATGACCAAGGCCGTTACCGAAAAATACGACCGGCTCATTGCAGGCAACACCTTTCCCATAGCCCGCTGGGGCCGCCCGGAGGATGTGGCGGGCGCGGTAAGCGCCTTGTGCAGCGACAAGTTTTTGTACACCACCGGCAATTATATCGACGTGGACGGCGGCTTCCACATCCAGCGGCTGTAATAGGCCCCGCAAAGAAAAAAGCCGATGCAGAGAGGAGCAGCAGCATGGAGGTAAAAGAGCAGGCCTTTTCGGCAGACGGGTTTTCCGCGTGCCTTGTTACCTGCGGCACGGCGGTAGTGGGCAGCGGCGCGGCCGGCTACAATGCGGCGGACCGGCTCTGGCGGTATGGGCAGCGGGACATCCTGCTGGTTACCGAAAACCGCCTTGCCGGCACCAGCCGCAACACCGGCAGCGACAAGCAGACCTATTATAAACTCACCCTCTCGGGGGATGAGCCGGACAGCGTGCGCGAGATGGCCCAAACCCTTTTTGACGGCCAGTGTGTGGACGGCGATATTGCCCTGTGTGAGGCGGCGCTGTCGGCCCAAGGGTTTTTGCGGCTGGCCGAGCTGGGCGTACCGTTCCCCCGCAACCGCTACGGCGAATACATCGGTTATAAAACCGATCACGACCCCCGGCGCCGGGCGACCAGCGTCGGCCCGTATACCAGCCGGCAGATGACCGAGCGGCTTGAGGCCGCCGTGCTGGAGGAGGGGGTGCCCCTGCGGGATCACACCCAGGTCATCCGGGTGCTCAGCGACGGCGCTAAGGCCTATGGCCTGCTCTGCCTGGACACCGAAGCCCGTGGGGAGGAGCCGCGCTTTGTGCTCATCCGCTGCAAAAATGTGGTCTGGGCCACCGGCGGGCCGGCCGGCATGTATGCCGACAGCGCCTACCCCGCCGGGCACTACGGAGCCTCCGGCCTTGCGCTTGAGGCGGGCGTAAAGGGACAAAACCTTACAGAATGGCAGTACGGCATCGCTTCGGTCAAGCCCCGCTGGAACGTATCCGGCACCTATATGCAGGTGCTGCCGCGGGTCATATCCCGCGCGCCGGACGGGAGCGACGAGCGGGAATTCCTGTTTGACTTTTTTGCCCAAAAAGAGCCCGAATGGATACTCAGCCGGCTTTTTCTCAAGGGGTACCAATGGCCGTTTGATGTGCGCAAGGCCGCCGGTGGCAGCTCGATCATCGACATCCTGGTTTATCTTGAGAGCTGTAAGGGCCGCAGGGTCTACCTTGATTTCCGTACAAACCCTGCAAACGGCCAATTTTCGTTTGAAAAGCTTGAGCCCGAGGCACGCGAATACCTCAGCCGGGCGGGGGCCTGCTTTGGCAGCCCCATCGAGCGGCTTTTGCATATGAACGCTCCCGCGGTCGCCTTTTACCGTGATAAAGGGGTAGACCTTGCCGCCGAGCCGCTGGAGGTGGCCCTCTGTGCCCAGCACAACAATGGGGGCCTTGCCGTGGACTGCTGGTGGCACACCGGCCTGGAGGGCTTTTTTGCGGCGGGCGAGGTGGCCGGCAGCCACGGCGTATACCGCCCCGGCGGTGCGGCGCTCAATGCGGGGCAGGTGGGCGGCGCCCGGGCGGCCCAGTATATTGCCGCCTGCCGTGCCGGCCTGCCCGAAGAGGCCGACCGGCCCGCCTTTGAGGCGGCTGCGGCAGCCGCGCTTAAGGAAATGGGCGGCCTTGCCCGGGCGGCCCTTTCCGGCCAGGGCGAGGGCAACGCCCGCAGGCTTTGGGCCGAGGCTGGCCGCCGCATGAGCGAGTGCGGCGCGGCCTTCCGCAGCGAGGGGGCCTTGCGCGGCTGCCTTGATGCGGCCCGCCGGGCGCTCAGGGAGCTGCCCAGTACAGTGCATGCCGCGGCCGCCGGTGAGCTGCCCTGGGTCTACCGCCTGCGGGATACCCTCATCAGCCAGCAGGTTTATCTTGCTGCCATGCTGGACTACATTGCCGCCGGCGGTAGCAGCAGGGGCAGCGCGCTCTACACCGACCCGGCCGGCGCAAAGCCCTTTGACGAGCTGCCCGAAACGTTTTGCTACCGGTTGGACGGCGGGGGCCGCCAAGGGCTGGTACAGGAAACGCTCTACAAAGGCGGCCGCTGTACCTTTTGCTGGCGGCCGGTGCGGCCGCTGCCCGAGGAGGACGACTTTTTCGAAAACGTCTGGCGCTCATTTAGGCAAAACGGCAATGTGTACTGAGCTGCCGGTTACGCGGCGGCCGGCGCAGATAAAAAGGCGGGAAAACCTGCGTTGCGGCCGGGAGGCCGCGGCCTAACGCCTGTACCTGCTTTGCCTTGAGAGGACTGGCAAAAAGGAGGGGACGCGGTGCCCATTGGCATGATCACCTGCTGCCTGGGCGTTTTGCTGGGCGGCTGGCTGGGCAGCGCCGGCCGCCGCTGGATCGATGAGGGGCTGCGCGGGCTGCTTCCCAGGCTGTTTGGCCTTACCGCCATCTGCAACGGCCTGCTCTCGGTGCTCAAGGCCGCCCAGATGCCCACGGTCACCCTGGCGGTGATCGCCGGGGGCTGGCTGGGCCACGCCCTGCATCTGGAGCGGGGGGTGGTGCGGGCGCTGGGCAGGGCGCTGGAGCGGGTGCCGCGGCCGGCCGGCTTTGACATGCAGCAGTATGTTACGGTGGTGGCGGTGTTCTGCGCCAGCGGCTTTGGGCTTTATTCGGTCATGGTCGAGAGCATCAGCGGCGACCGGGCGCAGATGTTCTCCAAGGCCATGATGGACCTGTTTGCCGCCGTGATCTTTGGCAGCAGCCTGGGGGTCTCGGTCAGCCTCATCGCCATCCCGCAGGCGGCGGTATTCACCCTGTTTTTCTTTTTGGCGCGGCTGCTCATGCCGGTTATGAGCGGCGATATGCTGGGCAATTTTATCGCCTGCGGCGGGGTGCTTACGGTGGCGGCCGGCATGCGGATGTCCGGCATCCGGGAATACCCGCTCATCGACATGCTGCCCGCCCTGGCGCTGGCAGTTCTGCTTACGCCGCTGCTGGCCCCGGTGTTTGGGTGACGGGCGGCGATACCCGCCCTTACCGTAAAGTTGGGTAAAGACAAACGAAGCCCCCGGTTGCCGGGGGCTCTGATCAAATTCTATTGCAATAGGAGGAGGCTGCAATGCCGCACGAAAAATTCCACTACCGTTCGCTTGAGGAGGTAAAGGCCACAGCCGCCGGGCTGGGCCTTTCGCTCCCGTTTGCGCAGGACACCGGTATCCTTGCAACCCCCCTTGCGGTGGGCGGCCGCGCGCTGCCCAACCGGCTTGGTGTCGCCCCCATGGAGGGGGCCGATTCGCTGCCGGACGGCTCACCCTCCGAGTACACGGTCCGCCGGTATGTCAACGAGGCAAAGGGCGGCAGCGCCCTGCTCTGGTTTGAGGCTATTTCGATTGTGGAGGAGGGCCGCTCTTCCCAAACCCAGCTACTGCTTACCCGGCAGAACCTGCCCGAGTACCAGCGCCTTACCGAAGAGGTCAAGAAGGCGGGCCTCGCAGCCAACGGCTTTGCGCCTTACCTTATCATGCAGGCAAACCACAGCGGCCGGTACTCCAACCCCGGCAACAGGCCTGCGCCCATCATCGCCTACCGCCACCCGGAGCTTGAGCAGTACCGCGCGGCGGACGATTCCTGCATCGCCAGCGACGATTACCTCAAGGCCCTGGAGGAAAAATTTGGCGAGGCGGCCGCCCTTGCAAAACAGGCCGGCTTTGACGCGGTGGACATCAAGAGCTGCCACGGCTACCTGCTGGCCGAGCTTTCGTCGGCCTACACCCGGCCCGGGCCCTATGGCGGCAGCTACGAAAACCGTACCCGCCTGCTCAAAAACGGCATCCTGGCCGCCAAGGCCCATGAGAGCGCCGATTTTATGGTTACCAGCCGTATCGGCATCTACGACGGCTACCCTTATCCCTGGGGCTTTGGGGTGGCCGAGGGCGGCGGCTTTACGCCGGACCTTTCCGAACCCATTCGCCTTGTGCGGGAGCTGTATGGGCAGTATGGCCTGCGCATGGTGGACCTGACCATGGGCAACCCTTATGCTACTACCCACGTGACCCGCCCGTTTGACAAGGGCAAATACCAGCCGGATGAGCACCCCTTTGTCGGGCTGGACCGGATGATCCATGGCATTGGCGCGGTAAAGCGGGCGGTGCCCGAAATGACCGTGTACGGCTCGGCCCCCAGCTACCTGCGCCAGTACGCCGACCTGTTTACGGCCGGTGCTGTAGAACAGGGCTTGTGCGACGGCATGCTGTTTGGCCGCATGGCCTTTGCCGACCCGGACTTTGCCAACGAGATCATTAAAACCGGCCGTATAAATCCTGGCCGGGTCTGCATGACCTGCGGCATGTGCGGCGACCTTATCCGCGCCCACAAGCCCACCGGATGTGTGGTGCGTGATGCAGAGACCTTCATGCCCTTCTATAAGGAATTTATTGAGATCAAAAAGAGCCAGCCCGCCAATTTCCGCGGCTAAAGGGGCGAATGCCATGCCAACAATCGGGGTCGATCTGGGCGGTACCAATATTAAGGCTGCTCTGGTGAGCGGCGAGGGGCGTATCCTGCGGCAGACGGGCTGCCCTACTGCGCTGCCCCGCCCGCCCGAGGCTGTCTGTGAGGACATCCTGCGCCTGTGCGGCGAACTTATCCGGCAGGCAAACGGCCCGGTGGCGGGGGTGGGCGTGGGCTGCCCCGGCACGGTGGACGCCGACTCGGGGATGGTACTGTATGCCAACAATCTGGGCTGGGAGCGTTTTCCGATGGGCCGTTTTTTGGAGCAAAGGCTGGGCCTGCCCGTTGCATTGGCCAACGATGCCAATGCGGCTGCCTACGGCGAGGCGGTGGCCGGCTGTGCCCAAAACGCCCAGAGCGCTGTCATCCTCACCCTGGGTACCGGGGTGGGCGGCGGGGTTATCCTGGACGGCCGGCTGCTCACCGGGTATACCGGCGGTGCGGCCGAGCCGGGGCACATCATCATTCAGCAGGCGGGAGAGCCTTGTACCTGCGGCTGCCGCGGCTGCCTGGAGGCCTATGCCAGTGCTACTGCCCTCATCCGCCAGACCCGGCGGGCCATGCGGGCCAATCCGCAAAGCCTGATGCACGCGCTGGCCGGGCAGGGGCCGGTCACCGGCCGCACCGCCTTTGACGCCGCCGCGGCGGGGGACGCGGCCGCGCAGCAGGTGGTGGAGACCTATATCCAGCATCTTGCGGTAGGGGTTGCAAGCCTCATCAACATCTTTTTTCCACAGGTCGTAGGCTTGTCCGGCGGGATTGCCAACCAGGGGGAGGCGCTTTTTGTTCCGCTGCGCCGGGCTGTAGAGCCAATGGTTTACGGCCGTGCGTTTTCTGCAAAGCAGACCCGCATTGTGGGGTGCAGCCTGGGGTATCAGGCGGGGCTGGTCGGCGCCGCCCTTTTGGCGCGTGGGCCGGGCTGACAGCGTAGGGGGCTTTTGGCGTCTATAAGGCAAAAAAGCATCGGGCTGCGTTTTGCTCCGCCGGCAAGCCGGCCGGCTTTGGCGGGCTGCCGCAAGAGCATCCGGTTGTGCCCGGCTGGGCGCAAAGGCTTGACGCATCCTGCCGATTGCGATAGGATTAAAGCAGGAGGGGGGTGCGGCCCGATGCCGGTTCTTACAAACTATTACCAGCACCTTTATGCCTGCCCGGTGGTGGAGCTGCGCGGATATACCGCCCGGCATGAGCTGGCCGGACGGATCCTGGCCTATCTCGATTTTGGCGGGGCTACCGGCAGCGCCAAGGACGGCCTGGCCGAAGGGATGCTGGCGCTTGCGGCCGAGAAGGGCAGGCTCCAGCCCGGCCAAACGGTGGTAGAGGCCAGCGCCGGCACCTTTGCCAGCGCGCTTACGGTTGCGGCGCGCTCGGGCGGCCACCCGGTGATCCTGGCAGTTTCGGCAACCCTGCCCCAATCCCGGCAGGAGGCGCTGCGCAGGCTGGGGGCGAAGCTGGTGTTTTCCGGCGCGCTGTACGGCCGCAAGGGGGCCGAGGAACTGGCTGCCAAGACCGCAGAGGAATGCGGCGGCTACTATGTCAATTATTTTGCCAACGACGATAACCCCGAGTACCACCGCAGGGTTACCGG
>CAJTSP010000025.1 GCA_910578965.1 uncultured Oscillospiraceae bacterium
CCGCTGTTCTTCGGGTAAGCACAGCCCGGCAAGCCTGGCTGTACACAGCCACCCGCTGTAGCTTTCCTGCATCGGACATCCCCTCCTTCTGCGGGCCCAGCGCCCGCGTCACCGATTTTGCTTTGCGTTGCCCTTTCCTGCCTCCTGCAAGATGACACATTTCGTGTCATCTTGCGGCAAAAAAAGAGGGTTATCCCCGCCCTGCCGGCCGTAAAGCGGCTGGTTTGCAAGCGGAATAAACCTTTTTTGAGGGCTTTTTCTGATTTTATTATAACATTCGTCACATTTCGTGTCAATATTTTTATATAAAAAAAGATATTTTTTGCCACGGCAACTGCTTCCTGAAACCATTCCCGATTCATCGTGATTTTTTTGCCGGTGTGGTTCCTTGCTCCTGTCCCATCCCCAAATCGTCCTTTACAAAAGACACGAAGTGTGATATTCTCAACCCATGAGGTGATCGGGATGGGGAATTTTGCACAAACCTTGCGCGGCCTGCGCATGCAGCAAGGGCTGACCCAGCCCCAATTGGCGCAGCGGTTAGGTGTTTCGCGCAGCACGGTGAGTATGTACGAGCGGGGGGAGCGGGAGCCGGATTTTGCCACGCTGAGCCGGATTGCCGACCTATTTGGAGTAGACGCCGACCAACTGCTGGGGCGCACAGCGCCGGCCGGCGCAGATGATTATGCCAGCCAGCTATTTGCAGCCTATGGCGAGGTCAAGGAGAGCTTTGACCAGGAAGACATCGACGACCTAAAGCTGTTTATGAGGATGGTCGCCGAGCGCAAGCGGCAAAAGCTGCATAAGGAGCAGGATTGAGCCATGGATGCATCGCATTGGCCATACAAGAAGCGCACAACCGGCCAAGGGCCCGGAGGGTAAAGCTCATGGCCGGCCCCTTTGCCCGGTTTATTACTAAAAAAAGGCCCGGCTGCCTCCCATTTCGGGGGAGGCAGCCGGGCCCGATTGTATTTTGGGGCGCCCTGCACGGTGCCATAGCGGGCGGCAAACCGGGGCCTGCGCAAGGTTTGCCCTGCCCCGGGAGGCATACGCCCCAAGGCCGTATCATACAGGAGGCTTGCGGATGCTCAGCCGCCGCGCAGGCCGCGCAGGTCGGCGCTTTCGGAAAAATCCTCCCGGTCGAGGGTAAGGCTGGGGTTGTAGTAGGGGTCGTGGGTCAGGGCGTCGTGGCCAAAGCGGGCCACAAGCCGCTGCTGCTCACGGGAAAACCGCTTTTTTTTGGCCTTGTCCCTCTCATCCAGGCCCCGGCTCTTGCTCTCATGGTGGTAGAGCTCGGCATAAGGGCTAAATACAATGCGCCAGCCCCTTTGCCGCAGCCGCAGGCAAAAGTCCACATCATTAAAGGCTACCTCGTACCCCTCGTCCAGCCCGCCCGCTTCATCGTAGCATTCGGCCCGCACCAGCAGACAGGCAGCAGTGACAGCCGAAAAATCCTGCACGGTGGCCAGCCGGAACATATATCCGCTGCCGCCGCGCCTGTGATACTTATGGCTGTGGCCGGCAAAGCCGCCCAGGCCGGTGATGATGCCGGCGTGCTGCACCGTGTCGTCCGGGTACCAGAGCAGCGCGCCGCACGCCGCCACCCCGGGCTGCATAGCCTGGCACACCATCTCGCCCAGCCAGCCCGGGGCAATGGGGGTAACGTCGTTGTTGAGCAGCAGCAGGTATTCGCCCTTTGCCTGCCGCCGCCCAAAGTTGTTGATGGCGCTGAAGTTGAAGCCCTCGCCGGGCCAGCGTTCCACCCGGCAGCCCGGGTAAGCCGCAGGCAGGGTGTCGTAAAAGGCAAAGGTGGCAGGGTCAACAGAGTTGTTCTCGATGACAATAACCTCAAAATTTCGATAATCCGTATTTTTGTAGAGCCCCTCGAGGCAGGCGGCAAGGTCGCCCGTATGGTCCTTGTTGGGGATGAGGACGCTCACCAGCGGCTCGTTTTGCGCATCGAGAGGCCAAATAACCCTATAGGTGCTGGGGAAAAGCCCGTCGGCAACCTCGCCGGCGCGGCCGGTACGGGCAAGGTGGCCGGCAATGGCGGCGCGGGCCGCCGCCGCCACATAGGGCTTGGCCTCCACCCCGCCGCTGGTAGAGGCAGCGTGCACGCGCCAATAATAGAGCACCTGGGGGATGTGGCGGATTTTTTGGGACGGGATGCGCTCCAGCAGCCTAAAAAACAAATCATGGTCCTGTGCGCCGTCAACCTCGCTGCGCTCGCCGCCCACCGCCTCAAACTCGCTGCGCAAAAAGGCCGCAAGGTGGCAGATATAATTACAACAAAGCAGGTATTCGGGCGCATAATCCGGCTTAAAATGCCCCACCGCAGGCCGCCGGATGCTGGTTTTGAAAAGAGCTTCGTCGCTGTAAAGGAAAGCCGCGCCGGTAGCCAAGATTTCTTTTTGCAGGGTATAGACGGCGTGGGGGGCCAGGATGTCGTCGTGGTCAGCGAGAGCAAGATACTCCCCGTCGGCCAGGGCAGCGGCCGCGTTGGTGTTGGCGCTGATGCCCTTGTTTTGGATACGGGCATACACGATGCGGGGTGCAGCCTGGTGCGGCAGACGATTCTCGGCCTCCACCGCCTTTTGGGCCACCAGCCGGCCCAGCTCCTCCCGGCCAGCGTCGGACGCATCGGCCAGGCAGAGCTGCCACCAAGGGCTGGTCTGGGCGATCATGCCGTCCAAAAGGGCGGCCAAAAAACGGGGCGGGGTGTTGTAGAGCGGAACACAAACGCTGATAAGCGGCCAGGGCCGCCCGGTTTGGCCGGAGGCGGCGGGCGCAGAAGTTGGATCGGGCGCTGCCGGCACGGCCGCCCGGGCTTCGGCGCTTTGGGCCGCCAGCACCTTTTTGGCGGGCAGGTAGCGGGCGCGGCGCAAAAAGAACCGCCGGGCAAAAAAGCCCGCCGCCCGCCGCAGCATAGCGGCGGGGCCCTGCTCTTGCAGCAGCTTTGCGGCATAGCCAAACAGCTCTTTAACGCGTTTCAGGCGCAGTTTCATGGCGGAAAAGTCCTTTCCCCTGTCATCTGTAACTAAGCATTATATGTGTCCATTTCCTGACTTAAATTAAAATATTCTACCGTATACTCATCAAACAAAGTCCTATCTGCCTCCAGGCGTTGGATAATATAATTGCAGTAATATTCTTCTGTTTCGACTCCTATACTATTTCTTTCCGAATTTTTTGCCGCCAGCATAGTAGTTCCACTACCACAAAACGGATCCAAGACAGTATCTCCCACAAATGAAAACATTTTTACCAATCGGTCAGCCAGGCTCATTGGAAATGGAGCAGGGTGTCCATTCTTTGTGGAAGCTCCTGGCATTTCCCAAATTTGGCTAAACCAATCCCTAAAATCTTTTCTGTCAATCATACTTTTTTTTCGCTGTAATTCAGACGGTTTCCTGTATCCACCAGGTTTTCGCTCCATAATGATATACTCAATATCGTTTTTAATGATTGCGTTTGGTTCATAGGGCTTCCCCAAAATAGTACTGTTTGTATTTGCCTCAAACGAAGCATTGGATATTTTATGCCACAAAATAGGGTTTAAATTATCGAACCCTATTTTTCGGCAGGACACTACTATATCGGAATGTAATGGCATCACAACATGTCGCCCATAGCAGCGCCGGGACAAGCACACATCGCCCACAACACATACCATTCTTCCTCCTGGGACTAAAACTCGATAGCACTCTTTCCAAACCTTTTCCAGTTCATCAATGAAACGCTGATAATCATTTATAAGACCAAGTTGATTTTTTCCCCTTCTATAATCCTTCAAATTAAAGTATGGGGGTGACGTCAAAATGAGATGCACTGTATTATCTTCGATATAATCTATTTTACGAGAATCGCCATGGTATAAAATATGGCTTGTCACCCTCAACACATCCAATCCATAAAATGCGCTATCACTGTTCCCAACATTGATGTAATGAATGATTGAAATGATAGATTTTCTTTTGGAAAATCATATTTAACACAAGTGTCTATGAGGCTTGTCGTAGAAAAGCAGACTGCGCTATATTGTCTTTCCAGCAATAGTTTATTG
Organism: uncultured Oscillospiraceae bacterium; assembly: GCA_910578965.1. Taxonomy (GTDB): domain Bacteria; phylum Bacillota; class Clostridia; order Oscillospirales; family Ruminococcaceae; genus UBA7177. Next base: position 4,064 of record CAJTSP010000025.1, read on the forward strand.
CAAAAAATTTCATAACGCTCTTTATAAGATGTGCCATTAAATTCGTCTAATACCGGAAAATGCGATGAGTGTATCTTGACTGGTTCATTCGATCTCTTACAGTCTTCAAGTATCATAAAATACCCTATCCAAGGCGCTTTTTTTGCGCCGAACACTCCTTCCCTGTATGCCGTCCACAAGTCTAAGGCAGTGCCCATTGCTTCTTCTGTCCTATTGTTAAAATTGTTGCCAAACGATGGTCCTATCTGGCTTTTAAATTCTATTGCGATGATTAGTTCTCCTTTATCGATCACCAATAAATCCCATTTTTTGTTGGGGCGATAATATCCTGGCAATTCTAAATTCTGATTAATATAGATGTTCTTTCCTGAAATCCCATTCATCAACAATATATCTGCTATTAATTGGACAAAACCATCCAATTGTTTTCCTCCTGTGACGGCTCCTCTATTCCCTTGATCCTTTACGCCCAACAAATTTTTCTTTGCGATTTGCCCATTTCTCGTATTCCAAAAATAATTCATTGCATCCGTGATTCGTGCATCCAAATCCTTTGGAATCTTTATGTCATTCATGGGCAAACTCCTCACTCATCAGAAAACAGTAAAATTTATACTTTATTTTCACTCTTCACTCTATTTCAGCCCGTAGTTTTCAAACAAAAGGTTAAAGTGGGGGTTATAGAAGGGGTCGCCTTTTGCGATAAGCTCCCCGTATTTTTGGATGAAGTTCTGCTTTTCGCGGGCATAGCGCACCGCGTTGGGGCCGGTCTCGTCCAGGCCGCGACTCTTGCTTTCGTAGTGGTAGGCTTGGGCAAAGGGGGTAAAGACGTTCCAGAGCCCGCGCTGCCAGAGCTTGAGGCAGAGGTCGATGTCGTTGTAGGCCACCGCAAACTGTTCTTCGTCCAGCCCGCCGGCCCAGTCGAACCATTCGGTTTTGACCATCAGGCAGGCCCCGGTCACGGCGGTCATATTTTGAGCGGTGGCCAGGCGGCAAAGGTCGCCGGCGCTTTCGCGCGGGTGGCTTTTATGGCTGTGGCCGGCCGTGCCGTTGATGCCCAAAAACACCCCCGCGTGCTGGATGCGGTCGTCCGGGTAAAAGAGCTTGGCCCCCACGCAACCCACCTCCGCCCGCTGGCTGAACATGAGCATCTCGTCCAGAAAGCCGTCGGTGAGCAGCTCGATGTCGTTGTTGAGCAGCAGTAGCTGCGCCCCTTTTGCCGCGTGCCGGCCAAGGTTGTTGATGGCGCTGAAGTTAAAGGGCCCCTCGTACCGCAGTACCCGCAGGCGCGGGTAACGGGCCCCGGCGGCGCGGTAGTACTCGAAGGTGGCGGGATCGGCCGAGTTATTCTCGACCACCAGTACCTCAAAAGGGGTGCTGCCTGCATGTGCATAGAGGCTCTCAAGGCAGCGGGACAGGTCGTCGACGTGATCTTTATTGGGGATAATCACACTCACCAGCGGCCCGCTTTGGGGCGGCGGGGCCAGCCGGTACCGCACCCGGTAGGCCCCCGGGCAGCCCGGGATGCTCTCGGCCTTGCCGGCAAGGCCGATGCGGGCCAGATGCGCGTCGATAGCCCGCACCCCCGCCGCGGTGGCATAGGGCTTGGCCTCGATGCCCTGGGCGGTGGAGCCGGCATGCCCGCGCCAGATATACATGCTTTTGGGGATATGGCAAATTTTATCCGGCGTGGTCTGCTCGGTGAGGCGCAGGATAAGGTCAAAGTCCTGCGCCCCGTCAAATTCGGCCCGCTCCTCGGCCCCCGCCCGCTCCAAAAGCGCCCGGCTGAACACCGCCAGGTGGGTAATGTAATTGCAGCCGCGCAGGCTGTCCGGCGAATAGTCCGGCTTAAAATGGTAGGCGATGAGCTCCTTAAGGTTTTCGGTGAGCACCGTTTCGTCGGTATAGACCAGCTCGGCCCCGGTAGCGAGAATGGTTTGGGCCGCCTCGTAAAGGGCGTTGCGATAAAGCAGGTCGTCATGGTCGAGCAAAGCAAGGTACTCGCCCCCGGCCAGCGCAAAGCCGGCAGTAGTATTGGCCGCGATGCCGCGGTTTTGCACCCTTTGGTAAACTACACGCTCGTCCCGCATGGCCCGGGCCAGCGCCCTTTGCAAAGCGGGCTCGGGGGCGTCGCTGGCGTCGATAAGCACCAGTTGCCAGTTCTGGTAGCTTTGGCCCCGCACGCTTTTGAGCATCTGGGCAAAGTAAAGGGGCTTTGTGTTGTAAAGCGGCACCACCACACTGATAAGAGGGGCGCCGGGCAGGGGGGCACGGCGCTGGCGGCGCAGCCGGCGCCGTGTGGGCAGGTCGGCCCGGTACTGCCACTGCTCCCGGTGCAAAGCAAGGTCGATGCGGAAATGCACCTCCCGCCAAAGCTGCTCGAGCCCTTCCTGCCGCACGCAGGCCGCCGCCCAGCGCACAAGCCCGGCAAGATGCGCCGGGCTCGCCAAGCGGCGCGCCATACCGGATATGCTGTCCTGCCGGGCAACGTCGGCCGGCAAGGGCGGGTTTTGCCGGGCTTTGTGCGGCATAGGCCGTTCCCTCCTTGATGAGTACCGCGCCGCCCTTTTACGGCTGGGGCGGCGCGGGGTTTTGGGATGCAGTAATTTCCTTATAGGCCGCGCAGACGGCGTCGGTTGCTCCATCCATACGGATAACGCCCTTTTCCAGCCAGGCCACCTTGTTGCACATCCGCTCGATCTGCTCGAGCGAATGGCTTACCAACAGCACGGTGGTTCCTCCGCTCATAAGCTGCTGCATGCGCTGCTCACACTTTTGCTGAAAGAGGAAGTCCCCCACCGACAGGATCTCGTCTGCAATGAGGATGTCCGGCTTGGTGATGGTGGCAATGGCAAAGGCGATGCGGGCCACCATGCCGCTGGAATAGTTTTTGAGCGGCACATCCAAAAAATCCCGCAGCTCGCTGAACTCGACGATCTCGTCAAATTTGGAATCGAGGTATTTGGGGGTATAGCCCAGCACGGTGCCGTTGAGGTAGATGTTCTCCCGCGCGGTGAGGTCGAGGTCAAAGCCGGCGCCCAGCTCGATGAGCGGCGCAATGACCCCGCGCACCCGGCAGCTACCAGAGCTTGGCTTGTACACCCCGCTGATCACCTTGAGCAGGGTGGATTTGCCGGACCCATTGAGCCCCACAAGGCCGTAAAAATCGCCCGGCTCCACCTTGAGCGAAACATCCCGTAAGGCATAAAACTCGTCAAAATGCAGCTTGCCCTTTGCCATGGCCAAAAAATATTCCTTAAGGCTCTCGTTTTTTTCTTTAGCCAGGTTAAAGCGCATTGAGACGTGGTTTACCTCGATAATCGGCTCCATGCGGCGCCTCCTTTTTTACAGGTAGAGGACGAACTTGTCCTGGTTTTTCTTAAAAACAAGCAGGCCAAAGCCCAGCGCCAAAGCCGCGCAGCCGCCGCACATCAGCACCATATTGCCGTTAAAGCCCACCCCATAGATTACCGCGCGGCGAAAGCCGGTGATATACCAGTACATGGGGTTGAACTTGATAAAGGTCTGCACCCAGCCGCCCATCTGGATGGGGTCGTAAAAGATGGCCGAAAAATACATGAGGGCGGTGGTAAAAACCTCCCACATGTGGATAACATCCCTAAAAAACACCGTAAGGGTGGCCAGGACCAGCCCCACCCCGAGGCTGAACACAAAAAGGGTAAGCAGCGGGTAAAGCGCCAGCGGCAGGGTAATGTGTACCGGGCAGCGGGTGCATACCATAACCAGCACCAGCGCCAAAAACGAAAAGCAGCAGTTTACAAACCCAAAACAGACCTTTTCGAGAGGGAAGATGTATTTAGGGATGTACACCTTGCGCAAAAGCGGCGCGCTTTGCAAAACGCTGGACATGGCCAGGGTGGTGGCCTCACGGAAGAAGTTAAAGAGTAGCTGGCCGCAGAGCAGGAACATGGGGAAATTGTCGATGCCTTCTCCCCTCACCTGCGGAAAAAGCGCGCCAAACACCGCCCACATCACCAGCATCATCAGCAGCGGGTTGAGCACGCTCCACAAAACGCCTAAGATGCTGCGGCGGTACTTGAGCTTGAAATCCCGGCTGATGAGGTTGTAAAGCAGGTACCGGTAGCGCCAGAAATCCTTAAGATACAGGACCCCCATGGCCAAGAGCAGCCACCACCTTTCCATAAAAAGCCGCCTAACGGCGCATAAAACGCCGCGCCCCTGCGGCACGGCAGCCACGGCCTAAAATTTGCGGAAACACCCAAAATCCTGCTGCGCAAAGGGGGTATGGCGGCGGTCTTTTTCGCTTAGCAGGTACTCGCAGCCAGCATCCGGCCAGCGAATGCCGATGTCGGCATCGTCCCAGGGGATGCCGCCCTCGGCCGAAGGGCAGTAGGTATCGGTGCATTTGTAGGAAAACTCGGCCGTGTCGCTGAGCACCAAAAACCCGTGGGCAAACCCCTCGGGGACATAGAGCATCCGGCGATCGTCCTCGCTTAAGGTAAACCCAGCCCAGCGGCCGAAGGCAGGGCTTTGGGGCCGGCAGTCCACCGCAACGTCAAACACCTGCCCGCGCAGCACCCGCACCAGCTTGCCCTGTGTGTGCTCTTTTTGGAAATGCACCCCGCGCAGTACCCCGCGTGAGGAGCTGGACTGGTTATCCTGCACAAATTCGCGGGTGATGCCGGCTGCGGCAAACTCCTCTTTTTTGTAGGTCTCCATAAAATAGCCGCGCGCATCGCCAAATACGGCGGGCTCCACCAGCAGAACACCGGGCAGCCCGGTTTTAAGAAAGGTGAAATTTGCCATAGCCTGTCCAATCCCCTTTTGCGGGCCAATGCCCAGATAGAGTTATTTTACCATATTCTGCCGGGCAAGTCGAGCCCCGGGGAAAGCAGGGGAAACGCCGAATCAAAACGCCTGCCCTATCCCCGGCGGCAGCAGCCCTTTTTCAGCCCTCGCCGGCCGACTCCCGGGTACCGCGGCACAGCTTGTCGCCGTCAAACTTTTCGTCCCGTTCAAAACCGACGCCGGCCCCCGGCTGTACCCTTTGTAAAAAAGCGGGCAGCTTCTTTTGCAGTTCGCGCAGCGCCGCGCCCCGGTGGCTGACGGCATCCTTTTCGGCGTCTGCAAGCTCGGCGTAGCTGCGGCCGGCCGCATTGGGCAAAAGCCCTCCCCCCGCGTCCCCCACATGGTCCGGCGCAAAGAGGGGGTCATAGCCAAAGCCGTTGCGGCCTTTGCGCTCAAACAGGATGCGCCCCGGGCAGCGGCCGGCAAACAGGATATGCGCGCCGCCGGGCAGGTACAGGCAGACCGCGCTTTCAAAAGCAGCCGCGCGCTTGCCCTCCGGCGCCCCGCGCAGCTCGCGCAGAAGCTTGTCGTTGTTGGCCTCGTCGTCGCCATGCCGGCCGCAGTAGCGGGCGCTGTACACCCCCGGCGCGCCGCCCAGCGCTTCCACACAAAGGCCGGAATCGTCCGCAATGGTGGCGACGCCGGCCGCCTCGCAGATGGCCCGGGCCTTGATGAGGGCGTTTTGGGCAAAGGTCTCGCCGGTTTCGTCCGGCTCCAGGGTGATGCCTAGCTCCCGCTGGCTTTTGACCGTGTGGCCCTGCGCCTCGAGGATGCGGCGCAGCTCTTTCAGCTTTCCGGCGTTGCCGGTTGCAGCGCAGATCAGCATGGGGATTCCTCCTTTTTTATGGGGGAGCAGCTTGGCAAAAAACCATGGATCAAATTTTGTTCGGAGCCTTTGTTTTCCTGCCTTGCCGCCCCTTTTGAGGGGACGTTGTTTTGTCCAGCCGCCCTTTTTCAGCCTTCGCCCGTGCCAAACAGGCCGTCGGCAAACTGGTCGGGGTCAAAGATGAGCAGGTCGTCCATACCCTCGCCCACCCCCACAAATCGTACCGGCAGGCCAAGCTTTTGCCGCACCCCAATAACGCAGCCGCCCTTGGCGGTGCCATCCAGCTTTGTGAGGATGATGCCGCTGGCGCTGGCGGCGTCCACAAACTGGGCGGCCTGGCTGATGGCGTTCTGGCCGGTGATGGCGTCCAGCACCAAAAGGGTCTCGACGCTGGCGGCGGGGCAGGCCTTGGCAACCGAGCGGCTGATCTTGGCAAGCTCGTCCATCAGGTTCTTTTTGTTGTGCAGCCGGCCGGCGGTGTCGCAGATGACAAGGTCGACGCCGCGCGCGGCGGCCGAGCTCACCGCGTCAAACACCACGGCGGCCGGGTCGGCCCCTTCAGCCCCGCGCACCATGGGCACGCCGGCACGCTGGGCCCAGATACCCAATTGTTCGGCCGCGGCGGCGCGGAAGGTATCCCCCGCGGCCAACAGCACCTTTTTGCCCTCGCCGGCGTAGAGATGGGCCAGCTTTGCGATGCTGGTAGTCTTGCCCACCCCGTTGACCCCAATAACCAAGATCACGGCTGGATGGCCGGAAAGGTCAAACTCCCGCCCGGCCCGCAGCTCGTCGGCAATCAGCCCCTTCAGGGCGGCCAGGGCCTCGTCGCCGGTTTTCAGGCGCCGGCGGCGCACCTCCTCCCGCAGGGCATCCACCAACCGCACCGCCGTGTCGGCCCCGGCGTCGGCCAGGATTAGCTGCTCCTCCAGGTCGTCATAGAGGCCGTCGTCGATCTCGCTGCCGGTCATCCGGTTAAAGATATTGCCCCAAAACCCGGTGCGGGTCTTGGCAAGGCCGTCGTCCAGCTTTTTTTTGCTGCCAAAAAGTGCCATGGCGTGTATCCTTTCTTCTGTTTGCTGCGGCACAGCGCAGGATTTTATGCGTTTATCCCCAGCGGCACAAAACTTTGTGCCGCCATAAAGGGGGGGCTGGGGGCCCGCGGCCCCCGGATCGGCCCATGTACAAGCCCACGTACGGCCTTTTTATGTCCCTTACGATACCAGCGAGGCGTCCACCTGGTCGAGGTCGAGCCGCAGAAGCTTAGATACCCCGTCCTCCTGCATGGTGACGCCATAGAGGACGTCGGCGGCCTCCATGGTGCCGCGCCGGTGGGTGATGACGATAAACTGGGTATGCTCGGTAATCCGGCGCAGATACTGGGCGTACCGGGTCACATTGACATCATCCAGCGCAGCCTCGATCTCGTCCAGAATACAGAAGGGTGCGGGGTTCACCGCCAGGATGGCAAAATAGATGCTGATAGCCACCAGGCTCTGTTCGCCGCCCGAGAGGGCCGAGAGGTTCTTGATGACCTTGCCCGGGGGCGAGACCTGGATCTCGATGCCGCTTTCCAGCACGTCCGCGCCGTCCGAGAGGGTCAGGCTGGCGCTGCCGCCTCCAAACAGCTCCCGGAAGATACGGGCAAAGTTGGAATTGATGGCCTTAAAGCTCTCGGCAAAGATGCGGCGCATCTCGCCCGAAAGCTCCCCGATCATCCGCAAGAGCTCGGCCCTGCTGCCCTCCACATCCTTGACCTGCCCTTTCAGGAATTCGTACCGGGCGCTGACCTCCTCATACTCCTCAATGGCGCCCACGTTCACATTGCCCAAAGCGCGGATTTTGCCGCGCAGCTCCTGAACCTGGCGGCGCAGCTCGGCGGCCGACCCAAATTCCACGCAGAGGCTCTCGGCGTCGGTGAGGGTGAGCTGGTATTCCTCCCAGAGCTTGGCGATGGTCTGGTCGTACTCGGTCTCGGCCGCGGCCCTGCGCTCGGTAAGCCGGGCCATCTCGCCGCTCATCCTTTCCCGCTCGTCGGTCACCGCCCGCAGCCGCTGGCCCTGCTTGGCTGCGGCCCCCTCCTGTTCCATCCGGCGGGCGGCGGCGGCCCGGATCTCCTCCTCCTTTTGGGCGATGCGCCGGGCGCACTCCTCTTTGGCCGCCTGGATTTCGGCCATCTGGGCGCGGTTTTTTTCATTCAGAGCGGTCAGCTCGGCCATGCCCCGCTTTGCCTCGGCCCGCCGGGCCGCATCCTCGCCGGTGCGGCTTTGCAGGCTGGCAATGGCTGCGGTGTGCAGCTCGGCGTCCTTTTCGGCCGAGAGCTTTTCCATCCGCCGGGCGGCCAGCTCCTCCGAAAGGCTGCCGCGCAGGGCCAAAAAGCTGTCGTCGCTGCCCGCAAGGGCGGCCAGCTCCTCCTCAAGCCCGGCAATTTCCTTTGTAAGGGCCTGCTGCGCCGCCTGCTGCCGCTCCGCCGCCTCGGTTTCGGTTGCGATCTGCGCCTCAAGGGCCGCGGCCTCCCCGGCCAACCGGGCGGCGGCCTGCTCGGCCGACTCCACCGCCGCAGCCAGCCGCTTTGCCTCCATCTCGGCCCGGATTGCGTCCCCGTTTGCGGTAACCGCCTCGCTCTGCACGGCGGTAAGCTCGGCCGAGAGCTTGTCGGTCTCGGCCTTCCAGCGCCCGGCATCCTCCTCGGCCTTTTGGCGCTGCCCGGCCAGCCGGGCCAGCTTTTCCTTCAGCTCCGCAATCTCCTGCCGGCGGCTGAAAAACCCGGCCGAGCGGGAGGCGCTGCCCCCGGTAAACGACCCGCCCGTGTTGACCACCTGCCCGTCCACCGTAACCACCCGGTTGCGGTAGCCCAACTGCTTTGCGCAGCGGGCGGCCTCATCAATGCCCTCCACCACCACAATGCGTCCCAAAAGGTTTTCGGCCACCGTTTGGTAACGCGGCCCGCAGGAAACCAGCGAGACTGCCAGCACCGCGCCCGCCGGCAGCCGGGCCTCGTCCATCCGCTGGCCCTGCACCGTATCCAGCGGCAAAAAGGTGGCCCGGCCGGCCTTTTGCTCCTTCAAAAATGCAATGCCTGCCTTGGCCGCGCCCTCATCTTCCACCACCAGGTTTTGCAAAGCGTAGCCAAGGGCGGTCTCGATGGCCAGCTCGTACCCCGGCTTAACCGAGAGGATGCCGCTCACCGGCCCTAAAATGCCCCGCAGCCGGCCGCTTTGGCCCGCCCGCATTACCGCCTTGACGCTCTGCTGGTAGCCCTCCATGTTGCGCTCAAGGTCCTGCAAAACCGCCAGCCGCTGCCGGGCCGCATCCTCCTGCCGGGCGGCGGCCAGCACCGCGTCCTCGGCCTCCTTATGCTGCTTTTGCCGGCTTGCCAGCTTCATCTCAAGGCCGGCCTGGATGTTGCCCAGCCGGGTGAGGTCGGCCCGCAGCCCGGCAAGGTACCCGTCGGTATCCGCCCGCTCCTTTTGCAGGGCGGCAAGGCCAGCAACCCCCTCCTTTTCCTCGGCCTCGGCAGTCTTAAGCCGCTCGGCGGCCGCCCCGGCCGCCGAGGCAGCCCGGGCCGCCTCCACCTGTGCGGCAGTCTGGCGTTGGGTGAGCTCGGCCAGCCTGGCCGTTACCTCCCCCCGCTTTTCGCCGCTGGCCAGGCTCTCGGCCTGCAGGCGGGCCAACCGCCCCTCCAGCGCCGCAATGGCCTGCTCCAGCCCGGCCGCCTGCCGGGCTGCGGCCTCTACCGCCTCTTCGTGGCCGGCGATCTCGGCCGCAAGGGCCGCCTTGCCCTCCCGGCTGGCCGCCAGCTCGCTTTTTAGCTTTTCGATGGCGGCCTCGTTGTGACCAATGTCGTTTTGCAGCACGGCCAGCCGGCTGTCGGCCCCGGCCTGCTCCTCAGCCATGGCGCGGATGGCGGCGTTGGCCCGCTCGATCTGCACCGTCAGCTCCTGGGCGGCAGTCCGGATCGCCTCGCTCTCGGCGTCGATGGCCTCGATCTCCCGGCTCAGGCGGTCATAGTCCGCCCCGGCGGCCTCGTATTTCCGCTGCTCGGCTCTCACCGTATCCTTGGCGCGGCGGATGTTGTCCACCCAGAGGGTGACCTCCAGCTCCTTGCGGCGGGCGCTGTACTCCAAAAACTGCTTTGCCTTTTTGCTTTCCCGCTCAAGGGGGCCCACCCGCGCCTCCAATTCATCCAGGATGTCCCGCAGGCGTGAAAGGTTATCCTCGGCGGCAGCCAGCCGGCGCTCGGCCTCGTTTTTGCGGTAGCGGTATTTGGCAATGCCGCTGGCCTCCTCAAAAATTTCGCGGCGCTCGGCACTTTTGGCCCCCACGATCTCGGCAATGCGCCCTTGGCCGATGATCGAGTAGCCGTCCCGCCCAAGGCCGGTATCCAAAAAGAGCTCGTAAATGTCCTTAAGGCGCACATTCTGCCCGTTGATGGAGTACTCGCTCTCGCCCGAGCGGTAGTACCGCCGGCCAATCACCACCTCGTCCGAGTCCACCTCGATGCGGCGGTCGGTATTGTCCACCGTGAGCTTGACCGAGGCGTAGCCCATGGCGCCGCGCAACTGGGTGCCGCCAAAGATGACGTCCTCCATCTTGCCGGCCCCGCGTAGCTGCTTGGAACTGGTTTCGCCCAGCACCCAGCGGATGGCGTCTGAAATATTGCTTTTGCCCGAGCCGTTGGGGCCCACCACGGCAGTAATGCCCCGGTCGATGCCGATCCTGATACGGTCCGGGAAGCTCTTAAAGCCCTGGATTTCGAGTGCTTTTAATACCATTTTTACCCTCTTACCTGTCCGGCAGGCGGCCAAAAAGGGCCGCCCGCTGTTTGGCCGCCTGTGCAAACGCCCCCCTGCCTTTCACACGGCGGTTTTGCAGCCATGCAAAACCGGCCGACGGGGCGCCTACTTCACCAGCCCCATCAGCCGCAGCGCCTCGCGGGCGGCGTGCTGTTCGGCGATTTTTTTGGAGTGGCCCTCCCCCCGGCCGATGCAGTTGGAGTTGAGATACACCGCCACCGCAAAATGCTTGTCGTGGTCGGGGCCGGTTTCGCTTTCCACAAGATACCGCAGCCGCTCCTCGGGGTTTTGCTGCACCACCTCCTGTAGCTGGGTCTTGTAATCGGCCTCGGCGGTCTTGCCCTCGGCCAAAAAGGGCAAAAGGAAGGCCCGCGCCGCCTCGATGCCGCCGTCCAGATAGAGCGCGGCAATCAGCGCCTCAAAGGCGTCGCTCACCACGCTGGGCCGGGTGCGCCCGCCGCCCCGCTCCTCCCCGCGGCCCAGCCGCAGGTAGCTGCCAAGGCCAATCTCCTTGGCAAACTCAAACAGGGCGCTCTCACACACAAGGCTGGCCCGCGCGCGGGTAAGCTCTCCTTCGGGGCGGTTTTTCCACTGGTGAAAAAGATGGTCCGCCACCACGATGGACAAGACGCTGTCCCCTAAAAACTCCAGCCGCTCGTTGTGCGGGATGGGGGTGCGGCTCTCGTTGGCAAAGCTGGTGTGGGTGAGCGCCGTTTCGAGCAGCGCGGGGTTCTTAAAGGTATAGCCGATGATCTGTTCAAGCTGGTGCATAGCCTATCGCTCTCTTTCCTGCTGCCCGTCGGGGCAGGGTAATCTGGGGGGCCGGCCGGGAAGGATGCCCCAGGGCGTTTCCTCTTGCTGCTTCGCAGCAATCCCCCTTGTACGGTGTGGCATTCCGGCTGCTCCCGTTCGGCCCGGGGCCCTCTGCGGCCCCCCAGGGGGCCTTCTCTTGCCCCTTCGGGGCAATTCACCTTGTCCGCCCGGGCGGTGGGCTCCAAGGTTCGCCGCCGCTGCCCCGGGCTCCCGCAGGCCCCTATCCCTCCCTGCGCAGCCCGGACGCCCGCCGCCTCCCCGGCCTACGGCTGCTCCTGCCTGGGCGTGATGCCGGCCAGGGCGGCGGCCATGGTATCGGTCATGCCGCTTTCGACACAGAGCTTTGCCTGCCGGATAGCGTTTTTGACGCCGCGGGCCTTGCTGGAGCCGTGGGCCTTGATGACCGGCTTTGCCGCTCCCAACAGCGGCGCGCCGCCATATTCCTCGCTGTCCATCTGCTTTTTCAGCCCGGTCATGCCGCCCTTAACGAGCAGATAGGCAAGCTTGGTGGCCGCACTGGCCAAAAACACCTCTTTGATCATGCCCAAAAGGCTCTTGGCCAGCCCCTCGGTCAATTTTAAGATCACGTTGCCGGTAAACCCGTCGCACACCACCACATCAGCAGCGCCGGCCGGCACCTCCCGCGGCTCGATATTGCCGATAAACCGGATATTGGGGTTTGCCTTGAGCAGGGCATGCGCATCCCGGTAGAGGGGGGTGCCCTTGGACTCCTCGGCCCCGTTGTTCACAAGCGCCACGGTGGGCTGCGCCACCCCCTGCACCCGGCTCATGTAGATGCTTCCCATTACCCCAAAGGCCTCGAGCATCTGGGGGCGGCACTCCACATTTGCACCGCAGTCCATGAGCAGATAAGGCTTTTTGCCCCCCGGGATGATGGTAGCCAGCGCCGGCCGCTTGACCCCCTTAAGGCTTCGCACAATCAGGCTTGCGCCCACATGCAGCGCGCCGGTGCTGCCGGCCGACACAAAGGCGTCCCCCTCGCCGGCGGCCAGCATCTGCAGGCCCACCACCAGGCTGGACCCCTTTTTGCGGCGCACGGCACGGGCCGGCTCGTCGCACATCTCGATGACCTCGGGCGCGTGGACGATCTCAAACCGGCCCGGCTGCTCGGCAAGGCCGGCTGCGGCAGCCGCCGCGCGCACCCGCGCCTCCTCCCCCACCGCCACAACCGCAAGGCCGGGCCCCAGCTCGGCCAGCGCAGCCGCCGCGCCCTTAATGATCTCGTCGGGGGCGTTGTCGCCCCCCATAGCGTCCAGAATGATTCGCATGGATGATTCCTCCCTTTTGCAAAAAGGCTCTCGTTTTTGGCAGGGGCACACGCCGGGCCGGCACAGGCTCCCGCCCTCCGCAGCCCCTCTTTACGGGCAGTCAGGCCCGGGACGCATCCTCTTACCGGCCCGCCCAGGCCCTCATGGCGTTTTGCGCACGGGCAGAAAGGGCGGCATATCGCTCCCTTTTATCCCGCACCGGCGTTTTTAGCGGAGGCAGGATGCCCATATTGGCTCCCATAGGCTGGAAATCCTTGTTTTCGGCCGTAATATAGCCCAGCAGCGCCCCCAGCATGGTCTCGGGCGGGGGCGGGGCAAAGGGCTGCCCCCGCAGCCGGGCCAGCGCCCCCCGCGCGGCCAAAAGGCCGCAGGCCGCGCTCTCCATATAGCCCTCAAAGCCGGTGATCTGCCCGGCAAAAAACACGCTGGGGTGCTCTTTTAAGCTCAGATCATCCGCCAAAAGGCGGGGGCTGTTCAAAAAGGTATTGCGGTGCATCACCCCGTAGCGGGCATACTCGGCGTTTGCAAGGCCGGGGATCAGCCCAAACACCCGTTTTTGCTCGCCAAACACAAGGTTGGTCTGGAAGCCCACCAGATTGTACAGGCTGCCCTCGGCGTTTTCCCTGCGAAGCTGCAGGTTGGCCCAGGGGCGGTGGCCGGTGCGCGGGTCGGTAAGCCCCACCGGGCGCAGCGGGCCAAAGCGCATAGTGTCCGCCCCGCGCCGGGCCATTACCTCGATGGGCATGCAGCCCTCATAGACGGCCAGCGCCTGCGCCCCCTCGTCCACCGTGTGCAGCGGCGCACGCTTGGCGGTGCGCAGCGCCTCGTAAAAGGCCTCGTATTCCGCCTTGTCCATGGGGCAGTTGAGGTAATCGGCCTCGCCCCGGCCGTACCGGCTGGCGGCAAAGATGCGCTGCATCTCCAGGCTTTCGGCCGTGACGATGGGGGCCGCCGCGTCGTAAAACGAAAGGCTCTGCCCCCCGGTAAGCCGGGCGATCTCGGCCGCCAGCGCCCCCTCGGTAAGCGGGCCGGTGGCCACGATGACCGCCTCGCCCTCGGGTGGGGCGATGGCCGTTTCTTCCCGGCGCTCGACCGTGATGCCGGGCGTTTGCAGCACCATGCGGGTCACGGCGGCGGAAAACCGGTCCCGGTCCACCGCCAGCGCCCCGCCGGCCGCCACCCGCGCGGATTCGGCCGCCATAAGCAGCCGGCTGCCCAGCAGCCGCATCTCGGCCTTGAGCAGCCCGCTGGCCGAATCCGGCCGCTCGGCCTTCAGGCTGTTGGAGCAGACCAGCTCGGCAAAGCCCTCGCTTTTGTGGGCGGGCGAAAAACGCAGCGGCTTTTGCTCCACCAGCCGCACCGCCGCCCCCTGCCCGGCCAGCCAGAGGGCCGCCTCACACCCGGCAAGGCCGGCCCCCAGCACGGTAACGCGGGCAGCGGCCGGGCCGGCGGCTTGCCCGGCGCCGCGGGCGCGGAGGGTTTTGGCCGTATCCCCACCGCAGGCCCCCGCCCGCTCACTCACGGCCGGCGCCCTTGCGGGCGGATTTTTCAAAGCCGCAGCCCTCCCGGGCGCAGTAGAGCCGCTGCCCCTTTTTGAAAAGGGTCGCCCCGCATTTTTCGCACAGCTCGGGCACCGGCTCGTCCCAGGTCATAAACTCGCAGTTTGGGTAGCCCTCGCAGCCGTAGTAGATGCGGCCCTTGGCGCTGCGGCGCTGGAGCATCCGGCTGCCGCATTTGGGGCATTTGCCGCCGGTATCCTTGACCAGCCGCTTGGTGTTGGTGCACTCCGGGAAGCCCGGGCAGGCCAGGAACTTGCCGTACCGGCCCACCTTGATGACCATTTTGCGGCCGCATTTTTCGCAGACCTCGTCGGTCTCCTCGTCCGGCACCTTGACCTTTTTGCCCTCCATGTTCTTTTCGGCCGCCTGCAAAGCCGCGTCAAAGCCCTTGTAAAACTCGTCGATGGCGGTGTGCCAGTCGGTCTTGCCGCTCTCGACCTTATCCAGGTTTTTCTCCATCCCGGCGCTGAAGGCGACGTCCACAATGTCCGGGAACTGCTCCAGCATCAGCTCGTTGATAGTCCGGCCCAAAAGGGTGGGCTTTAATTTTTTCTGGTCCCGCTCCACATAGCCGCGGTCGGTAATGGTGGTAATAATAGGCGCATAGGTAGAGGGCCGGCCGATCCCGTTTTCCTCCAAGGCCCGGATCAGGCTCGCCTCGGTGTACCGGGCGGGCGGCTGGGTAAATTTCTGCTCGGTTTTCAGCTCACCAAGGGCCAGCGCCTGCCCCTCCTCCAAGGGCGGCAGGGCGGTTTCCTTTTTTTCCTTTTCTTCGGCCGTCTCCTCATAGAGGGCGGTGTAGCCGTCAAAGGTGACCACATAGCCGCTGGCCCGGAAGAGATACCCCCCCGCCGTGATGCTTACCGAGACGGTGTCCTGCTCGCAGTCGGACATCTGGCTGGCGATGAACCGGCTCCAGATCAGCCGGTACAGCTTGGCGGTATCCCCCGAGATGCTTTTTTCCACCTCGTCCGGGGTAAGGGAGGGCTCGCTGGGGCGGATGGCCTCGTGGGCGTCCTGGGCGGCGGTGGCCGAGCGGGATTTGTAGCTGCGCTTATAATTGCAGACATACCTGGCCCCGTAGGTGCCGGTGATAAACGCCTTGGCCCCGGCCACCGCCTCGTCGCTCACCCGCAGGCTGTCGGTACGCATATAGGTGATAAGGCCCATGGTGCCCCGGCCGGCGATGTCCACCCCTTCGTACAGGGTCTGGGCGGCCCGCATGGTGCGGGTGGCGGTAAAGCCCAGCCGGCGGCTGGCCTCCTGCTGGAGGGTGCTGGTGATAAAGGGCGGGGTGGGCACCTTTTTGCGCTTGCCGCGGGTGACCTCCGAGACGGTGTACGCCGCCCCGTCCAGCGCGGCGCGGATGGCCTCGGCCTCGGCGCGGGTGTGCACCGCCAGCTTTTTGCCGGCGGCGGTGGCGGCAAGCCGGGCGGTAAAGGGCTTGTGGGGGCCATCGCCCTTGAAAAGGGCGTCGATGTTCCAGTATTCCTCCGGCTTAAAGGCCTCGATCTCCTTTTCGCGGTCCACGATCAGCCGCACGGCCACGCTCTGCACCCGCCCGGCCGAAAGCCCCCGGCGCACCTTGCGCCACAAAAAGGGCGAGAGCTTGTAGCCCACCAGCCGGTCCAGGATGCGGCGGGCCTGCTGGGCGTTGAAGAGGTCGGTGTCGATGGCGCGGGGATGGGCCATGCCCTCGGCCACCCCTTTTTTGGTGATCTCGCCAAAGGTAACCCGGTTAGGGGCGGCGGGGTCCAGCCCCAAAAGGTTTGCCAGATGCCAGCTGATGGCCTCGCCCTCCCGGTCCGGGTCGGTGGCAAGGTAAACCTGGTCGGCCTTTTTTGCCTCGCTTTTCAGCTCGCGGATCAGCTTCTCCTTGCCCTTGATATTGATATACTGCGGGTTGTAGCCGTGCTCCACGTCGATGCCCAGTTGGCTGGCGGGCAGATCGCGGATATGCCCCATCGAGGCGGTAACCTCATAGTCGGGGCCAAGATACTTGCCGATGGTTTTTGCCTTTGCGGGCGACTCGACAATCACCAGTTTTGCCATGCGGGTTCTCCTTCAAATTCAAAAAGGCCTTAAATAAGGCTTTCATTTTTTATAACAGCCGGTACTGCCGGCCGGCCAGGGCGGCGGCCCGGCCGGCTATCTCCAGCCGGGTAAGCGCCGCCAGCAGCCGCCCGGCAGGCAGGCCGCTCTCGTCGGCTATCTGCTGCAGCCCCTTGGGCTCGGGGCCCAGCGCGCGCAGCACCGCCAGGGTTTCGGCATCCGGCGGCGGCCCGGCCGGCACGGGGTGGCTGCCGGGCGCGGCAGCCGCAAGGCCCAGCGAGGGCAGCAGGTCCCCCGCACAGGTAAGGGCCGAGGCCTCGCCCGCGGCGAGCAGCGCATTCGCCCCCTCGCTTAAAGGGCTGAAGATGCTGCCGGGCACCGCCCAAACCGGCACGCCGTACCGCCGGGCGTGGCCCACCGTGCTCATGGTGCCGCTCTTTTGCCGCGCCTCAATCACGCACAGCGCCTGCGAAAGCCCGGCAATAAGCCGGTTGCGCTGCAAAAAAAGCCCCTGGCCCGAGGGCGCGCCTGGCGGGTATTCGCTGAGCACCGCGCCGGTTTCCTCGATCTGCCGGCGCAGCGCCCGGTTGGCGGCCGGATAGGTTTTGTCGATAGCGGTGCCCAAAACCGCTATTGTGGGCCTGCCGCAATCAAGCGCCGCCCGGTGGGCGGCGCTGTCCAGCCCGTCGGCCAGGCCGCTCACCAGCACCGCGCCGACGCCGGCCAGGCCCTCGCCGATCACACGGGCCGCCTGCATGCCATACTCGCTGGGGCGGCGGCTGCCCACCATGCCCACATAGGGCGCGCCGTCCTGCGGCAGCAGCCCGGTGCAGTAAAGCACCGGCGGCGCGTCCGGCAAGGCGGCCAGGGCGGCCGGATAGCCCGGGCCGCCCCAGCAAAGGATCCGTACCCCCAGCGCCTCGCAGCGGCAGGCCAGCGGGGCAAAGCTGGCCGGCGGGCGGGTATCGTCCAGCAGCCGGCCGGTGTGCGCAGGGCTCAGCAGGCCCGAAAGGTCCTCCCGGCCACGCGCGGCAAACACCCCCTCGGCGCCGCCGTAAAGGGCCAGCAGCTCGCCACTGCAGGCGGGCGCGGGGCCCAGCACCCAGCTAAGCCAGAGCCAGTATAGGATGGATTCGGATTCGGTCATAGCGTTCCTCCTTGCCGCGGGGCAAAGCGGCGCTTGAGGCACAGGGCCGCGTTCGGGCCGCGCCGGCCATCTCCTCCGGGACGCCCGCGCTGTTTACTGCCCCCCGGCGCAAAAATGCCAGAGCAGCACACCGCCCGCAACCGCGGCGTTAAGGCTCTCGATGCCGCGCGCAATAGGGATACGCACGCTGGCAGTGCAGGCGGCAACGGTTTCGCGGCTGAGGCCCTGCCCCTCGCTGCCAATCACGATGCAAAGCCCCCCCGGCCATGGCCCGGCCAGCTCGCCCAGCGGGCGGCTGCCCTCCAGCGCGGCGGCAAGGCAGGCCACCCCCTGCGCTTTGAGCCCCGCAAGCACGGCAGGCAGGTCCTCTGCCGGCAGGGCCGGGATCACCCCCTGCGCGCCCATGCCGGCGCGCAGGGTCTTGGGTGCAAAGGGGTCCGCACAGCCGGGCGAAAGCAGGGCGGCCGTATACCCAAAGGCGGCCGCGCTGCGCAAAAGCGCCCCCACGTTGCCGGGGTCCTGCACCCGTTCGAGCGCAAGGTAGCGCCCGCCCGTATGCAGGATACCGGCCGGGGGCCGAGGTTGCTCCAGCACCGCAAACACCCCCTGCCCCGCCGCGGTATCGGCCAGCTTCTGGGCCACATGCGGCGCAACAAGGTACTGCGGGCAGGGCGTTTCGGCCAGCCGCGGGTGCTTTTGCAGCGCCGCCTCGGTGTAAAACAGCAGCCGAGGCGGGCAGCTTTTGGCAAGGTCGCGGCAGAGCTTGTACCCCTCGGCCAAAAAGGCTCCCTCGTTTTGGCGGGCGCCGGCACTCCCCGCAAGGCGGCAGGCATATTTTATCTTGCCGTTTTCGCGGCTGGTAATGCACTCGGGCAAGGGGCGTTTCCCTCCTTTGGGACGCAGCCAGGCTTTTCCCGCGCCGGGCGGGCGGCCCGGGGAGTTTATCGCGGCGGGCATTTCAAAAAAGCAACGCCCGTGCTGCGGGGCGGCGGGCGGAATCCCCGCCCTGCCGCCCGCCGGTGCGCGGGCGCAGCTAACTTTATCAAAATCAGGCCTTCCTGACGCTCTCCACCAAGGCGGCAAAACTCTGCGGGTCGTGGATAGCCATCTCACTGAGCATCTTGCGGTTGAGGGCAACCCCCTGTTTTTTGAGGCCGTTCATGAAGGCGGAATAGTTCATCCCCAAGGGGCGGACAGCATTATTGATGCGGGTGATCCAGAGGCTGCGGTACTGGCGCTTTTTCATCTTGCGGCCGGCAAACGCATAGTTGCCGCTCTTCATCACCTGCTGCTTGGCCATTTTGAAATGCTTGGATTTGCTGCCGTAATAGCCCTTGGCCAGCTTAAGGGTCTTCTTCCTGCGTTTGCGGGTCATCATCGCGCCTTTGATTCGTGCCATTTGTTTTTACTCCTTTATCTCTCGTCAATTTCTCAAAAAATGCGCTGCCATAACGCCCACTTACGCATAGGGCAGCATGCTCTTTACGGCCGCCGCGTTGGTTTTGTCGGCGTAGCTCGCCTTGCGGAAGCCCCGTTTGAGCTTGGTGCTCTTTTTGGTAAGGATGTGACTGCGGTAGGCCTTGCCGCGCTTGACATTGCCGTTTTTGGTGAGCTTGAAACGCTTTTTGGCGCCAGAATGGGTTTTGATCTTGGGCATTGTTTGTTCCTCCTAAAATGATCCGTAAAAAACGGGATGTTACTTGCCTGAAGGGGCGTTTTGAGCCTGGGCGGCCGGCTTTGGGCTCATAAACATGAGCATGCTGCGGCCCTCAAGCTTGGGGGGCTTATCCACCGAGGCCTCGGGCAGTGCGGCAGCAAAACGCTTATGCACATCCAGCCCTAAGTTGGTGTGCGCCATCTCGCGCCCGCGGAACCGGATCGAGACCTTGAGCTTGTGCCCGGCCGCCAAAAATTTTTTTGCCTGGTTGAGCTTGGTATTAAAGTCCGCGATGTCGATGTTGAGGGAAAGGCGGATCTCCTTGATCTCGACCACCTTTTGGTTTTTCTTGTTTTCCTTTTCCTTCTTTTGCTGCTCAAAGCGGTACTTGCCGTAATCCAGGATCTTGCACACCGGGGGCTGGGCCTGCGGGGCAATCTTGACCAGGTCGAGGTTTTTCTCGTCGGCCAGCCTTTGGGCCTCGCGTGCGCTCATCACGCCAAGCTGGCTGCCGTCCGCCCCGATCAGCCGGACCTCCCTGTCGCGGATGGCCTCATTAATCTCCAGTTCCTTTTTGCCGTTGGTAGCGATCGTCAAACACCTCCATATCAGACTGTGGGCATCCGGGCCGCCCGGCGCAGCGCGCAAAAAAACGGCCGCCCCATCCCGGAGCAGCCGCACAAAAGCGCCTTCCGCCACTGCCTGCGCAGCGCGGCGATTTGGCCCGGGCCCTCAAAAGGGCCCCAAGGCGAGCACGGCGGCCAGCCGGATGCTGCTTTCTTTACAAATGCCATCATACCACGCAGGGCAGCCGGTGTCAAGAGGAGGCGGGAAAAACGGCATTCCGGGCAGGGCCCGCCGCGGCGCCCGCGCCCTAAACGCCGCCCTCCTAAAAAGGGCGCCCTTGCTCATCCTTCCCCCTGCCCCGCCGCGCGTTCCGGCTTCTCAAATACAAACCCGCTATAAGCATTTTCCAGCAGCTCCCTGGTATGCCCCCTATCGAGATACAGCCCTATTTCAGACCCCTGCCCGGCCATATCCTCAAGGATGCGGGCATATACAACCTCGCTCCCGTGGAACCCGTCCAAAAAGCACCCGTCCGTCATGCCCAGCCCCGAAACATCCAGATAATCGTAAAACTCAAAGCCGTACTGCTCAAAGAGGCGCCTGCAAACGGGAGGGATCTTGCCAAGGTACCCGTAATGCCCGCTTTGCTGCATGGCCTCGCATATGCTCGGGGCAAAGGGCGGGAGGAAACCGACCACATGGATTCCCCTGCCGGCACAATACGCAAGCAGCCCGTCCAGTTGCGCAACCGTATCCGGGTCGATATCCTCGCCCCATTCAAACCTGCTGACCCCCCGGGAGATCCTTCTGAGGGTATCGGCAAACCCATAATCGGCAGACGAGGACGGGACCCGGTATACCGCCCCGTGATAGTAGCTCCCATCGTACATGAACCCCTCGCCCTTTACCCTGCCGTTAAACCCAATATGCTGCGGATAATTGCTAAGATCGGCAAAGCTCCATTTTTGCTCCAGCCAATCCCTTGCGATTGCGCCTAAAAGGGCAGCCGGCTCCCTGTCGATTTTTACGACCTGCCCCTCGTTGAGCGCCGATACCGTTTGATTCCATGCCCCGTTAAAAACCCATGCATCCAGGCCGATGATTACGCACCTTGGGCTATACGTCAGGTTTTCGAGAAAATTCCTGTACTCGTCATAATTGCTGACAACAGCGCCCCCGCAATTATAAAAACCTCCATAAAAGCAAACGCCCTTGAACTGCATTACCCTGCTGGTCCCCAGCGAGATTATCGGGGCCCGGTAATAATTTGCGTTCAGAAGCTTATAATATGGCGTCTGCTCATTATAGCCCAGCCCGATCATGCAAGCGGGGTTTTCCCTTTGCTTTTCGGCATTTTTTTCGATAGGGTCAAGCTCCCCCGTGCTTTTTATCACAAAATAAAACAAGCCCGCAACCAAAAACACCGGGAGGAAAAAGGCTGTTATGTTCCGCACAAATTTTTTCATTTCCGGGCACCTTTCAATCCTACTGGACGCACTGCTGTTTTGATTCGCTTGCCTTGCCGCCGCAGGGCCGTATCAGAACTGGAAATATACAAACTGATCCGAGCCGGCCCCGTACAGCACCGCCAGGCCAATCATTGCAACAAGCGCATATTCACAAACAATTACAACGGCCCTTTTGGCCCGGTTTGCCTGGTTTGCATATTGGATCAGGTCTATTTTTAACGACAGGAAATCGTAAACCCAAACAATCGCAACGGCCGCCAAGCTAAACAAAGCCCTTTCCCTTGAAATGCCGATATTGCTGTGAAGATACCCGTTTATGTCCGCTATGCCGCCAAAAGCATTTTTTATTATATAGATTGCATCGCCAAAACTTTCTGCCCTAAAAAACACCCATGCAACATTGCAAAAGGCAAACACAATCAGCCAGCGTATTGCCTTTGCAGCCGCTTTGCCGCTTTTATCCTTCTGCCCCGTCAGCCTCTCAAGGGCTTGGGCCGCTCCATGCATCCCGCCCCAAAAAACAAATGTCCAGTTAGCCCCGTGCCACAAGCCGCTTACCAAAAAGGTGGCCATCAGGTTGCAGTAACCTCTTATTTTTGAGCACCTGCTCCCTCCCAGGGGAATATACACATAATCCCTAAACCATGTGGACAGGGATATATGCCAGCGGCTCCAAAATTCCCGGACCGAAAGCGCAAAATACGGGCTGCTGAAATTTTTTGTTAAATTGATCCCAAACAGCTTTGCCACCCCTATGGCAATATCCGAATACCCTGAAAAATCGCAGTAAATCTGTATGGTAAAAAAGAATATCGCTATACATAAATCCAGCGGGGTACAGCCCCTCAGCCCCGAATACGCCCTGTCTACATAAACCGACACGACATCTGCCACCGCGATCTTTTTAAAAAAGCCCCAGAGCATCTGCCTCGCCCCATACATTGCCAGGCCGCAGTCAAATCTTTTTACGGAATGGATCTGCGGCAAAAGATTATCGGTGCGCTCTATAGGCCCTGCCACGAGCTGCGGAAAAAAGGATATAAACGCCGCGTATGCCACAAAGTCCCGTTCGGCCTTTATCTTTCCCCTATAGACGTCTATTACATAGCTCAGCGTCTGGAAGGTATAGAACGAAATCCCAACAGGCAGCAAAAGGCTCAGTGTTACAGGATGCAACTGTACAGAAAACAAACCGGCAACAGCCGCCGCCGTTTCACAAAAAAAGCCAAAATATTTAAATAAAAAAAGCAGCGATATGCAATAGGCAGCAAAGCCTATTACAATTTTTCTTTTACCCCCCCCCGACTTTTTTCTCAAGCAGAATCGCCGCAAAATATGATATTGCGGTTG